>PLDF01000199.1 GCA_003135055.1 Bryobacterales bacterium | reverse complement strand
CTGCCAGGGAAAATATCTCCCTACCAAAAAATAAAATATTGGAATCAAAAGCACCGTCGTTGCCACGGAGCTCGGCTGCATGCCCGTAGGAAGCATCCGTTGTACTGGGGGCACAAAACACGCACTTATCCCTAAAACGCCGCCCACAATGACGATCCACTTCGCCGCAGTTTTTGTCGATGGCTTTCTGCTGGTCAAATACTGAATCGACGCAATGAAATTAATAAAGAACAGCAGAAAAGCGGTCCACGCCGAAGGCACATGATAGTAAATAATCCGGTACACGTCGCCCTGCTGCGCGTCGGTAGGCGCAACCACCAGCGCCTCGTACAGGGCATAGGCCAGCAAAATTGCTGTGAGCACCGATAAGATGGCGAAAAGTCGCTTCATTCCGCGTGCAAAATCATTCCGAACAATGCCAGGCAAGCTGTAGTAAACACCACATCGTNNCAGCAGCGGCAGCATGATCTCGCGGCTGCGTGTGCGCAGCGACATTGCCGCAAAGAATGTTCCATTCACCACCAGCGCCCACGTTCCCAAAACCGCAATCGGAATCAACTGCCACGCCGGACCCAGGACTCGCAAGTTATAAAAAATCACGAACAACGGAGTCATCAGCGCTTCCAGAACGCTGACAAAAATAAAATTTCCCACCGCTTTCGCCAGGAATAACGCATTCGCCGGCGCCGGAGAAACCCGATACGCGTCCAGCACCTGATTGCGCAATTCGCGCGCCCATGTCTGGTTGAGCGCCACCACCGCTGCAAACAAAAACGCCACCCAAACCAATCCGCCGACAATGTGTCGCGACTCTTCGGCCAACGGATCGAAAGAAAATACGAAGATCACCACCACCAGCAAGGAAAAAAACAGCATGGAATTCAGCGCATCCTTCGAACGCCACTCCAGGCGGATATCCTTGACCAGCGTCGCGAGCGTCACCGCCCAGAGCGAATTCATTGGACGTCCTCACCCAAACTCGTGACGCGCGCCAAGCCGACAGTTCGATCCACAATCTGCCCGGCCTGCATCCAGACGAATTCATCGGCCACGCCTTCCAGCAGCGATGCCTGATGCGTGATCACAAAAACTGTCTTTCCCGCGTCGCGCATGCCCTTGAGCAGCCCGACCATAGCCCGCGCGGAATGCACGTCCACGTTCGAGAACGGCTCATCCAGCAGCAGCAGCTCCGGCCGCGAAATCAGCACCCGCGCCAGCGACGCCCGCTGCTTCATCCCCTGCGAATACTGCCCCACCGGCCGCGGCAGCTCCGGATCAAGCCCAACGCTCCGCAGCGCTTCTTCCGGCGTCACGCAGTCCCGGCCCCGATAGAGGCTCGCGAAATACCGCAGATTCTCGACGCCCGAAAACTCGTCATACAGCATGGTGGCGTGGCTCATGTACCCGATCCGCTCCCGCGCCTCCATCGGATCCTCCGCCTGCCCCTCTGCCCCAAACACCCGCACCTTCCCGTAACTCGGCCTCAACAACCCGGCCAGCGTACGCAGCAGCGTCGACTTCCCCGCCCCGTTTTCCCCCAGCACCAGATAGCACCGCCCGCGCTCCAGCCGCGCCGACACTTTGCGCAGCGCCGCGAACGTGCCGTACAGCTTCGATACCTCCTCGCACTCGGCGATGATGCTGGTCATAGTTGCTTTCCAGGCAGTCTACCTCACGCCTCGCGCACACGAATCTCGTAAGCACAGGCATGCGGAATCTTTGCTGACCCGCTCCCTGCACCCTGCGCCCTGTGCCCTGTTTTACTGTCCGCCGGTCGCCATGGCGGTCGACTCCGCCGCCCCGGCCGTCTTCTGCTGACCCGGCTGCGCAGGCGCGTACTTCGACGCGCACTTCGCCTGCAGCTGCGTCGCGTGGAACACCCCATCCCGCCCAAACGTCCCAATCGCCAGCGCCTGGCTGTTGTCCTTGAAGGTGTCCGGCGGCGGCTCTTCGCCGGTATAGGAAACCTTCAGCTTGCGGTCCAGCTCCACCAGCGTGAACGTCGCATGCGATCCGTCGCGCGCGATACTCCCCGGCGCCACGCTCCCCGCCACCCGCAGGTTCCGCGTATAGGCCTTCCCGCCCATCGACTGCAGTTCCTGAATCGTGACGTAGTAGCTCTTGTTGGCCTCGACCCCGGTCACTGCCAGGTACGAAATCGCGCCCACGATCACCAGCACCGCTACCGCAATCCGTACCGTCTGCTTGTTGCCGCTTTTCATGATGACCCTATTGTAAGCAGTCCGCCCGTAACCGCGCATGTGACATATATCACCATGCGCCAGCGGCCCATTTTCCGGCCCGGAACGTGAAAACGCCCGGCTCCAGGGCCGGGCGTCCCATGTCCAACAGTCTCTAGGCCGTAACCGGCTGCTCCGCCGTCACCCGCACCGGCGTCAGCCAGCCAAAGCGATCCGGCTTCAGCCCGGACGCAACACCCATGTACTCGTCCTTCAGCTGGTTCGTGATCGGTCCCGGATTTCCGTCGCCGATCTGAATCCGATCCACCGACCGGATCGGCGTCACTTCCGCAGCGGTTCCAGTGAAGAACACCTCGTCCGCGATGTAGATCATCTCCCGAGGGATCTGCTGCTCCACCACCGGTATCCCGAAGTGCCGCGCCAGCGTCAGCACCGAGTCGCGCGTGATGCCCGACAGCACCGAACTCGACAGCGGCGACGTATAAATCACGCCGTTCCGCACCAGAAAGACGTTTTCGCCCGACCCCTCGGAAAGGTAGCCGCTCACGTCGAGCGCAATCCCTTCCGAATAGCCGTTGATGTCGGCCTCCATGCGGATCAGCTGCGAGTTCATGTAGTTCGCGCCGCTCTTGGCCAGCGACGGCATGGTATTCGGCGCCAGGCGGTTCCACGACGAAATGCACACGTCCGCCGCATCGCCCGCCACATACTTGCCCCACGGAAAATTCGCGATGT
>PLDF01000268.1 GCA_003135055.1 Bryobacterales bacterium | reverse complement strand
GCACTCATGCGTGCAGCGTTCACACTCGTGTGAACGCGCTTCGGGCCAGTCTATGGAGTTTCGACTCTCACCGCCCGGTCACGATCAGCTTCAACTGAACCGAGCTTCGCCCATTGGGCTCAACCTTCACGGTCACTCCCTGACTCTCGTACGGCTTGCGGAATTCGGGGTCTTGCGGCGCGCCCAGGTCGGCGTCCAGCCAGGCGAACGCCTTGTATTCGCCTGGAGCTACGGCGGGGATCACGAACTTGCCGTTCTGATCGGCGTTGACAATCTTCAGGCGGGCCTCCCAACTCTGGTTGGAGCCGACCGGAATCAGCGTGATCTTTGAGGGCATCATGGGCCGGCCTCCCGCATTCAGCGCCGTGCCTTCCACACTGCCTGCATCCACGCCGAAGAGGATCGTAAGTGGCCCGTCCAGCCGCGCGAAGTCGATGTGAGGTCCGGGCAATTCGCGGTCGCCCATCCTGGCCGACTTCACATAGGCGGTAGGAATGCGCGGCCTCACCAGAACGTAGGCTTCCGGCAACACCTGAGCCGTGAATGTGCCGTCGGCTTTCACGCGAGTGGTGAAGGTGGGAGTGTCGGGGTCGTCCGGGTCCAGTTCCACATTCATGCCGGAGAATGGAACCGTCAACGGGCCTTCTGCTTTGACGGTCCCGGTGACGGTCTTCATCGGCGCGAAGTTCAGCGTAACGCCTTCCACATCATGGTCCACTATCTCCACTAGCTGACGCGCATACAAGGATTGGTCCGGATGTCCCGGATCCTGCAATTGACCGCCGACTGTGTAAGAGCCGGGCAGCAGGCCGGGAATCTCGATGCTGTCTCCGTGGAAGCTCATGGAAACGTTCGGCTGGCCGGCATCGCCACGCCTCCGGATCTCCAGTGGGAAGGCGCTATCTCCGGTTAGTGTGGGCTTGGCCAATCTAATCGAGTAGACGCCCTCCGGGCGAAGCCGGATCTCGACATTCCGCAAGTCGCCGCCGGGTGTCACATCGAGCGGCGCGGCTTGAGCGAAGTCGTGTGCGCCGGGGTAAAAGGTTTGGCCGAAACCGAGCGGGCGCGAGCCGCGGATATGTTCCGGAGCAGAGCATTGTATAGAGCCGTCGGATAGGCTTTCGAATTCGTTCACCGTCCACATTATGCCATGCAAAGTCGCCGCCACTGCCTGGTCACCAGTGCATTCCAGCAGCAAGTCCGGCCGAATCATCTCTTGTATGCGCAGATAGTATCGCCCAGGAGCCAGACCGAAGATGCGGAACTCACCGCGGTCGTTGCTGACGGCCCCTCCACGAGACTCCAGTTGCCTATGGCCGTCGGTGGGCAATCCAACCGTCACAGTCCCCGACGGCGAGTCGTCACGCGATGGATAGGAATACTGCAACGCTTCGACCCATGCGCCTGTGACCGCATCGCCGCTCAAGCTAACAGTGCGGCCCGAGACAGCGCCAGTTGCAATCAGCTTGAGGTCCACGGTGGCGTGCGCGCCCGCTGCCAGAGTAAGTTGGGCGAAGGTTCCCGGCTGCATAGGCTTGCCCTGCGGGCGCGTGATGAATCCCGCATGCGACGGCGCCGCCTGATACTTGCCGGGTAGAATGCCTTCAATCAGAAAGTGTCCGTTGGCATCGGTCTCAGTCGCGTAATTGTCGGCTTCCGGCGGGTTCCCCGTTTGCGTCAGGCCGCGCAGAACCACTTCGGCTTTGCGGACCGGACGGCCGCTCCCCATTTCAGTCACTTTGCCCTCCACCGCCGCGGTCTGTGCGGCTAGTGGAGAGGCTGCGAGCATCAGGATGAAAAACGCGCGCATGGCTATTCCTCAGCGTAGCTTGTTCACGGCATCGGCTACTTGGTCGGCGGAAATCACCTTCATGTCCACTGTCTCGCGGCCGTTGGGGTGGATGGTGACGGAAGTCCCCATACTCTCAAAGGGCTGGCGATAGTCGGGAGCCTGCATAGAGGCCAGGTCGATAGCCTCAAACGCGAACGCTTTGTAGTCGCCGGGAGCCAGTCCAGTCACCTTGAAGTTCCCGTTCGCATCGGTGAACGCGCTACGGACACGGTGACGCAGCGACTGCCCCACCGGCGCTACCACCACCGCGATACCGGCCGCGGCATCGCCGTTTGCCGATCGGAGCGACCCGGTCACTTGGCCCGAATCGGTAGCTACCACCAGGGTCAGCGTGTCTGCGGCCGATGTCACATCGATCATGCCCTCTGGCGCATCCCGGCCGTCAATGCGAATGGACTTGACATAGGCGTTTGCGGGCAAGCGGTTGTAATCAACCGAATAAGATAGCGGCCGCGCATTGTCAACAACGAAAGTGTTGTCGGGCTGCACCCGGCCTACAGCAAAGCCTGTGATTGTATCCACCGGCCCAAGCATGATCGTGAGATTAGGCAGGGTGTCGAGCGGCGTTCCTTCCACTACCACCGAGCCTTTCACCTGGAAAGCCGGCGCCAGCGTCAGGGCCAGGTTATCCGGATCGCGATCGGAGACAGTGACGGTCTGATGCGCAAAATCCCGGTTCACCTGGGCCGTAACGCAATAGCTGCCCGGCGCCACGTGTGGAACGTCGAAGGTCCCATCCATTGCGACTATGGTGTTCCATGTCCCGCTAATAATGCCTCGTTCGCCAGGTTCGCAGCGTGCCATAAAAAGCCCGGCGCGCATGTTTTGCGAGCCTTGAGCAGATCCGGCGACGTTCCCGCGGATGTGGAACAGCCGAATCTTTTGCAGGCGCAAGTCGATCCCGCCGATGTCGCCGCCCGGCGGAACGTCAATTGGCGTTGCGCCGGAGATGTCTCGGGCGGCGGGATAAAAGGTCGCCGTATAGTCCAATTCCGGCTGGCTGCGGTGCATGCGGCCTGGAGGATCGGGCTGTCTGTCGCGAGTATTGCACAGCAGGTAATAGCGGCCGGGCGTCAGCAGCGACAGGCGATACTCGCCGCGGTCGTCAGTCTCTCCCGCCCCGCTGATCCCCAGTTGGCGCGCGCCGGATTCATAGCCGTATGCCAGCAACCGGACGGGGACGCCGGAAACGGGATCGCCATCGGCGTCTACTACCTTGCCAGAGACAGCGCCGCCGGGCAAGAGTGACGCGGTGATGCCGGTGACTTTTTGCTCTTCCGCAACCGTGAACGGCCTGGCGTGATGCGCCAACTCTTGCGTGAAGCCCGGGGCATCCGCGGTGATGGTGTAGTTGGCGCCCGGCTCGACGCTTGGAAACTGGAACCTGCCGGCGTCGTCGGCAATCGCGGCGTACGCGAATCCCTTCGCTGTGTTGTGCAGAGTGACGGTTGCCTTACCCACCGGCGCTTTGGTGGCGGAGTTGATTACGAGACCTTCTACGGAGCCGGGCTTCTGCGCCGGCTGGCCTGCCGCGATGGCGGTTGCAAATAGAAGGATGAAGAACTTCATAATCAAGCCGCCTGAAAGGCTGCTGCAGCCAGGATTGGCTGCCCCACTAATACAAGATCCGCGTGCGAATGGTTCCCGGAACTTCATCCAGCAAGCGTTTTGCCTCCAAGGTTTCCGCGCGGTCGTCGGCTTCCACATCGATTACCACATACCCGATGCGCGCATTCGTTTGCAAATATTCACCCGCGATATTGATCCTGCGCTCGGAGAAAATCGCGTTGATCTGCGACAGCACGCCCGGCTGATTCCGGTGAATATGCAGCAGCCGGTGCTTGCCGGGATGCTCCGGCAGCGAGACCTCGGGGAAATTGACGGCGCTCAGCGTGGAACCGTTATTGCTGTACTTGATCAGCTTGCCCGCCACTTCAATGCCGATATTCTGCTGCGCTTCTTCGGTGCTGCCGCCCACGTGCGGCGTCAGAATCACGTTATCGAAAGCGCGCAGCGGAGAAACGAATTCGTCGGACGCGGTCTTGGGCTCCGCGGGAAACACGTCGATCGCCGCGCCGGCTATATGTCCCGAACGAAGAGAGTCCACAAGCGCGTCGATATCCACCACCGTGCCGCGCGAGGCGTTGATGAGGTGCGCGCCCGGCTTCATGCGGGCCAACTGCGCAGCGCCGATCATGCGTTGCGTCTGCGGCGTTTCCGGCACGTGCAGCGTTACCACATCGGCCGCTTCCAGCAGGGCGTCGAGCGACGGCATGGACCGCGCGTTGCCCATGGTCAGCTTGGTTTCGACGTCGTAGAACATCACCTGCATGCCCAACATTTCGGCCAATACGCTGATCTGCGAACCGATGTGGCCGTAGCCCACAATGCCCAGCTTCTTGCCGCGCGCTTCGCGCGATCCGGTCGCGGTCTTCACCCAGCCGCCGCGTTTTGCGGCCGCGTTGCGATGCGGAATGCCGCGCAGCAACATGATGGTTTCCGCCAGGACCAATTCGGCCACGCTGCGGGTGTTGGAAAAAGGCGCGTTGAAAACGGGGACGCCTTTATCCTGTGCGGCGTCCAGATCCACCTGGTTGACGCCGATGCAGAAACAGCCCACGCCGGCGAGGCGCGTGGCGCGGTCGAAGAATTCCGCGCTCAGATGCGTGGCTGAGCGAATGCCCACAAAGTGCGCGTCGGCTGCGGCGGCGAGCAGATCGGGCTCGGCCAGCGACTTGGGGTGATACTCGATGTTGCTATAGCCGTCTTCGCGGAATGCTTCGACGGCGCTCTGGTGAACGCCTTCGAGCAACAGGATCTTGATCTTGTTCTTGCCAAGAGAAGTGGTGGTCACGGTTTCACCACCATTTTCCCAACTCCATCGGTGTAATCGTGAGCGATCGCGAACGCTTCCGCAATCCGCTCCATGGGACGCGTGTGCGTCACCAGCGGCGCGAGCCAGCGGGCGTGTTCGGTGAGCATCTCCAGCGCCTCGCGCGTTTCGTGATTGGAGCGGCGCACGTTAAAAACCGCCAGCTCTTTCCGCCGCATCGGCGACATTGCGAACGGCACGTGGGTCTGGGAGTGGATGCCGGTGATCACAACGCGGCCCGCGTTGCGCACGGCGCCGATGGCGTCGTTGGTGGTGTGCTGCTTGGCGGCGCAATCGATGGCGCAATCGACGCCGCGTCCGCCGGTATCGGTCCGGATCCCGAGCGCCGCATCGACTGCGTCGAGGGTAACATCGGCGCCCATCTGCACGGCCAGGTCGCGGCGATGCGCCACGGGGTCCACGGCCCAGATACGCTTGGCCCCGGCGATCTTCGCGCAGGCGATGGTGAGCAGGCCGATGGGCCCGGCGCCGAAGACGGCAACCGTATCGTCCGGGTCAATCGCCGCGAACTTCATGGAGTGCAGCGCCACCGCCAGGGGCTCGGCGAGCGTGGCGAGCTCCATCGACATCTCTTTCGGAATCGCCAGCAGATTAGCGCTGGGAAGGTTGACGAATTCGCGGAAGAAGCCGGGATACCCGGGCGTGCTCAGGAAACGGATGTTGGCGCACACGTTGTAGTGACCGGTGCGGCAAAACTCGCAGTGGTAGCAGAAGAGCGCCGGCTCAAGCGCCGCGCGATCGCCGGGCGACCATCCGGTGACGCCTGCGCCGCACCTCACCACCGTGCCCGAAGGCTCGTGGCCCATCACCATGGGGAAAACGCAGGGCGTATCGCCCACCGCGCCTTCGGCATAGTAATGCATGTCCGATCCGCAGATGCCAACGGCATCCACGCGCACCTGTACTTCGCCCGGCGCGGGGTCTTCGGAAGGCATTTCGGCCAACCGGAATTGACGAGTGGAAACGAGCTCGGCTGCTTTCATGAGAATCGCGGGCTTATGCCACAATATACCGTATAGATGCTGAATTTTCGCCAGTTCGACGCTGGGCCGGACCCCTTCGGCCACAAGTTCCAGGTAATGTTCGAGTGGCTGCAGACGGCCATTTCCATCCGCCATTCCGATACGGTGGACGTGAGGTTCATGCTGGTGGATGAAAACGACGGCCGCTCGAAAAAGACCATCGCTATGCAGCACGCCGATCTTCTGACCGTGAGCCATGAAACGGGCCGCAAGATTGACGACCCGTGGTGCTCCAGGCTGGCCGCGGCGCACCTGCTGTACTTGATAGAAACCGGCGAAGATATGGAAAAGGATCTGGTGACCATGACGGCGCCCGATCTGCGGCGCCACGCCGAACAGGAAAAGGGCGCCGAGTTTGACGCTGTGCACGCGAAGTAAGCGGGTAGGACAGACCATCGCCTNNCGGGGGATTTCCCGATATGCCAGGTGGTTCTTCGACCCTGTCATCCTCGGGCAAAAGCCGCGTGTCTCACGTTGCCGATCCACTCGGTGCGGCGCGCCGTCCCTTCCGTCACGGGGACGAAGCGGAGGCTTAGTTGTCGGCGGGGGTGCGATCCACGTGGTCGATCACCACGACCGGCATCGAATGCTTCTCGACGGATAGTTTGAGCCCCAGCTGTTTGTCGACCGCTTCGAAGATGGTCAAGCCCCCGGTTGGGGCGGCCGCGGTTGGGGCGGCTCCCGCCGGTCCGCCGCTGTCTCCCCGGCCGCCGCGGCCGTAGACGCGGGCTGGCGGCGACCAGACGATATCGAAATCGTAGGAGCCTTTGAGCCCGGTCAAATCCACCATCGGATGTTCGTTCAGATATCCCGCGGCGCCTCCTACATCCGGCAGCTTGTCTGCAAATTGCGCCATGGTGGTGTTGCGGCAGGAATAGGTGAACGCGCCGTCCTTCGGCGTGCGCGTGCACCCCGCGTGCTCTTCGCCGGTGGTCTCCTTCAGCTTGCTCTTGCCTTTCGGCGCGGTCAATGCCCACACGGAAACGGGCTGCTCTTCGAAGTGCGATTTCAGGTGAAACCGCTGCGCCAGGAGGGTCCGCAGCATAGCCTGGAGGGCGCCGTCGGTGACCGTGGGATCGGCCTTGGCGATGATATCGAAGCGATCGGTGTCCAGCCACTTCTCGGCGCCCGGGAGCATGTAATCGTCCAGATTGTAGGCGAAACTAATCAATTCTTTCATGGTCACGCCGAGCGCCTCCAACCGGCCGTTCTTCATGTTGTAGTTGGGTTGCGTACCCGGCTTGCTCGGGCGAACCTCGGACACCTCAAACTCCGTAACGGCGGGAGGCAGTTTCTCGATCGTGCCTGGCGGATTGGGAGCCGGCTCCTCGTTGACCTTCTCGATTACCAGGGACGCCGCCGGCCGCGTCTGCGGTTCCACTTTGATCCCGAGCTGTTTCTCGAAGTAGCCGAAGAGTGAGATGCTGGGATGATCGCTGTCTCCCGCTCCGATCTGGCCCCGGCCAGTCCATTTTAGCGTCACATCATAAGACCCTTCCAGCCCGGTCTTGTCCACCACGGGATGATCGAAGTAATTTGGCGCCATGCCGGGGAGTCTTTCCGCCAGGTATGCCATGGTGACGTTCTGGCAGGCAACGCTGATGTAACCGTCCTCATTCGCCCGTTTGCACTGGGGATCGCCAGCCGCGGCGTTTTCCTTGAGCAGCCCGCGTTTGGCCGCGACCAGAACAAAGACCGGCTCCGGCTTATCCTCAGTGCGGACCTTGAGCTGGAATCGATCGGCCAGCAGCGCTTGCAGCATCGGCTGAAAGGTTTTGGCGTTGACGGGCGTCTCCGCCTTGGCGATGATATCGAAGCGGTCGGTATCCAGCCAGTTGGGCCCGCCGAATACCTTGTCGTCGGCGACTCCGTAGGCTGTCGCGATCAAGTGCAACATGGTGGCGCCGTGCATTTCCAGCCGGTTGGCGTGCAGGTACAGGCCGCCTTCCCGGATGCCCCGAGGGCTGGCGTGGACGTCGGCGGCGGCGAAGGCAGGCGCGGGCGCTTCGGATTGGGGGAACGCCGCTCCACACAGAGCGAGAATCATCCCCGTGGTTTGGGCAATGGATGGCATGATTGTCCTCATTGTCGTCCTCCGGATGCGCTCATCATAGCAGTTGAGGCTCATAGTTAGAAACTCCCCGTAACGGGTACAACGGGTACCGCAAAATTGCGAGAAGGTTACAGAGAACCGGCGCCTGCCGCACCGTCCTCCATCACTTTCGAGAAGGCTGACAAGCGCATCTATCGAGAGAGCCCTTGCTTATGTTCCGATATCACGCGGACGCCGCGGACGCCGGCGGGACAGCAGCGGTGTTAGAGCATGGGTTTGCTAGGCCCGCCACCCGAGAGGACATTCGCGAGGTTCGGCTGACGTCACGCGTCCGGCGGCCATGGGCTACAGTTTGATTTGTCCTGACGCCTCGGATGGTTCGGCGGAGGATTCCGTTTCGCCCCGCTTGCGCTTGCTGCTCAAACAGAGTAAAAGGGTGAAGCATAGGAGGAGCCTTTGAGATTCCAGTCCGCAATGTTGCTGTGCGTATTCGTTGGGTGGAACGCCTGGGCGCAAGGCGGACCCGGTCGAGGCGCCCCGCCGGTCAAGTCGCCGGAAGTGTCGCCCGACGGACGCGTGACTTTTCGTCTTCGCGCTCCCGAAGCCTCTCAGGTAGCGGTCGCCGGCATCGGCCAGCGTCTTGCGATGCAGAAAGACGATCAGGGCGTCTGGAGCGCCACCACCGATCCCCTCAAGCCCGACATTTACACGTATTCGTTCAATGTCGATGGCGCGACTGTGAACGACCCTCGAAATCCTTACTTCAAGTCGGGATATGGCAGCGCCGGCCAGAGTTTGGTATACGTACTCGGATCCGGGCCCTCGGTTTGGGCGCCGGCCGAAGGTCCGCGTGGCACGGTCGCGCATCATTTCTACAAGTCGGAAATCATCGGCGACAACCGCGATTTCTACGTCTATACGCCTCCCGGCTATGACGCGAAGCGCAAGGAACCGTACCCCGTGCTGTTCCTGCTGCACGGCCTCGGCGACGACGCCGCCGCTTGGACGAACGTGGGCGCGGCCAACGTAATTCTAGACAACCTGATCAACCGGGGCGCGGCGAAGCCGATGGTAATGGTGAATACGCTCGGCTACGGAACGTCCGATGGCCCTGCCGGCGCGATGGGCGCCAACATGATTCCCACATTCACGCGCGCGCTGATCGAGGAAGTGTTGCCACAGGTCGAGAGGACCTATCACGTCTCCCAGGACCGCACCCAGCGCGCCATCGCCGGACTCTCCATGGGCGGGGCCGAGTCGCTGTACGTGGGCCTCCACAATACCGACCGCTTTGCGTACATCGGATCGTTCAGCGGCGCATTTGTGATGTGGCCGCGCGCGAGCCCGCCCAGCGCCAGCCCGCCCAGCGGCGGCGCGCGGGGCGGCCGAGGTCCGCAAACCATGCAAGACGCGGATTTCGATAAGAACTTCCCCGATCTCACCGCGAAATCCGCGTCGCGGCTGCGCCTGGTGTGGATCGCTTGCGGCCTTGACGATGGCCTGAACACGGTGAACCGCCAGTTCAAGACGTGGCTCAAGTCGAAAGACATCCAGTTCACGGATATCGAAGTCCCCGGGTATGCGCACGTCTGGCCGCTCTGGCGTGAGAATCTGGCTGCGCTGGCGCCGCTGCTGTTTCAGAGCGGCGGAAAATCTGAAAAATGATGCCTCTGGAGCGGCGCATGCTGTGCGGCTGGCGCTGCGGCATGCAGTTCACGGCGGACCAGATGGGGACGCATTTCACGGTATGCGAGGACTCCGCGACCCGTCCAACTCCGTTTAGTTGCACGGCAATCTCCTCGACGCCGTGCCCCGCCAAACACCCCATCGGCATCCTTGCTCGTTCCACCAGCCGCGCCGGCAGCGTGCGGCTTCGCGCAAAGCGCTGTAAATCGTCCTCCTGCTCAGAAGTCAACCGAATTTTGTAGTCACGCCGCATGGGATAGGCCGAGGCCGAACACGGGGAACCGCCGCGGTTAAGATTAGCCTAACCGATCCCAAGCCGGATGTCCAGCGAAATCCTTCGGAAGCACGTTACAAGACTTTTGAGGAACCCCTTTGCAAACTATTGATAACACTCAATTGGAGCAGTGCTGGAAATCGGCCAATTTCCGCCGCCAGCGCAAGGCGAGTTCCTCTCCCCGTATGGGCCCGCCACAGCGGGCACGCCGCTTCTGACTCACTACACCAGGCTGGTGCGGGTTCGAACATGCCTAGCGGCCGGGACGCCAAACCACCCGGCGAAATGTGCCTGCGCGTATCCTTCCCGCGCCGATGCTAAATGCACGTCAGTTCTCGGAAGGCCGCTTGGCCGAATCGATAACGAAGTAAGAGGTCGGCACTTTTGCGGATTCCATCCGCAGCCCGAGTTGCTCTCGCAACGCTGTTTCCAGAGTCGGCCCCGCCTCGTTGTCCCAAGTCAATGTGAACTCGTAGAGCCCCGCGAGGTCAGTGCGATCCACCCCCGGACCGCGGTCGCCGAATACGGAGAGCATGCGCACCAACTCGCGCATCGAACACCTGCGTGCTCTTAACGTGCCGCTCCCCGGTCCGGGCTTACCCGCAGGCCCGAAGGAAAAGTCGGTGTCTTCGCCTTTGGTCTGCTGGAGTTTCGATCCACCCTTTGCGACTCTCAAGGCGAAGCCGGGCAATTGTACCGGTTCCAGGTGAAACTTCATCTGGAAGCGCTCGATCAGCAAAGCTTGCAGCATTTGAAGCAGCTGTCTCTCGGTGGTCTTAGAAGGTTCTTCCGCTTTCGCCACCAGATTGAAACGCTCATCGCCCCTCTGTATCCAATCGGGACCAGTCTTGAGCATCGGCATGGTGATATCCCAGGCGATGCCCACCATATGGCTAAGACGCCCGTCCGAAATTTCGCATCGGCCGAGCGGCGGCGCCTCGGCAGTGTAAACGGAATCGATGCCACGGCAACCACCCCGAACGCCGTTGGCTCCGGACTGGGCCGGTTTGATCGATGCGACCTCGAATGTAAGCGGCGCGTCTGCTTGCGGCTGCTGCGCTTGCATTGGTACCGGTGTCTCAAAGGCGGATAAGGCCAGCGCCGCGCCGAATACGATCCAAAATTTCATGACTTGCCTCCTTGCATTATAAAGACGATGATAATGCCTGTTTTGTGGCGGCGGGCGCCCGATTATCTAAGCCTAGCTCGGATGGAGGATCAAATCATCGTCTTGGTCGCCGAAACGCCCTCTCGACACCGCTGCGGCATGTCCCCCTGCCAGACCGGGGACGTGGTTATGAACTGGCAGGGGGTGGTCTCAGGAAGTGAGGCGCTCTGCGATACCGGCAGTGCTAATACGCGAGACCTTCGGTCAGTTCGATGCGGGCGCCCGAGGGGTCGGTGAGGAAAGCGGCGGAAAGCTTAAGCTGCGGCAGGACCTGATAAGGCGAGTCGAATTTGATTCCGTCGGCGGCGAGTTTCTTGCAGAAGCTTTCGAGGTTTTTGATCTCGAATGCGATGTGATCGATAGCTCTTCCAGCGGTTGGCGATACGGAATCGGCATGCGCAACGGAAAGAGCGGCGCCGGCAATGAGGCTGGTATTCGGCTGATCCTCCCCTCCCGGTCTGGCGCCGAAGAGCTTCGCATACCAGGCCTGTACCTCGTTCGGCCGCGTCGTGTACAAGTGAATGTGGTCGAACTGCAGCGGCGCGTACATCGAACTGTCTTCGGCCAGTTCGATGCGCACGCCGTCGGGTCCGTCGATCATGAGTTGGTCGCCCGCGGGCTGAAAGCTCTTATAGCTTGTCTTCGCTAACTTACCGATGAACGGCTGAAGGTCCGGAACCTTGAAGCCGATATGATCGATCGCGGAACCGGCGCTCGGCCCGGACGGAGCGTTGTGCGCGATCAGGATCAGCACGCCCAGCGTACTGACGCCGTTAAGAGAGTCGCGGCTCCAGGTGGATGCTCCGATGATGTCCGTCCAGAACGCGATGGTCTTATCGGGGTCGGCGGAGTTGATGTGGATGTGCCCGAACGTTACGTTAGGCGCGCCTCTTTGCGCGACAGCCGGAAGGGCGGCAAGGAGCCAAACGGCGATGATTCGTAACAGCGGCATGGCTGGAAATCATGATAACGCGAAACAGGCTGGCATAGATGGACGCAGTTTTAACGCGCCACTTAACTTAGCGCTGGCGCGACTGCTTTTTTTATGCCTGGGAGGCAAGAAAACAGGTCGATCTGATGGCACAGCAACTCGCAATGTCCGCGGCCTGCTATTTCGCCGATCCGGCGAGCTTCTTGTCAAATGCGGCGATCGTGTCGTCGTTCGCGGTCTTCAATTCAGGAAACTGGCTCTTCAGCGCCTGAATCATGTCAAACCGCGAAACGCCTTTCTGCTCGATGGACTGCGCCGCAAACCGAAAGCCGGCTGCATCGCCAATAGCCATTAATTGCCGGGCTATACTCTCCGCCATAAACCTTTCCGGCGCACCGCTCAGCGCGCGTTCGAGATACGGTACCGCGGCATCCCCGTAGCTCCGATACAGTTCTTCTGGGGAAATCGCCCCGCCGGAACCGGGCAGCAACGCGCTCAGGCTCGGCAAGTCCGCCGGATCGCGGAAGGAAAGCAGGGCGTGCGCAACCTGCTTATAGCCCTTGTCCAGAAGACTGCGAAGAACTGCGTGCGCGCGTTCGTCCTTGGTGGCGGCTATCGTTTGCGCCAGGTCGCTTCCAGTCTGCGAATCGGCGCGCACGACCACGTGTTCAGCCGACTGAAGCAAGGCCTCCCGAATCGCCGGATTGGCGAGAGACGCCAGTCGAAGCGCACTGACGGCGCCTGCCACCAGAACAGGCGAATCTGCCGCCAGGAACGGCAGCGACGCTTCTACCACCTCATCGGAGTGGGCCACGCGGAAATCCGGCTGCTGCATCACGAATCCGATCAGCGAATTGCTTGGCCCCTTCGTGTGCAGCAAGCCCAGGAGTTTTTCCGGCGCGGCTTCTTCCGGCCAGTACGACAGTCCCCTCGCCGCGTAACTCCGGACTGACGCGTCCGGATCATAGAGATAGTCAGCCAGAAGATCGAGCGAAACGTCGTCCGGCAACCCCAGCAGGCTGGGCAGCGTTTCGGTGAGCAGTTCGGCGGCTTCCACTGGCGAATGCGCTCGCAGGGCGGCGAGCCACTCCGCCCGCTGATTCGGCTTGGACGGAAGCACCTCGATAGGCGTCCACTCGGAACGAGCCCTCAATTGGCTCTGTGGTCCAAATCCAACGGGACGGTTCCATACAGTGAGGCGGACTTCGTACGTCCCGGGCGCATCGAAGCGATACAGGAGGTGGAGTGGCAGACGGCCGATGCGATTCGACGCCCTGGCGGCGCCATAGGATCCGCAGATGTTTCCCGAGGAGGATCCCCCGAAGTGCTGCGCCGAGCCCGGCTGAAGCGCGAGCAGCTTACCCTGTTTCCGTACCTCGACTTCATTGCACCCGAACCCGGCCGGCCCCATAGAGTAGGGATACCGGATCGAGCCCAACCCAAAGGGCAGTTCGACCTTCAGCCAGACCGGCATGCCCGTATAAGCCGGTTGCTCCAGCGAGATCACGGTCTTTTCGAAACCCGCCTCCATCGTCACCGGCGCGCTCGACTGTCCCATGCGGACTACGCGAATAGCCACTCTGCCGCTCTCGGGCGCGTCCTGCGGGATTTTGAAGTTGATGGTCTTCTCGGACACATAAAGCAGCCCAGCCGGTTTGTCGCCGATGAATACCTGGACGCCGCAAAGCTCGGTCGGGTAGATGGAGGTATCGGCAAACCTCTGATCGGGCCGCCACGGATTCGGCGTTTCGCGCCGCTGTGGATCGGCGGAGCTAGGGCACCCGCCATTGGACGGCGCCAAATGTTGGCCATAGATCGACATGCCAACGCCGGGCGCAAGGATTTTGGCCGAACTGTCGCCGCGCACCACCCCGGCGGCGGTGAATTCCGGCGGAGGATCGGCGCACCAGACCTGCCAAGACAACAACAGGACCGAAACCAGCAGTGCGTCCGCGCGGTACGAGTTCACAAGGGCTCTGACGCCGATTATGCCCTATTAGTTACCGCACCTTGATCTGGTGGAGATCGGTCCCTGCTTGTGCTGCGATCTTGCAGCAATTGAAACTCACCTCGACCGGAGACTCGCGACCGCATGGGCGGATAGGCTACCGATATCACTCATATCGTTCGCCTGTTCCCGTTCGGGTTGCGTCCTTGGAAGCCTTTTTCCGAGTGTCCGGCCGCTTGTTCCTTATTCGAAGTAATCTCCGTGATCTTGAACGGTCCGGGCTAACTCGTCGCCGCTGGTGTGTCTGCCGCGACAGGCGCGCCGTATCTGCGCTCACGTCGTGCCTCGATGCGAAAGTCTTCGAATTCATGGCCAATCGGCATCTTGAGTAAGATCGGGCCGATCGCGAGAACGCCCGCTAAAACGGCAACCCATTGTGCGAGTTGCGCCGTTGCGATGCGCCGTACATCCCCGCGCAGCGCTGGCCGGGCCTGATAGTTGACCCGTCTGGCGGATCGCCGGGCGCTGAGCTGGGGCCGCGGCGTGCCAGCGGCGCCAGGCGGGGAACGATATGCCGATATCGTTAGCGCTGCCGATACGGAAGATTGAAACCGCGATTAGCGCCTGCCCTACCCAACCGCCGCGCCGCCCACGGCCAAACAACTAAAGAACGGCGCTGACAAGGCTGTTAGATGTACAATCGATTGCTGTTGTATAGCAGCGATGGAAAGGAGTAACTCGTATGCACGCGAATTGGATCGCCGGCGCGGCGCTGGCCGCCTGCCTGGCATGTGTGGTGGCGGCCCAGCAGGGCCTCCCGGTTAAGCGGATCGAGCCGCCGGCGAACGGGGGCAGCCGGCCGCGCTTCTCTTCCGCCATTTGGGCCGGCGACACGTTGTACCTGGCCGGACAGATGGCTTCCCCCGTGACCGTTGCGGACCCCGTCCGGGGCAAGGCCGCCGAGTATGGCGATACCAAGACTCAAACCCTCAGCGTGCTGACGAAGATCCAGTCGATCCTTAAGGAGCAGGGGCTCACCATGGGAGACGTGGTCCAGATGCACGTGTTCATGGCGGGAGACCCAGCCAAAGGCGGCAAGCTCGATTTCGACGGGATGAACGAGGCTTACGATCAGTTCTTCGGAACGCCGCAACAGCCCAACAAACCCGTCCGCGCCGCTTTGCAAGTGGCGGCGCTGGTGCAACCCTGGGGCCTGGTGGAGATCGAAGTAACCGCCGTGCGCGCCCGCCGGTAGATGGTTGGCAGCGCGAGCGCCTCCCTTTCCGGGTGAGCCCGGCGATTCTGGCGTTGGAGGGCGCCGGTCCGGACTGCGAGCTGGCTTAATTGAAGAGGAGGCTGGGTATGACCCGGGAAATAGTGCCGAAGGCGCCATCGGCGATCGCCGTCCTCTTTGGCAGATTATCCCGGCCTGTCACCCCACGCCGAGCGCAACCGGCCGGAAAAGTCGCCCGTGCGAAAATCGAAAGTAGCCTACTACCAAAAAGTGAGACATGCTATCGCGTTCCGGCATGCGCCCGAACTTTCACGCCCGCTCATTCCCGCTCATTCGGTTCCGGTTCGCGGCGAAACCCGATAGTACAATTCCGACTATGAAGCGGCGGAGCCGGATCGGATTTTTCACGTTGCTGTTGTGCGCTGCCGCTTCGAATGGATGGGCGGCATCGCTCAGTCCCCGCAGTGGCTGGGTATTCGTGCCCGGCGGCCAGGACATGATCCAAGCCGGCCAGTGGAGCTGCGTGACGGGCGTCACGCTAAGCGCCGATACGCTCTCTGTATCGGCCCCCGCCAGCGGGTATAACACAGTGATCGACACCACCGGGCCGGTGCTCCAGGCGCAAGGCGATTTCAGCGTACTGGCGTCGCTTTCAGATTCCGGGACCACGGGATCTTTCCTCACTATGGTGGGCACGCTGAACACCGGCAGCTTATTTTGGACTGGGCTCAAGCGGCTAGACGTCGGGCTTTCTAATAATGCGATTGCGGTCAACTACTGGACCGGGTCGTCGGCGAATCCAACCTCGCAAGGCTATTCGCTTCCACCGGGCGCGTCGGATCCGATCAGCCTCGAGGTGGCGCGAGTCGGGAGCCAGATCGTGGTGTTCGTCAACGGCTCGCAAGTTGGGAGTTTCGCGGACCCCGGCTTGTTCGCCTCCGGGCAAATGTATTTCGGCTTTAATGTCGCGCCGGGGAATACGCTCAACGTTCGGGCCCTGGCGGCGGCCATGCCGGCAGGTTCGAGTGTCTCGTTGTCCGCTGCCGGGCTCCAGGTTGCCCACCGCACCGGATCCGGCCTGCGGGACTTGGCCGCCCCGTCCGGCCTTCTGATCGGCGCGGCGGCCGATGCCCCTTATTTCACCGATCCGAACTATGTGCAGACACTGGGAGGCGAGTACAATCTGATTGTTCCGGAAAACGACCTGAAGTTCGCCGAAACCGAACCCGCCCTGAATCAGTTCAGTTTTTGCGCGGCCGATCAACTGCTCGCTTTCGCCCAGGCGAACTCGATGAAAATGCGTGGGCACAACCTGGTGTGGGCACAGAATCTCCCAAGCTGGATCACGAGCGGCAAATATTCCAGCGCCCAAACCGCCGGCATCCTGCAGGACCACATCAACACCGTAGTGGGCCGCTACAAGGGCAATCTGGTGGATTGGGACGTGGTGAACGAAGCGTTACAGAACGCCGCGCCCTACGGCCTCGACCAGACCTCTTACTGGTATACGCAACTGGGCAGCGGCTACCTGGACATGGCTTTCCAATTCGCCCACGCTGCCGACCCCAACGCGAAATTGTTCTATAACGATTACGGCGGCGAGGGGCTGGGCGGAAAATCCGACGCGATTTACGCCCTGGTGCAGGGGATGATCGGCCGCGGCGTGCCGATCAATGGCGTCGGGTTGGAGATGCATCTAACATTGCAGGGGCCGCCGAGCGAGAGCGATATTTCGGCAAACATGGCGCGGCTGGGCGCACTTGGATTGGAAGTCCATGTCTCAGAGATGGATGTAAGGCTTGCGGTGGACGCCAACGGCAACGCATCCGCCGCCGATCTGGCATCCCAGGCAACGCTCTATCGGAATGTGCTCTCGGCGTGCGTGGCTAACTCGAATTGCACGTCGTTCCTGACCTGGGGAGTCACCGACCTCTATTCCTGGATTCCTTCTTCATTCCCGGGCTTTGGAGCGGGACTGCTGTTCGATCGGCAGTACAATCCCAAACCTGCGTACGCTTCCGTCTCGGCGGCGCTGCGCTCGGCCGGCGCTGCTGCTCAGCCTGTGATCAATCCCGATGGAATTGTCATTCACGCGGGTGTCTCCGCGGCGGTCTCGCCGGGGTCGCTCGCCGACATCTACGGGACTAACCTGGCGTACGCGCAGGCCACCGCGCCCGGCGCGCCGCTGCCCATTACGCTCGGCAACGTCCAGGTGACCGTCAATGGAACTGCCGCGCCGCTGTATTATGTCTCCGCAGGTCAGGTGGATTTCCAGATTCCTTACTCGGTGGCGCCGGGACCGGCACTGGTGCAGGTCACGTCAAATGGAATCGCGGGCGGGTCCGCGGGGATTACAGTGCAGCAAGCCGCACCCAGTCTTCTCACTTACGTGGATGGATCCGGCAACACCCGCGCGGTTGCCCAGAACCAGGACTACACCATCAACTCTTCGACCAACTGCGCCGCTCCCGGTTCCTACCTGACGGTGTACCTGATGGGCAGCGGTCCCCTGAACAATCCGATACCCTCGGGCGCCGCAGCTCCGGCAAGCCCGCTTTCCCGAGAAACTCTGTCTACTACCGCCACGCTGGGGACCACCCCGGCGAGCGTGACATTTGCCGGAATGGCTCCAGGATTTGAGGGGCTGATGCAGGTAGACCTTCAGGCGCCCAACGTGAGCGGAGACCTTCCGCTGCAAATCCAGGTGGGTACGTTTGCCAGTAATCAGGCTTTGCTGTGCGTGGGCAAATAGAAGGGACCTATGGACGCGACTGCCGCGGATTTAGGCGACTGCCGCGGACTGAAAGCGTCCATCCGGCCTTCCCCCGAGCCTGAAGTCCGCGAGGGCGTCCCGGCTCTGGCAAAGGAGCGGGATGCTTGCCCGATATCCATCCGGGCGGAGGGTCAAAACCAGCGGCGCGGGACGCGGAAAGGGTCGCGCGCACTAAACCGCCCGCACCCGAATACCCGGATGCAACGGGTTAGTTGCGCGCGCTTTGTGAAAAGACGTACTTTGGAAAATATTTCCGCTCGACGTTTCGCCGCCCTGCCTCCATCATAGAGACATGGCAAAACCGCAGATGGAAAAGACGTTTCTGATGGACATTGAGGCCATTCGCAAGCGCGCGCGGCAACACATGGAAAAGGGGGCGGTGACGGACGACTACAAGGCCGATCTGAAGACCGTGCTACGGGTTCTCAATGAAGCGCTGGCCACCGAAATCGTGTGCGTGCTGCGCTACAAGCGGCACCAGTTTATGGCAAGCGGATTGAGCGCGCAATCCGTGGCCGACGAATTCAAGGAACATGCCGCCGAGGAGCAGGCGCACGCCGACAGTATCGCTTTCCGCATTACGGAACTGGGCGGCGAACCGAATTTCAGCCCCGAAGGTCTCCTGACGCGGAGCCACTCCGAATACGTCGAAGGGCACACGTTGGTGGAGATGATCAAGGAAGATCTGGTGGCCGAGCGGATCGCCATCGAATCGTATGGCGAGATTATCCGCTATCTGGGCGACAACGACCCTACCAGCCGGCGCTTGATGGAAGAGATTCTGGCGAAGGAAGAGGAGCACGCGGAGGATATGCGGTCGCTGATTGAAAGAGTGGGCAAAGCGGGGCTGTAGGCGCCCTTGTGGGGCGGCCTCGCGGTATGACCTAACGGGTGGCAGGGACGAATTGCTGGAGACCGAGGAGCGGGAAGAGGCGTCGATGCAAGCCGGTCGTGCGGGTGAAGCAAAGCGGCGGTGGAAGCCTGCCGCTGGCCTTGCCGGCGTGGGTAGGCAACCGGAGTTTCGCGACCGCCTAATCCTAATTCTTCCAGCATGCGATTGATGCTGAGCGGCTCGGCTTTCCACGCGCCAGCTCGCGTTGCAGCAAGGATCTGAGCGGCAGGGCCAGCACGCGCTAGAAAGCATGCACCTGGATTTTCGAGCGGGTCCAGTGAAATATCGAACTATTGAAAAAGGCTGGTCGGGCCGGCGAGATTCGAACTCGCGACCTCTTGCACCCCAAGCAAGCGCGCTAGCCAGGCTGCGCCACGGCCCGAAGAATCAATAACTCACGACACAACCACGGAAATTGGCGCCCTTGCCTCAAATTTTGAGGCGTTCATCCAAGAGCGAAAATTCCTTCGCGGGGTCACGGCTTCCACTTTAGCATGGTACAAGTACAGCTTCCAAACCTTCTGCCGCCGCCGGCCGCCGCCGGTGGGGCCGACAGGGCGCCAGCCCTATTTATGTTCCGACTCCTTCAGCAGCTCCGCCAAATAGTTCCCCCAGATCGCCGGGAGGGAGTGCGTGCCGTGCCCGCGGGTCTGGTCGCTGACCGGAATCAGAATGTAGCGGCCGCGCTTGACCCGCTTGATCTCGCGTTCCAGAATTCCCAGCTCGGGCGGATTGACTTGATCGTCGGCCGAATTCACGGCATAGAGCGGCGCCTGGATCTTTTCCAAATGCGGCTGCGGATTGTAATCGCGCGAGCACTCGTATTGGTAGAGCATGTCGTTCGGGTCGGGCCAGCGGCCGCGCGCATCCCCGCCGAAACGGCGCTCGAATGCCGTATCCGCCTGTTCGCGCGTGGGCGATTGCTTCAGCAACTGCAGCGGGCTCGAGGTCATGACGAACAGCGCAAATTCCGCGCCGAACATTCCACTCAAGGGCTTGGCATATTCGCCGCCGTTGAAATCCGGATCGTCGCGGATGGAGTCGATGACCATCTTGCGCAGCATGCGGTTGCGTCCGCCGATCTCCACCGGGGCCGACGCCAGCGGCATCAGCGCATCCATGAAATCGGGATACATGTAGCCCCACATCCACGTATGCATCGCGCCCATGGAAGTGCCCATCACCAGACGCATGTGATTCACGCCGAGCCCTTCGGTGACCAGCTTGTACTCGAGCCGCACCATGTCCTCATACGTGTACTTGGGAAACTTCTGGTGCAGGCCGTCGCTGGGCTTGCTGGATTTTGCGTGGCCCACGTCGTCGGGCATAATGATGTAGTGCGTGGCGCCATCGAGCAGGCCGCCGGGCTTGAACAGGATTCCGCCGAACGTCGCCGAAGTGAACCCGCGCCCGCCGCCGCCCGTGCCGTGCATGACGATGACGGCGTTGCGCACGATGCCCGCGGAATCCTTCACCGGCGCGCCGACGGTGGTGTAGTGCAGTCGAACCTCGGGAAGCACGTCGCCGGTGGTGAACTTGTAGTCCTTGACGATGTAGTCGCCTTCTTTGGGGGCCGGGAAGTTGGGCGGTGCGCCGTTACCGCGCCCCTGGGAGAAGCCGGCGGCGCAGAGCGCGAGCGCGAGGGAGATGATTCGCAGCATATTTAAGGATGCTATCGCAAAATGAGTCCGGTGGGGAGGAACGCCGGTTTTCGACGCAGAAGACGCTGAGGCGCGGAGGAAAACGCGGAGAAGACATTCTCTTTTAAAGTCCTGTCTGCGCCGATCTCTGCGTCTCAGCGTCTCTGCGTCGAAAGAGTATTTCTATAATGGATAAAGATTTGGAGGCAGAAGATGAAAGCATGCACCCATACGGACCAGATTACAGACGCCAAGCCGCATACGCGCGGTTGTGAGGAGTGCCTGAAAACCGGCGATACCTGGGTTCACCTGCGGTTATGTATGATTTGCGGCCACGTCGGCTGCTGCGATTCGTCGAAGAACAAGCACGCGACGAAGCACTTCCATTCAACCAAACACCCCATCGTGAGGTCGATCGAGCCGGGTGAAGATTGGGGCTGGTGCTACGTGGATGAGGTGGAACTTGATTTCGCCTGATTGGCCGGCGCTTTCTTTCCCGGAATGGGAAAGCACGTGCGATACGCTCCACATGTGGACCCAGATCGTGGGCAAGACGCGCCTGGCGCTTACGCGGCTTGAAAACCATTGGTGGAACGTCGCGCTCTACGTCACGCCGCGCGGCTTGACCACCTCGCCAATTCCGTTTGGGCGCCGCAGCTTCGAGGTGGAATTCGATCTGATCGCGCACCAGCTTCTCATCCGGACCAGCGAGGGCGCCGAACGCATCATTTCACTGTTTCCACGTTCGGTCGCGGATTTCTACGGCGAATACATGGCGTGCCTGCGCTCGCTGGGAATCGAAGTGACCCTGTATCGCACGCCGGTCGAGTTCGACGATACGACTCCGTTCGACCGGGATTTTCACCACGCGTCTTACGATGCGAAGCGCGTCGAGAGCTTCCGGCGCATCCTGACCGGCGCCGACCGGGTTCTCAAGGAATTCCGGGCGCGGTTCCTCGGCAAGTGCAGTCCGGTGCAATTCTTCTGGGGCTCCTTCGACCTGGCGGTGACCCGTTTTTCCGGCCGCCCTTGCCCGCTGCCCGCGGATGCGGATGCGATCACGCGCGAAGCCTACTCTCACGAAGTCATCAGTTGCGGCTTTTGGCCGGGCGACCGGAAGTTCCCGCACGCGGCCTTCTATTCCTATACCAAGCCCGCGCCCGCCGGGCTCGAAAAGGCCGCTCACTGGCATAGCCAAATGGGAGAGTTCATTCTCAAGTACGACGACGCGCGCGCCGAGGAGTCGCCGGATCGGGCAATCCTAGACTTCTGCCAAAGCACCTATGAAGCCGGGGCGAATTTGGCCGGGTGGGATCGCGATGCGCTTGAGCGCAAGGCCGCCGGCGGACGTGCCTAGCCGTGGCGCACGCACTCATGCGTGCAGCGTTCACACTCGTGTGAACGCGCTTGGGTTCCTTGCCAAGGGCTCACAGGCGCTCGTGCACTGCGCTGCCGTCCGGCTTACCGTCCGCCGAGATCCGTAACCGCCGGTCGAGCGTCGCGTAAATCGCGATCGTCGCCAGGATCAGGATCGGGCCTTCGACCGGCGACAGCGTATGGTATTTCGCCGGCCCATTGGCGGGAACGATAAACCAGAATGCCGGAAGCTTCACCCGGCTGAGTGCGAACCAGTAGTGCGGATTCGCCGCGTCCTTGTAAAGCAGCATCAGTCCGCAAGCCCGGAGCAGGATTCCCAGCGCCGTGAGTGACAAGATCACGACCACGCCGGGCCGCTTGAAGATCCGCTTCCAGAGCATTGGGATCGGGCCGCGCGGGCTGCAACGCAATAGCGCCATCGCCAGAACCACGCCGGCCGCGCCGCCAAGCAGGTCCATATAGACATCGTTGAAATCGTAGGGAACGGGCCGGCCGCCCATCAGATCCCAATACTGGAAGCATTCGTCGAGGCCGCCGAACACCGCGATCCACGCCAACGATTCCGCGGGCGAGAGGGTGAGAGCGAGCAGCGCCATGCCTTCCGGAACATATTGCGGATAATGCACCAATTCGACGTTGTTGGCCGTTAAGCCGCCCCACGCGCCCCAGATCAAGGCAAGCGTGAGAACCCAGAATGCGGCGAGCCTGCGGCGTCCGGCTTGCCCGGCAAGGCTGCTGAAGACCATGAATGTAAGCAGCGCCCCCTGTGCCAGGACAATGGCCGCCGTGGTCTGATAAAGGCGGTGGAGGCTGATGCGTATGGCGATTTCGTTTACGGCGTATTGAACCTTCTCGTGCGGAAATGTGACCGCGGCCGCGTAGACGGCCAGCGCGCCCCAGCTCCAGCGCGGGCGCCGGCGCATCGCCGCCAGGAATTTACGAAGAGATCGCACGCAAAACGCTTCATTATGACATACGCGGCGTTTGGGTTCGCCGGGCGCACCCGACCCGGGTGTGCGACATGAAAGTG
>PLDF01000428.1 GCA_003135055.1 Bryobacterales bacterium | reverse complement strand
GTGTAATGGGTCACGATATTGGGCGGCTCCATTCTCTCGATATCTTCCGGCGCGTTTCTCGCATTCCTTTCTGACGGTGTAACTGACAGTGGCGCGTAGAGCCCTGAAGCCGGGATAGGATACCGCCTTGTATAGGCAGAACAGGGTATCCCGCGAGAAAACCCATAAGGAAAGCCCCGGCGCAAAAAGCGCGCCGTGGCGTCTTCGCGTTTGACTCCGAGGACAAGCTCGGAAGCTGATCCCAGTATTCTGTTTTTTGAAACACAAACCCCGCCGAAGCCGGCTTCGGTTTCGGCGGGGTGGACTGAGGAACAGGTCTGGGCTGCAGATCCGTCGCCAGCCTCGGGCCCCGCTCCCCGCGGGGCAGGGTCTGCGCCGGCGCGACCCGGCGCAAAGTCGCGAACTTCAAAGCGGCAGCCGATATTGCCCGTCGGCCTGCACGATGGAGCCTTGCCGGCAAGCTTCGGCAATGGCCAGCTGCGCGGTGCGCTTGGAACACTCGGTCTCATCCATGACCTGCTGGCGGAGCTGGTTATACCGAGCCTGCTGGCCGAGATCCGTCAGAGCCTTGGTCACATGCTCCTGTTCCACCTTTTTACGCGTGACGACAGTCTTGGAGGGCGCCAGGCCGGCGGCGGAAAAGCACAAGGTGTGCGGGTCCAGTTGGAGCAATCGGGGCTCAGGCGCGGCGGCGTAGCGAAACTGGAAGCGTAACTCGATGGTGGCCCCCAGATGAGCCGAAGGCCGCGTCAGCAGCAGGTAGGAGTCGCCGACCGCATGCAGCGCCGAAGAGCCGCGGAAGGCGCTGCCGATCTCATCGCGGCCGATCGATTTACGTACATGATGCACGACGATCAACGCCGCCTTGGACGCATCGCGCAGCCGCAACAGGCTCTGACACAGCGCCGCCATCGAGCGCGTATCGTTCTCGTCCTGATCGTGGGTGGAGTACAAAGGGTCGAGCACGATGACCTCGGCGGCGGCTTGACGGGCGGCGTGGAGAAAGTGACTCAGTCCCTGCGGCGCGCTGAGCAGATGGCCGATGGCGCGCGTATCCACCAACAGGTTCTGATCGGCGGCGGCTCCCACGGATCGGCGCATCGCCGCCAGGCGGGAAACAAACTGTGGCGTGGGCAGTTCGAACTGACAGACCAAAACACGGCGCGCCGCGGGAATGCGGAAACCGGCGCGGTCTTTGCCCGCGGCCAGCGCCAAAGCCAGATTGGCTACCAGCAGACTCTTGCCTACCTTGGGCTCGCCGCCCACAAACAGGATGCCTTGCGGCGGCAACAGTCCCGGCTCGATCCAGCCGGGCGGCGGCGTGTCCGGTTGTTCGGTGAGTAACTGCGCCAGCGATAACACGGCCGGTTTCGAAGGAGACTTAGCGGCGGACTCTTTCATAGCATCGCCTCCGCCGCGGCATCGAGTAAGATGGCTTCACTGACAGTCTGAGACTTGCTCGCCGCCGCCAATCGCAATGCCGTCATGGCCAGTTTGTTGACTTTGCGCGGAATGCCCTTGGTGGCCTGATACATCCCTTGGCGAGCAGTGTCGTCAAACAGTGATTGCGACACTCCGGCGGCTTTGAGGTGCTGCGCCAGATAGGCGTCGAGCTCGTCGCGCGTGAGTCCTTCCAAGTGATACTGCACCCCGATGCGCTGCCGCAAGGCTTCATGCATCTGCAGCGAGAGCGTGCGCCGCAGCAACGGCTGGCCGACTAACAACAAGGTGAGATAGCGCGAGGAATCCATGTCGAAGTTCAACAGCAGCGGAAGTTGTTCCAGGGCCGGATGCGGCAGCAGGTGGGCTTCGTCACAGATCAGAATGGGATGCTGCTTTTTGCTCTGGTTCAGCCGTACGACGGCGCCGGCAATCTGGCGCACCAGGTCGCCGCGGAAGTGCGCCGGCTCCAAGTCCAGTTCCAAGGCGATCTGGCGCAGCAGGTCCAGCGCCGAACCCGAGGAGAAGTGTACGTAGAGAATCTTGTACAGGCTGCTATTGAGCGTGGCGGTGAACACGCGCGCGGCGGTGGATTTGCCCGCGCCCACTTCGCCGGTGACCAGACCCACGCCGTGATGCTGGGCGAGGAACTCCAGCCGCGTCTTGACCTGATTCCAGGCCTGGGAAGCGAACAGTTGTTTGGCGTCGGGGCTGTCGGAAAACGGCGTCTTCTTGAAACCGAAAAAGGATTCCCACATGGTTACTTTTCCTCCGTTTCCCAGGGCGGCCGCAGCCCGTTGAGGACTGCATCGACCAGCCGCGCCACGCCTTCCGGCTTGCCTTCCGAGTAAATCTCCAGTTGCGCGAGATCGAGCGGATCGAAGCGCACTTCGATGCGTTTGCCGGCCAGATGCGACGGCGCTTCAAAGAAACGATTCTTCAACAGGAAGGTGGAATCGCGGCGCACCAACCGGTCCACGCGATGAAAGAACAGACGTCGTAAGTCGGTGGCCGGCGGAAGCTGGCGGACCTGTTCGATATCGCGCTGCCAACGCAGCAGCGGCGTGGTGTGGAGCGAGCTGTGCTCATGGCGGTGATAGACGGCGTCGAGCCAGTGCCACAAGCGCTCGTTGAGCTGCTCGATAGACAGCAGGACTTTGGGATCGAGCGATGCCAGAAACTGTTCGCGCACCGAACGGAAGAAGCGTTCGATCTTGCCGCGGCCTTCGGGCTGATAGGGAGGCGTGTGCACGATCAGGATGCCGATGGAAGCGGCGATGCGGGCCAACTGCGGGGAGCGGTAGATCTTGGCGTTGTCCATGTAGAGGCGGGTGGGGATGCCGCGGGCCGCGATGGCCTGGCGCAGGCAGTCCAGAAAAGCATCCAGCCCCTGGTTGGAATAGAACTGGGCGTGCGGGATGAGGCGGCTGGCGTCGTCCAGCGCGGCCTGGAGAAAGACCTGCTGCTTGCCTCCCCCGGGCCGTTCGACCCAAGGGCCGAAGAGCATATCGGACTGCCAGATCTGATTCGCAAACTGCGCTTCGTACTTCTTGTGCGCGGTGGCTTTGTCGAGCAGCAACTGGCGTTCGGTGAGCCCGCGGGCGCGCAGGAAACGATAGAGCGTGGAAGCTGAAAGACCGGCCTGATTCGGCTCGTTGGCCAACGCCAACTCACGCAGCAGAGCGGCGCCGGTACGATGCGGGTTCTCGCGCTTGAGCCGTTNNCCGGCGCCACGGCGCGGGTCTCTCCGCGGTCCTGACGCGGTTTGGGAGACAACGCGGCAAGGCCGTTGCGGCGATAGCGCAGCGTCCAATCCAGCAGTGTGTCTACCGAGACTTGTCGGCGGTTGGAATGGGGAATGTCATAGAGGCGGGCGGCGAGCTCCTGCGCGCGGCGCGTGAGTTCGCCGCGCGGCAGCGTCTCCAGCACTAAGGGGGCAATGAGTCCGTAACGGAACAGCGCGACTTTTTCGGCCTTGTCATCCATGGAGTTTTCTCCTGTCTCGAAGCTTACGGAGAAAGGCCGCGCGGTTCCATGCAAATGGTGTGTGGGGAAGCTCAGGCGGGCGCGGCGGGGGTGGAGAATGCGGCGCGGCGGCCGTCGGGAGCCAGACCGCGGGGCCAGCCCAACAGGTGGCAGCGCACGCCGGCGAACAGGAAGCGGTGAGCGGCGATCCAGCCGGTGGATTGGAGCATGGTCAGGGCGCGGTGGACGAAGTTGGGAGCGGGAGCGGGTTGGGTCAACGCAGCCAGCGCGACGCACAGCGCTTCGGCCTGCGCGCGGAAGCGGCGAATCCAGAACTGGCCGCGCTGGTAGGGCATCGGAGGCGGCGCGGTTTGGGTGGCGTTATTCAACGTTTGCGCCAGCAACAGACGTGTGATGAGAAACAGCGCAATCATCGCCAGACTGGAGCGCAGATAGGGCAAGACGAACTCGGGCAGCAGGGAGACAGTGCGCCGACAGGCCTCGCATAAGTAACGGCGCACGCGGATGACGCCGTCGAAAGCCGTGTCGATGAGTGTGCGCGTGTAGAAGCCATGCGCGGTAAGTGGATGTTTGGCCTGGCACTGCGGGCAGTGACCGGGGCGATGAGAATCGGGATTAGCCAGTTGCTCGGTATATTGCTGCACCGAACCGGCGAATGGGTGTAGGATTTGCATAGGATCTGCCTCTGAGAGCTGTCACTCTCAAGGTTCGTTCTGCAGGCGGGAGAGCTTTTTTGGACTGGTGTAGGCCTTGGGAGCCCTCCCGCTCACTTCGACATCCTACACAAGAAAAGGTCGCTGGCAGGGAAGGGATAGCGTATCGCTGCGAGCGATCCCGCCGGATTTGGCGCGCTCGATTCCGGCGGCGCTTCTCGATCAGTTCCGGCGCGGCCGGAACTAATCTGAGAAAAACCGCTCGCTACGCGGGGGAAAATTTCGACCCGTTACAG
>PLDF01000202.1 GCA_003135055.1 Bryobacterales bacterium | reverse complement strand
GCGCGGGCGGGCGCGGCGGCGCGAATGGCGGCTTTCGGGCGCAACTGAACAAGTTCTTGAAGGACGAAGGCGTGCTGGTGGTGGTATCGCCGGGCAACGGGCCCGATGGCGGCACGGTCATGGGCAGCGGCGCGGCGTCGGCCACTACCGCCGACGATCAACTGCCTCCGCCCTCGGTGCTGGTGACCAACGAGCACTATAACCGCATGGTACGGCTGCTGGAGAAGAATATCCCCGTCACCCTGGAGTTCGATATCGCCACGAAGTTCACCGAGCCGGGGGATTCCTTCAACATCACGGCGGAGCTTCCCGGCACGAATCCCAACGCGGGTTTCGTGATGGTGGGCGGCCACTTCGATTCGTGGACCGGCGGCACCGGCGCCACCGATAACGGGGCGGGCTCGGTGGTCGCGATGGAGACGATGCGCATTCTAAAATCGCTCAACCTCAAGATGCAGCGCACTGTGCGCCTCGCTTTGTGGACCGGCGAAGAGGAAGGCACCCTGGGCTCGCGCGCTTACGTGAAGGAGCACTTCGCCGACGCCGCGGACATGCAGCCGAAGCCCGAATGGAGCAAGTTATCGGCTTATTACAACCTGGATAACGGCAGCGGCAAGATCCGCGGCATTTATATGCAGGACAACAATATGGTGGAGCCGATCTTCCGCGCGTGGCTGGAGCCGTTCCGCGATCTGGGAGCCTCCACGCTGACCATACGCGCCACCGGCAGCACCGACCATGTACCCTTCGACAACGTGGGGCTGCCCGCGTTCCAGTTCATTCAGGATCCACTGGAGTATGGCGACCGCACGCACCATTCCAACATGGACCTATACGACCGTCTGCAAGCCAACGATCTGGAGCAGGCGGCGGCCATTGAGGCATGGTTCGTCTATAACACGGCCGCGCGGCCCGACATGCTGCCGCGCAAGCCGATGCCAAAGCCGCAGGCCGGCCGCGGCGGGCGTGGCGGCGAATAGTTAGTGACATCATTGCCAGGGCGGCCGACTCACGGGTATCGCCGGTCCCGGCGCAATGCCTATCGGAACCCCGACATTGATCCGATTGAGACCTTCATAGCCGGGAACCTTCCCGAAAAACAGCAGCTCCGCCCGGGCCGAGTCGCATTTTGAATAGACCGGCGCGAATCGGGTTGGGCCCGAAACGTCTATCTGACGGCCGCTCTCAAGCGTTATCAATAGGGCCGCAGGGTGAGCGTATATCCGCAGGTTGGTCCCCCGATGGTTCATGGATCGGTGGGACAGGCCTCCTGGCCTGTCGTTTCGGACCGCCGCGCCAACATTCCGGCACGCTGCGGTCTCCGGTCAGTCGCAGGAGCAGGGTGTCCCGAACGTTCAGGCGCCCGAGTCGCGGGCGGCCTCGCGGAGTGACGCGGAGTGACCGGAGTGCTCCCGAGTGCGCTAAGATACCCATTCGGGCTTATAGCATGCGCATACTAGCAAGGCGCCTACTCCTAGGTCTTTCGGTAACCCTTCCGGCTCTCTTCGCCCAGCAAGACCGCATCGCCGGCGTCATTAATCCTCGCAACCGGGTGGTCCTCAAGGGCAATTCCAACCCCCAGGCGCGGCCGGAGTTCGACCGCGGCCTTGTCGACGCCTCACTCCATCTGGACGGCATCACGCTGAACTTCAAGCCAACCGCCGAGCAGCACTCGGCGATACAGGAATTGCTCAAGCAGCAACAGGATCCGGCCTCTGCCAAGTACCATCAATGGTTGCAGCCGGAGGAGTTCGCGGACCGCTTCGGCCTTAGCCCCAGCGATCTCGCCAAGGTCGCTGCATGGGCCGAATCGCAAGGCTTCCGCGTGGAATACGAGGCCCACACGCGCACCTGGATCCGCATCAGCGGCTCAGCCGCGCATGTACAAAGCGCGTTTCAACTGGAACTGCACCGTTACGCAGTGGATGGCGAGACGCATTTCGCCAACGCCGGCGACCCCAGCATTCCCGCGGCGCTTGAGCCGCTGGTTTCGGCGATCCGCGGTCTGGACGATTTTTACCCTAAGCCGCCGCATCGCCTCACGCGGCCAGGGCCGGATTTTACGCAGCCGAACGGTACTACCCATCTTCTTGTCCCGGCGGATCTCTGGACCATCTACGATATGAACCCGCTCTTGAACGCGGGCTACAAAGGAACCGGGCAGAAGCTGGTGGTTGTGGGCCAGTCCAACGTGGACCTCACCGACGATCGCCTTTTCCGCAGCCAGCTCGGGCTCCAGGCCAACGATCCGCAAATCATGCCCGTCGGCAGCGACCCGGGTACAGTGGCGTCACAACAACAGGAAATCGACCTCGACCTCGAGTGGGCTGGCGGCATGGCGCCCAACGCGACCATCATCTACGTGTACACCACCAGCGCCGCTGCCGCCGTCCAGTACGCCATCGATATGAATCTCGCCCCGGTCATCGCGTCGAGTTATACCGAGTGCGAGCAGTTGGTGATGGGCTCCGCGATCGCCGCCTCCGAGAATCTTGCGCAGCAGGCCAACGCGCTCGGCATCACATGGCTGGCGGCATCCGGCGATCAGGGCGCCGCGGCGTGCGACACTTCGCCGACCGCAACTACAGCCGTCAACGGCTTGGCGGTGAATATTCCCGCCAGCATTCCGGAAGTCACTGGCGTGGGCGGCACAACTTTCGCCGAGTTGACGCCCGGCTATTGGAATCTCAATAACAACCCCATTACCGATGCTTCCGCGTTGAGCTATATCCCCGAAGCCGCATGGAACGATAATGCCATCTCGCCGCAGTTGAGCGCTTCCGGCGGCGGCGCCAGCGCGCTATATCAGAAGCCTTCCTGGCAGACCGGCCTCGGCGTGCCCAATGACGGAGCGCGCGACGTTCCCGACCTCGCCTTTGCGGCATCGCCCAATCACGATGGTTATGCGTATGTTTACCAAGGGGCGATGCAGCCGCTGGCGACCGGCGGCACTTCCGCCGCCACGGCCGTATTCGCCGGCATGTTAGTGCTGCTGAACGATTACCTGGCAGCCAACCATTTGCAGGCCGCTGCCGGGCTGGGCAACATCAACCCCACGCTTTACCGGCTGGCGCATTCCAGCACCACCGCCTTCCACGACATCACCTCGGGTAGCAACATCGTTGCGTGCGCCATTTATACGCTCAACTGCACCACCGGTAACATGGGCTGGATGGCCGGCCCCGGATACGATCAAGTCACTGGCTTAGGATCGATTGACCTTGCCAACCTGGCCAATCAGTGGGTCACTCCGGCCGGCGCGGCGCTGACCTTTACCGCCGCGCCCTCGATCATGACCGAGAACCCAGGCAGCGCCACATGTCCCTACGCCCAATACCTGACTCTGCAGGAGACCAACGGATACGGCGTCGATCTTACCAATGCGAGTTACACGTCAAGCATCCTGAGCCTGTTCGGCAGTGTGCGTGTGCCGCCGCTCGGATCGTTGTCCGCTACTATGTGCTGGCCTGCCTCGACGCCCCTGACTTCGGCGACTCTCGAAACGGATGGGACCGACACACTGGGCAATACGGTCACTGCCAAGACCTCGATCGCCTTCCAGGGCGCCGGACAAAGCGCTGGACCCTTGGCCGCTTTACCCACCGCGCTGACGCTCAACGCGGCCGCGGCGTCGCAATCGGCCAATGGCAGCATCAGCCTTACTGTTCCGGCTCAGCAGCAATGGACCGTCACGGCCAGCCCCTCCGGTCTGGAATCCGCGTGGCTCGCCGTTTCGCCGCACACCGGGACGGGCCCCGCGCAGATCTCCGTCACCGCCTCCGGAGCGGGCCTTAGCAACGGAGTCTACAGCGCCAGCCTGGTGTTTCAATCGCAGAACACCTCGCCGCAGTACGTGGTTGCGACAGTCGTCTTCACCATCGGCGGATCCGCGTTGACGAAAATCACCGCGGTGTCCAATGCGGCTTCCGGCCAGCCCGTTGCCGCGCCTGGAATGTATCTATCCATTTACGGCTCCGCTCTCGCGCCGCCCGGGACTAATCTCGCGTCTTCCACAAGTCCGCTGCTGCCCGCGCTGGCGGGGGTTTCGGCGACAATCGACGGAATTCCGGCGGCTGTGGAGTACGCTTCGCCTACGCAAGTAAACATCTTGATGCCCTTCGAGACTCCGGCGGGAACGGCCGTCCTCGGGTTGAGCAATAACGGGCAGGTGGCCTCGTACATATTCCCCGTGACACTCGCAGCGCCGGGCATCTTCGTGGACTCTGCCAACGGCCTTCTGGCGGGCGCTGAAAACGCCGCGCGCGGCGCCGAAATAGCGTTCTATATCACCGGGCAGGGCGATGTCTCTCCCGCCATCGCGAGCAACACTCCCGTTGCCCCGCCCGCGACGGCGCCTAAGCCTTTGTTACCCGTGTCGGTAACTATCGGCGGCGTGCCGGCCACGGTGATTTATTCCAGCCTGGCTTACACCTACGAAGGCTTGACGCAGATCAATGTATTCGTGCCAACCAGTATCGCTCCTGGCCCGCAAAAGGTTGTGGTGACTCAGGGCGGCGTGGCCAGTGCAGGTGCGTTGCTCAACGTGACCAATTGATTTACTTCCGATGCTCGGACCAGGCGATGCGTATCGTTACGTCTCCAGTGTCCGCGCGAGTGAATCGGCACTCCAAACGCGGGTCGAACTCGCGAATCGCATCCAACACACTCTGCACCGATTCGGGCGAAAGAATATATCCGACTCTTACGGGAAGCCTTGCGGCCAGCGCGGTCTTCGCGCTATCCGGCAGCCCGGCGATCTCTATGCGGTCCAAACGCGCGCCCATGAAGGAAAAGCCCTCGGCCCTACTCCGAAGGAGTTCCAGTTGCCTCAGCGTCGCGACGCTCTGCGAGTTATTCTCGTCCAGGTTCTTGCGCGCCTCCGCCAGTTGTTGGGTCAACTGTGCAAGATGAGCCGCGATGTTTTGTTGGTCTTCCTCTTGATGGGCTTGTATGACTTGCGCCATTCGCTCCTGAAGATCGCGCTTATTCGCTTCCAGTGTCGCAATTCCCGCTTTAAGTTGTGCAAGCTGACTGTCGACGGCCTGAGTGTGACCCTTCGACTCCAGTTCCCAGAGGTTCAGCCTGAGAATTTCAAGGTTAGTATCGATTTTGTCTTGCTCTTGGCCGACTTGTTTGAGTTGAGCCATATGTTCCTCAACGCCGGCCGCTCTGTGTATCGCGTTAGCCCGATTGATTTTTTCCTGGACCTCCTCGATAGCACGCGAATCGCCCCGTTCCTGCGCGGCCCTCAGCTCGTCATTGAGGAACTCATCCGTGGTATGGGCTTGGTTCAGCGTTATCTGCAACTCGTGTCGCAATTGCTCGCGAGGGTCTTGTTGGAACGCGATGCTAACCTGCTGCGTTTCACCCGCGCGCCCATGCGCGAACTGCCACTGCAATACGGATTGCAATGCTACCTTCCGCAGTTCCGGCGGTCCGCTGAGCACCCGCGCATCCGCTACGTTGCCGGACTGATCGAGCGTCGCTTCCAACGTCACGGACCCTTGAATCCCATCTTTGTAGGTAGCTTCGGGATAGGGCACACGGTCGCGGTGTAACACCTCGCCGGTAGACGAGACAGTGATCCCCCATTCCTCGGCGATCGGCTGCTGCTCCGCCAACTGCTGTGCCTTCGCCCAATGCACGGTGGTCGCAAAGCACGCGAGGCCCAGCGCCAGCGCCGCGATTCCGGGCAGCTTCGATGGCCCCATCTCTTGCCTCACGCCCGCCAGCCGCTGGATGCGATACAGCAGCGATCCGCCCGTGCTTCCCAGCGCCAGTCGCGGCGTCGACGCTCGCAGCCGCTCCAGGCTGGTAAGGGCGCGGGCATAGGAAATGGCGTCGCCGCATATTGCCACCGCCGCATCGTCGCAGCAAAGCTCGCGTTCGTGCCGGATCCGAGCCGACGCCCACCACACCGCCGGATGATAAAACAGCAGCGTCTCCACCATCGTCTGCGCCAGGTTGACCAGATAATCGTGCCGCCGTATGTGCGCGATCTCATGTGCCAGCACCGCCTGCAGTTGTTCCGGCTCCAGGCCCGCCAGCGTCGCCGCCGGCAACAGAATCACGGGACGCAGCCACCCGACTACGCTCGGGCTTTCCGCTACGCTGGAAATCAATACTCGAATCGCACGCTTGGCCTTCATGCGCCGGGCCAGCAGCGCGACCGCCTCCGCAACCTGCCCTTCCGCCGCTTGTCCCAGACGGCGCAGCGCCGCCACGTGCCGGCACCCGAGCACCAGCCGCAATGCGAAAACCAATACGCCAACCGACCACACCGGCAGCGCCCATTGCCGACACACCGCCATCCATTCCAGCAGCGCGGATTCCCGAGCGATGCGCGCGGCGTCCTGAATCGACGCCTGAATCAACGTTGGCGCCGCCGCAGAAATCGCGGCTGAAATGGGGACGGCGCCCGGTTGCCGGTACACCATCCACGCCGTCAGCGCCGGCACCGCCGCCATCAAGGCCAGCGCCGCGCAACTCGCGGCATACCGTTGGTTCGCCGTACGGTTTCGCAGCATCGAAAGCGTAATCCACAGCAGGAATGCCAGCAGCGTTCCCTGCCAGACGAAATGGAGCAGTGCGGCGCTGAGCGCCTGAGCGATGGCAGTCATTTCTTGTCTCCTTCCATACGGTCGAGCAGTTTTTCCATTGCGGCCAATTCTTCCGGCGACGATTTCTTCGTGGCCAGCGCCTGCAACACCAGCGCTCTCACCGAACCGCCAAAAGCGCGGTGAAGCAAATCCCGCACCAGTTGCCGCTGAGTCTGTTCCCGCGGGCAGCTCGGCCGGTAAATCTGCGGGCGCACCCGTTCATCGCGCTCCACCAGACCCTTCTCGGTCATGATCTGCAGCAGCTTCAGCGCGGTGGTGTATCCGGTGGGCTTGGTCTCGTTGAGAGTGTGCAGAATCTCCCGTACGGTAGCTGGTCCGCCGTCCCACAAGACGCGCAAAATGGCCAGCTCCCCTTCGGTCGGCCGGGGCGGTTTAGTTGGCATGATCGATTATTGACGAAGTGCTTCGTCAATGTCAACGAAAACTTTCGTCACTTTGGGCGGGGCGGTTTTCCGTGCCCTTCTTAACCGATCCGATCGACTCATCGTCGAAACGTGTCAAATATGCCGATCGCGGGCAAATAGCGGGCGCGGAGGCTATCGCAGTCCGGGCGAGGCTATGCTAAGATTTTTACGAACAATGGAAAATTGTTCGGAGTGAGAGAGAGTCGCCTAATTCGGCCTCAAGATTGCTTATAAGCAGGCAGGAGGTCGAGTGAGCCGAGCGTTAAGCGTGAGCGCACAGGGTATGAATCCGAAGCGGGAAGCGGCCAAGTCCGGCCCGGCATTTTGTCCCGAGAGCCGGAATCTTTTGGATGCCTTTGGCGAGACCGTCCAGGAATTGCTCCTGCTGCACGAACAACAGTTCCAGGCGATAGTCGGCGGCGATCCGGATAGCGATCGCTTCGACCTTTTGATCCACATGGCGAACGAGAAAAAGAACCAAGCGAAGTATGTGTACTTGCGCCACCTGGAAACGCACGGCTGCTCTACAGGCTATGGCACTGAGCAGAGTTGAACGGGCAAAAATTACCGACAGCGCGCTGAAGATCCAATCCGCGCAAGCTTCCCTGGACAAGTTGGACCAAACCAAGGTCGAGGATTTCGATGAAATCCAGCACTGCCTTGAGATGGCCGGAACCAATCTGCGCCAGGCCTTGAGAGAAAACCATCCGCCAAAGGGCGGCGCTTAGCTTTCAACCGCCGGTTCCAATTCCGGCAACGCATCCGGATCCCTCGCCACCGTGTCGAAGCCGTTGATGTTCTTGTGCCGGCCGGTCCTCTTGACGTCCGGATGTATGCTTATGCCTGCCGCGGCAGATTTACCGACGAGCTCGCTAAACGCCTTCACCGAGTACGTCTTCTTTGTCTTATCGATGGCCGTCCCGGTTTGGGCGTCAAGGTCCATGACGGTCACCGTAGAGCCGTCGCCGGCGATCGTCTTCCGACCTTTTATGTAATGCTTGCCAGTGCGCTCACCGGCGGGAGTCTTGCTCACGGGTGGTATAGCTGAGATGCGCGCGCCGCCAGGACCGCAACTTCGGGAATCATTTGATCAAGACCATAACAAGCCTCTTTAATTTAATTATGATTTGAGTTACCGGCCAAAACACTTGGGCAAACAGGAAAGTAACCAGGAAGGCGCTGGCGTAAAAGGAAGGAGGATGGGCGTTCATCCACTGCAGCATAGGTTTCGAGATAGGGACGCGGACGCGTTTCCAGAGAACCAGGTAACCCGCGGCAATGCCTATGAAGGCTCCGCAAACGATATCCGTCGGATAGTGGACTCCCAGGACGACTCTGGGCAAGCAAATCAAGAAGATGGTATCGGCCAGGGCGATAGACCCCAGTATTCGAGAAACGCTGAAGAGGCAGACTGTGAGCAAGAAGAACAACGCCGCATGGTCGCTGGGAAATGAGCTCCACGCCACCCAGCCTTCCGCGGGCATTTGGAAATTCAAACCATACATCGGCACGGTCATTGGCCTGGGCCGGAACGGAAGCAGAACCAACATCAGCCGCACGACGACGATGCACACCAAGCTGCCGAGAATGCCTGCCACGACCTTTTCGTGGATCTCGTGCCGATGGGCGATGTCGCCGGCATCGAACCATGCCCACCAAAGCAGCGCGACGAACAGCCCGGTTTTCATGTCGTTATCGTAGATCTGCAGGAATACTTTAGTCAGGATCGGCGAATGTTGCGTGATGTGATTCAGGTAAAGCAGTATGTTGTAATCGAATTGGTTCATGTGAAAAACCAAACCCCACAGCGGTTCCCAAGCAAATTTAAAATGTTCCGGACTCAAGAAGGAAAGTAACGGGTCTCCGCTCGTGGAGTTTCCTCATTCGCCGGTATCCGGATTTCCATTTGACTTCCCGGCCGACAATATACGCCCAGCCCGGTCGGAATGCTTATATATGGCAGGCTATCCCTCAAACCCCGGTTCCAGATCAGGCAACACATCCCGATCCCTGGCCACCCACACATACAGCGCCGGCAGCAGGAAAATATTCATCAGCATCGCCACCATCAGCCCGCCCACGATCACGATCGCGAACGGCCGCTGCGAATCCGACCCGATGGCGTGCGACAGCGCCGCCGGCAACAGCCCCAACGTAGCCACCAGCGTGGTCATCATGATCGGGCGCAGCCGCAATACCGCGCCCTCCACCGCCGCATCCACCACCGACCGGCCGCGCACGCGAAGCTGGTTGATGTATTCCAGCATGATCACGCCGGTCTGCACGCACACGCCGAAGAGCGCCAGAAATCCCACGCCGGACGACACGCTGAAGTGCGTGCCCGTCACGTATAACGCCAAAAGGCCGCCCAGTGGCGCCATGGCCATGTTCACCAGCATCAGGGCTGCCCATTTGAAGGAATGGAACATGGTGTATAGGATGATGAAGATCACCAATATCGTGATGGGAAGCACGATCGCGAGGCGCTTCTGCGACCGCTGCTGGCTGGCATATTCACCCGCCCAATTGATGCTGTAGCCTTCGGGCAGCTTCACCTGGCGGTCTACTTTTTTGATCGCTTCCTCCACCGTGCTGCCCAGGTCGCGGCCGCGGACGCTGTATTTGATGGCCACGTAGCGGTAGTTTCCCTCGCGGTAGATTTCCGAGGCGCCATCGAGCGTCGCCACTTTACAAAGCTGCGCCAGTGAAACGCGCTCGCCGGTGGGCGCAAGCAGCCGCACGTTCTCAATGGCTTCGCGAGTATCGCGGTATGGCGCCTGATAGCGCGGCACCAGGTCGAACCTCTGCTCTCCGTCGAGCACCTGGCTTACCGCATTGCCGCCCACCGCCGTTTGTATCGCGTCCTGAACGTCCGCCACATTGAGGCCGTATCGCGCGGCTTGCGGCCGGTTCACGGTGAAATTCAGATTGGGCTGCCCGATCACCCGGAACAGGCCGAGATCTTCCACTCCGCGGATGCCGCTCATTACCTTTACGATCTGGTCGCCGGTTTGCTCCAGCAGCTTCAACTCGGTTCCATAGATCTTGATTGCCAGTTCGCCCTTGACGCCGCTCACGGCCTCTTCCATGTTATCGGAAATGGGCTGCGAGAAGTTCCACAGCACGCCCGGCAGCTTCTCCAACTCCCGGTCCATGGCTGCGATCAGTTCCACCTTATCTTCGCGAAATACGCGCCGCCATTGCTTCTTGGGCTTCAAATCGACGAAGTATTCGGTGTTGAAGAATCCCGTCGTATCGGTGCCGTCGTCGGGCCTGCCCACCTGCGAAACCACCTGCGTGACTTCCGGAAAAGTGGCCAGAACGATGCGGGCCTGGTTCATCAGGCGCGTACCCTCGTCCGGCCCGGTGCTGGGCGCCAACGTGCCGCGCGCCCAGATAGCGCCTTCGTCGAGGTGCGGCAGAAACTCCGAGCCGATGATGCCGCTGCTCGCCAAGAACGCCGCCGCCACCACGCTCGCAACCCCAACTCCAACGGTGATCCAGCGTAATCGAATCGCCATGCGAACCGCGGCGCGGTAGCGCTCCGTTAGCCAATGCAACGCGGGATTATTCCACTCTTTCGCGTCGCGGCGGAACAGGAAACTTGCCAGCACCGGCGCCACGATCATGGAGAAGGTCAGCGCGCCCAACAGCGCGAACGCCACCGTCCACGCCATCGGCTTGAACAGGCGCCCTTCCACGCTCTGCAAGGTGAAGATGGGCAGGTACGCGGTGATGATGATGCCGATCGCGTAAAATACCGGCCGCTGCACTTCGTGCGTCGCCTCGCGAATGCGCTCCAGCATGGGGCGGCTGTCGCCGGTGCGGTTGAGATGGCGCACGATATTCTCAATCATCACCACGGCCCCATCCACTACCATGCCGAAATCGAGAGCGCCCAACGATAGCAGGTTGGCCGGGATGTGTCGCAGGTCGAGGCAGATGGACGCGAATAGCAGCGAAAACGGAATGGTAATCGCCACGATCAGCGCGCCGCGAATGTTTCCCAGAAAAAGAAACAGAATCAGCGCCACCAGAATGATGCCGTCCTTCAGGTTGTGCAGCACGGTTTCGGTGGTTAAATGCACCAGGTCGCTGCGGTCGAGGAAGGGAACCACGGTCACGCCTTTCGGCAGAATGTGCTCGTTCAGCTCCTTGACTTTGTCGTGAAGGGCATCGAGCGTCGAATCGGAATTCGAGCCCTTGCGCAGCAGAACGATGCCCTCTATCACATCGTCGTTGTCGAGAATCTTTCCATCGGCGCGGTGAATCGCCTTTCCAATGCGCCCCAAGCGGATCTTCGGCCCTTGCACCACCCTCGCGATATCCGCGATGCGCACCGGCGTTCCGTTCTGCGTCTTGAGTACCGTTTGCCCGATATCGTCCACGTGTTCGAACAGGCCGATGGACCGTACGTTGACCTGCTGCAAGCCCTCCTGGATGAAGCTGCCGCCCGCATTTACGTTGTTGTTGGCGAGCTGCTGCTCCACTTGACTCATGCCGAGCCCGTAAGAAACCAGCTTGTCCGGATCGATCTGAACCTGGTACTCCTTAGTGCTTCCGCCGAAGCTGGCGACGTCCACTACGTTGGCAACGGACTTGAATTGCTTCTCGAGCACCCAGTCTTCGAGCGCCTTCAACTCCATCAAGTCGTATGAGGGGTTGACGCTCTTCAGCGTGTACCAGAAGATCTGGCCCACCGGGCTATAGTCGGTGCCGATCTGCGGTTGAAGGTTATCCGGGAGGGTCACCGACGAGAGCCGCTCCAGCACCTTCTGGCGATTCCAATCGTTGTCGGAATCGTCGTCGAAGATCAGCATCAGGCTGGACAGCCCCGAGAGCGACGTGGAACGCAGATGCTCCAGATGCGGCAGCCCGTTCATCACGATCTCGACCGGGATGGTCACCTGCTGCTCCACCTCTTCCGCCGCGCGGCCCGGCCACTGCGTGATCACCTGAACATAGTTGTTGGCGACATCGGGATAAGCTTCGATCGGCAGATTGCGGAACGAAATGACTCCCCAGGCGAACAGCAGAACACCAATGGCCGCGATGAGCAGCCGGTTGTTCAGGGCAAAATCGACGAGTCGCCGGATCATGGGGGAACTGGAACCGTGAAGACGAGACGGAAGGTCTCTGAAGACGAATGTAGCTGGCGGTCCGCTGAGGCCGCCACCTATCTTTCAGTGCGTTTTGCGTGACGCCATTCGATTGCGAAATTGGATCGTTCGGATGGCCCGGCTATCTTCTGGCGATGCTCCGAATCTTTTGGCTGAATCGCTTGGCGGACGTCGGGTTCGGCTCTTAACCTTTGAGTTGACCCTTCAGTGAAACCTCCGGAACCAAATTCTTCGGCGCACGTGGAGCGCATCGGCCTTCTATTAGTCGACGATCACGTACTCTTCCGCGAGAGCCTCGGCCGCTTGTTGTCGTCCGAGCCGGATTTCGATGTGGTTGGGCAATGCGGGACGGCGCAGGAGGCGCTGGAATTCATCAGCCGGACGCCGGTCGAGCTCGTGTTGCTGGATTTCAACCTGCCCGATCTGCGGGGCGGCGAAGTGGTCCGGCTGGCCCGGGGCGCCGGTTACGCAGGCAAGATCCTCATCGTCACCGGGGCAATCGACGCGGCCCAGTCGTCGGAGGTCTTGCAGCAGGGCGCCGCTGGAATCTTTCTCAAGCACAATCCGGTTGGCTCGCTGCTGAGGGCCATCCGAATGGTGGCGGCGGGAGACGCGTGGGTCGACCGGCAAGTGATTCAGTACCTCGCCGCCCGCGCGCCCATCGTCGCGGATCGAAGCTTTCAGAATGCGCTGACAGAGCGCGAGAAGCAGGTTCTGGCGGGCGTGCTGGAAGGGTTGACCAACTTAAAGATCGCAGCCCGCCTCGGCGTCACGGAAGGGGCGGTGAAATCTACCTTGCAGCAGCTCTTCGAAAAAACCAACGTGAGGACCCGCGGCCAACTGGTACGCGTCGCGGTGGAAGCCTCCATCGGGAAGCCCGGCAGCGAGTAGCCGCGAGCGTAGGGGAGGGGTAGGCCAGGTGGGCTTAGGCCCGCCATTTCAGGTGGGCTGGGTGGGACAGATGATGCGTCTGTCCCATGGGTGGTTATTCGGATGTCAAAGATCGCGTGGGGACGGTGAGCCGGCGCCACAGAATTTCATCAGGCTGCAGTGAACTTGGGTGCTGGTCTATTTCTATTGGGGCTTCTATTGGGGCAACGTCGAACCGGCCGGCCGCGATATCGCTCCCTTACATTACGGTCGCGGCTCTGTCTACATTTATACGGCGGTTTATGCGGCGGTTTATGCGGCGGTTTATGCGGCGGGGATTACCGATCCGGTAGATTCGCAGGCCAATCCCGCGCCACTAGTTTTTGGAACAACGTGGGCACAACGGCGGGCTTCATTCAGGCGTTGATTTAGACTGACGAGGCGGCGGATGCCGGCGCTCGAAAAATCTGAGCCAATTTGCAATATTTCCGGCGGGAAGTCGCGCGCCGGATCGTACTTTTCGCCCTTGCTATAGGCAAGCTGGGCCAACAGTTGGGCTTCTTCGAGCGCCTGTTGATGGACGGCTTTGCGTTCGGCCCGCAGGGTACGGAGCTGCGCCATGTTCTTTTCAATTGCGCGGTGTATGCGCTGCTCATAGAGAGCCAGAAGCTGGAAATTTTCGCTTTTGGCGATCCAGGTGTGGGCTTTCGATAGCGCTTCGTCAATGGGAACCTGGGCGGCGTCTTCTCTAATTCCCCCGTAGGGGTGGCCCAGTTGACCGAGCACGCCAGCAGCGAAAATGCCAGTTTCGATGGCGCGGGCCCGTTTGAGGCGCCAATGGTCTTCGGCGATGGATTGGGCCAGTTCGGTTTCCAGCGCGCCCACGGGTTCGAGGGATTCGCGGATGCCGGTGCAGTGTTGGTCGAAGGCTTGGTGCTCATCGGCGGTGAGAAGACAGATTTGGCCGGTGAGGCCGTGACGATAAGCGTTGAGGCGGGTGCGATGCTTGCCTTTTTCGGTTGTGGGACCGGTGGATTTCTGAGCGTTGGCGATGTTTGCGGTCAACTGTGCGGGGGATGCCATTTGTGTTCACCTTTGAGCGTGGCCCATGGGGCCGCGCTACTGACCCACCTATAGCACGCGGTTCTGCGGCTGCATGGGGGGAAGGCTTGTATCGTTTTGAAAGGAAAGGGGCGATTTATTTTGGGAATGCGTGATCGTTAAGCGGCAAATGGTGGAGATCGCAGGGGGCGGCTCCTCGCGGCCATCATAGGCGTTAAAATAAGGATGCTGCCAAGGTTCAGCGTTGGGCTTTGCCCTGGGCTCGACTTGTTCGGCGGCGCTTCCTTCGAAGTGGCTTTTCCTGGGCATCTCTGGCGAAAGGCGATTTCGCGATAGTTAGCCATCCGATGGGTCATTTCCCCGAAGGCCGTTTGGGGCCAGCTTCCGAGTGCCCGACAAACCGGGAGTTAAGCCTGTTGCCGTTACGCCGGTTCCATCCTGCTTTGGACCGCTCTGATTTTCAGATTGTCTATTACTGAGCGGGCTAAGCGGCATTCAAGACGTCGGGGGTCTTCACGTGCTCGGGCGGATGCCAACCGCGATCACGAGGTTGCGAAGCCTGCGCGGAAGTGTTGTACGCTCCATGTGCCGGAGAAGCCATGGGAGCCGTGTTGGTCCCGGATTGCCGAGGCCACGCCAGGATATTCGTTTCCGGATCAATGCCTGCACGCGCTGCGTAAGCTGCGTGGGGAACGCACGGCGGCGCTGGATCTTCGCGAGATCGTCTGCGCTGAGGGCGCCCTCGCGAAGGGGTTTCGCCAGGATATTGGCCGCCGCGACCGCGTCCTGAATGGCAAGATTGATCCCACGCCCCCCACGGGAGACATGGCGTGAGCCGCATCGCCGATGCACACCAGGCCGGGGCGATGCCACTGCCGCAGGCGATTCACCCTGACGGTCAATAGTCTCAAGTCGTTCCAATCGCGGAGATCCCCAAGTCGGTCCTGGAGGAAGGGCGCCAGCTGGACAATCGCCGCACGAAACTCTTCGATGCCTTTTGCCTGCATCTCCGCTATGGCTGCTTTTGGAGCCGGAGCACCGCACTGCTAATAGTCTCCGCGGCCGGTCGGGAACAGGGCCTTGCCGCGATCGGCGTAGAAGAACAGCTCCGGGTCGTCGTCGTGCCTGGACAACCGCATCCGGAGCACATCTGTAGGAGCGCCCAAGTCCTCAATCGGCAAGCCGGAGTAGTCCCGGACAACGGAATTACGGCCGTCGGCGCCCACCACCAGGGTCGCACGCACCTCCAGCGGACCTGGAAATAGGCCTTGATCCTTTCAACCACGTAGCGCTGGAACTCCGAAAGCGTCGGTGCGCGCGTCGGCGTTTTTCCTTGCCAGAACTCGCGTGCAGTTTGGTCGGCGTCAAAGGTAGTTTCGCCCGGTTGCAGCGACGCAGAAGCTCGTCGTCCCCATGGAGAAGAATCCGACGTTGGGTCAATCTCAAAAATCTTGACCACATCGTCTAGGAAAGTGTCGCCTCGGACCGGGTTCCTTTCAACCCGTCTCTCTGGCAGGAAGGAGCAGTCCGCGGAGGCCGAGCGATCCATACGCGCCTCTATAGGGTGGAATTCATGGCGACATTGTGCGGCTTGGCGCAAGGGTTCAGAGCGACAGTTCAGCAGTGGGCTGCCGCTCCGCGATTGCCACCGGAATTGCCCCTTATGGCCCACCACAACAGCGCTGTGGCGGCCAATATTCGATTGCTGGTTCTCAAGGTCGAGACAGCAAGGAGCACCACAACTCCGGGAGGCCGCATCCCACGTAATAGGCCGTGACAAAATGAAAGGCTGGCAGAGTCCCTGTACCCACGTAGCCATCGCCAAATGAGAAGCCGAACTGAGCTCTATCAGTTGCGCCGCCGCTATCGCAGGGGGCCTGAATTGGGGGTTGAACGTTGTTTACCGCGCAGGACCAATAAGGATAAGGCCAGAGGTGGAGGAACGGGCCAACGGCAATGTCAGGCGGCTCGACCACGGGCGTGCCCGGGCTCAGGCCTAATTGGATATAGTACAACATCCCCATCGGGTTGCCCATGCCGTCACACCCAAGAGGTTGGCAGCCCGCGGCAACCGGAGGCAATTGCCAGTTGGTCTGGCCCAGGTAGCCTGCGCCGCGATCATATGCGTTCATGTTGTTAATAAACGCACCGGCGGAAGAGTCGGGCATCGAGCCGTCCTGGGCGACGCAATTCATTGGGGTAGTAGGGGTCTGGCAGCGTGGCAAGCCGAGCGTGTCGCTGGCGGCCAGGTTGGCATCCGCCAACCAAGTGTACCCCGATCTCGGGTCATAGACAGTCTGCCCGTCGGGATTGACCTGCAACCCCATGCCCCAGGCGGGCGGCGTCCCGGGAATCTTGTTCGGAATCATCGGCAGAACATACGAGAAATCACCTCCGGTACCGCCGCCCTGGGACCCGTCGACGAAATCAAAATTAGCAATGGGGCTCTGAGTCTGATTCGACCAATAGTGATCGGGTTGGAAATTGCGGAATGGACCCACCCGGTTGGGTGGAATGGGAACCGCAGTATTGGGAGCCTGAAAGCCCAACGCTTTGTAATAGAGGTAACCCATCGCATTCGCATTGCAGCCGAACCCGAAACTGTTGCCAGTCGCCCCCGTTCCCGCGCAGCTTTTATCCGCAGTCGGTGTGGTGGGTATTTGCCAGTTAGAATGCCCCTGGTAGTTAGCGTTGTTCATGGCCAAAATCCAAGCCGCCGCGGACGTGTAGTCCATAATGCCGCTGCCGAATACGCACGGGGCTAGGGGGTTGTCTCCAACGCACAACGGAAGTCCGAATCTTTGACGGGCCGGTAGATCGGCGTCCGTAAGCCAGGTGACATGGTTGACCACGTCATAGACTGTGTCCCCGTTCGGGATAAGGACCAGTGGCCAGAGGTTGGAGACTGGAGCCTGGGCTGAAAGTTGGGCCGAGCCGGCAAAGATGAGCGCGGCTAAAAGAATTCCGGTTACGCAGTGTCGTTTCATATTATTCTCCAACGATGCTCCGATAACTGCCCGGAGCAATCGAGTCAATTGATCCGCCATGTTCGCGGCTGGGTTTACTTCAATCTCGGACGAGCTGATGATCCGGGCTCGGCCCAACCCGCACGTTCTCGCCTTGCTCTCTTCCTATGGGCCGTGGGCTTCAACAGCGGCATCCATTCCGATCCTCATTTCGACTCCCTCCATGTCAATTCTCCGGTTGCGTATCACTGTTTCCTCCTGAGGCATTTCCCGCGCTGCCATGGCGGACGCTCGGGCTCGATGATTCTTGCGCGGCCCGAAACGGATTCCCGAGGTGTGCCGGGCAACGTCGAATCTGCTAGCCGACGCTGGTTTGATCCCAACTTCCGAGTACCCCCCTCGGGAGTTAGGCGGGTTGCTCTACCCTGGGCCGTTACGGCGGTTCTATCCTGCGTTGGACCGCGCACATTTCGGATTGTGCGTTGCAGGGCCGGCCTGAGCAAGCGAGACGTCGGGTGTCCTCACGTGCTCCGGGCGAATGCCAACCGGAATCACGCGGTTGCGGAGCCGGCACGGAAGTGTAGTGCGCTCCAGGAGCCGGAGAAGCCACGGGAGCCGTGTCGGTCCCGGGTTGCCGAGGCCATGCCCGGCGATTCGTTTCTGGATCAATGCCTGCACGCGCTGCGTGAGGCGCGTGGGGAACGCACGGCGGCGCTGGATCTTCGCAAGATCGCGGAGGCTGACAGCGCCCTCGCGAAGAGGTCCGGCCAGTATATTGGCCGCCGCGACGGCGTCTTGAATCGCAAGATTGATCCCGACGCCCCCCACGGGAGACATGGCGTGAGCCGCATCGCCGATGCACACAAATCCCGGGCGATGCCACTGCCGCATGCGATCCACCCTGACGGTCAACAGTTTCAAATCGTTCCAATCGCGAAGCTCCGCCACGCGGTTTTTCAGGAAGGGCGCCAGTTCGACAATAGTCGCACGAAAGTCTTCGATGCCTTTTGCCTGCATCTCCGCCACGGCTGCCTTTGGAGCCGGAACACCGCACTGCCAATAGTCTCCGCGGTCGGTCAGGAACAGGGCCTTGCCGCGATCGGCGTAGAAGAACAACTCCGGGTCGTCGGCGTGCCTGGACAAACGCATCCACAAAACGTCGGTGGGAGCGCCCAAGTCCTCAACCGGCAAGCCGGAGCAGTCTCGGACCACGGAACGTCGGCCATCGGCGCCCACCACCAGGTCCGCACGCACTTCCACTGGACCATCCGAAGCGTTCCCCCGGACACCCACGATCCGCCCCGCCTCTTCGATCAGTCCCGTGACCTCGGTCTCCATTCGAAGGTGGAACGTGGGATAGCGCCGCGCTTGTTCGGCGAGGAAATCGAGAAATTCCCATTGTGGCATCATCACCATGAAACGGCAGTGCGTCGAGAGGAGAGAAAGATCGCCCAACAGGATTTCATCGCGCCCTATGCGAGCGCGGATCTTGTGAACCTGCTTTTGATGCGGCCGCTTTAGAAACTCATCCAGGAGGTCGAGCTCGTGCATCACTTCCAGGGTGGAGGGATGAACTGTGTCGCCACGGAAGTCGCGCAGAAAGTCGGCGTGCTTCTCAAGAACCAGGACCTCGATTCCAGCCCGCGCCAACAAGTACCCCAGCATCATCCCCGCTGGGCCGCCGCCCACGATGCAACAGCCGCTCTGTAATTTAGTCATTCTGTAATGCTCCCGTGGGGAATGAAACCTCTGGCACGCTGTCCGTATTGTTGAAGACGGCAATCAGCCACTTTCCTTCCTGTTCTTGCAAGATATGTGTCTGAATGCCCTTTCGGGGCTGTCCGGGAGCGCCGTCTGGGTTCCGATGCCCGGCCATTGACCAACGAACGTGCACCACGGCGATCTGAGAGGTGAGGAACCGAATCTGGATTTCGTTGTTGGTCACGGTGCTGTCTCGAAAAAGGAACACGTGGGAGTCGGCAACCTTACTTTCGATCTGAGCGCGCCCTTTCCACCACCAGCCCACCACATTTACGCAATCCGCGTCCTCGGTAAACAAGCTGGCGAAGGCTTTCGCATCGTGGTGGTTCCAAGCCTCTTGCAGGCTTGTTTCCACGTTCCGTATTGCAGCAGTTTCGTCCTGGCTCTTGTGCGCGCTGAATGCAGTCACGACTGACCTCCGCTTATGTTTTCTTCTGCCGGCTGTATCTTGCCGCCTTTTGAGAATGCCTGGAAATCCCCGCGTGATGGAGTACGGCGGGGTTACCTGGAGGTATCTTTCACGCGCGTACGTCCTGGATTGAATAGATTAGGGCGAGCTACCAGGGAATAAGCGCCGTGATCGCGCCCGCGGCGGTTTCTGCAATACGGCGGTTGAGAAGAAATCGTTGGCCGTCGCCTGATACGGCGTATTGGTCCATCCAAATCTTGTACTGCGGCAGGAAGCGAAGACCAGTCTCGAACAGCGGCAGCGGAGCGCCGAATTCGAAGGTTGGCCCAGGATTCACAGCGACCGCCATCAGCGCCCCGCCCAGAGTCAGATAGAAGAGCTCTCGCCCGTCTTTACGCCATTGCGGGTGCAACCCGCCCTGGTTCGAAATCTGCCACTTGTAACTGCCGGCGGGAAAGTCCCGAACATACACTTCGAAGCGTCCGGTTTCATTCGACACATAGGCGAGCCAACGCGGCGTCTCTCTCCCGCTTGTGGGTGAGAAGTGCGCACTATATTCCCCATGGGAATGTTGCAAGAACGGAAACGCTTTGTGTTGCTTCTCGGAAGCGCTCAGCGACACGATCCAGATGTGCATGTAACGGTAATCGGGCCACTGCGAACCATACGTAACGACCTGCCCGTCGGAAGACCAGTCCGCCGGGAATTTCGGGCCTTCGGTGTCCATAACGATCTGCGCGGGTCCACCGTTCAACGCCTGGCGTAGCAAGCGCATACCCCGATCGTCACCTCGGCTGAACAGGATTTCGCGGCTGTCCGGAGACCAGGCGAGAGTAAATTCGGCCTCCGCACCACCAGTGTCGGTAAAACGAAAAACCACACCTTCACGCAACAAATCCATCACCCAGATCGTGGGGAAAACAGTGTCCGGGTCGTCAAGCCGGTTAACCACCACATGCCTCTCATCTGGCGAAAGACGAAGCGAAAGATAATCGTTACGCGGGCCGACTTCTGCCAGCAACTGGCCTTGCCGATTGAACCAGGCGAGCTGGTGATTCCCGGCGCTGTCTCCCTGATACAGCAGAACCCCGTTTTCAGAAACCGAGAACCTGGCTTGGCGCCAACGCTGATAGCGGACTTCCGGGACAACCACCGTTCGTTCTCCGCTCAGTTCCATGCGCCGCGCGTCGAACGGCTGCGCTATCAGAGCGCCATCATGCACGAACAACAGGGAGGCTGGGTGTCCGCGCAATACCGGGGCGTAGGCCGCGCTCGTGTCGGTGTTCAAGAGCGCCTTGGACGCGGTTGAATCCAGCGAGCCGACGCGAATGGAAGACTCGCCGTGGCGAGAACTAGCCGCAAGGTATAAGAAATGGCGGCCGCCGGGCAGGAACTGAGGAAAAGCATGTGCGGCCTCGGCGCGCGCCAGATCGAGCGAAGTCACAGGATGGGGCGTGCCACCTGCCGCCGCAACCTGGTGGAGAATGCCAATTGGCCGAGGGCAGAAAACGATGACTCCTTCCGGACTCCAGGCGCCTCCCCGTCCCACCACGACATCGGCGACATCCTGGGCGGGTCCTCCGGCGATATCGACAGTCTTCAACTTGGATGGAGTGAAGAAGCCGATCGACCGGCTGTCGGGCGACCAGAATGGGCTGGATGCGAAGTCCGTCCCGGCCAGAGGCTTTGCCTCCAGCGAATCCAGCATCCGAACCCAAAGCATCAATTTCCCGTTCAGAAAGGACGTGAAGGCAAGCTTGCGGCCATCCGGTGATACCGCAAACGACTCGAAAGAGGTGCTTTCAGGCGGCAGGATGGAGAGGCGCAGCACTGCGGTTCTCTTTGGCGCCGCGGGCGACCGCCGCTCCGAGAATTCGGCCACGTACCCGCCCTTCGGCAAAGAGATCAAAACGGAGTCCGCTTCTCCTTCGCCTTCGTAATAAGAACGGAGGCGCTCTCGCAGACGTCCCGCCTCAACTCGAACGATCGGGTCGGACTTCGGATCAAACGATGTGTTCCGGCCCAAGGCTTCGACTCCGATCACAAACTCCTTGATCTCGCTGCTGCGCCCCTCTAGAGCGCGCTCTACCACAAAGCGCAGGAAACGGCGGGCGCGCTCTGCATCCGCAAAAGGAGCGCTGGCCAAAATCCGTTCGAGTTGTGCGCGCACTCGCTCCGCGTCCATGCTGGATGAATCTCATTATGCTTCACGTAGGGCACGGCGATGTGGCGCCTAGCCACGGTCTGAGCCGGGTCGGGCTCGCGGAAATGCCTGGCCGCAATGTGATGACCTCTGCACGCGACACGTCCAGTAAGTGGTAACCCCTGCGATCGGCTCGTGAAAGCGGCTAGCGCCCGAGTGACGGCGCATCCGGAAGTTGGGCTCCAATTCGCTTGAGTTCGGGCCCGCGCGGTCCCGGTTAGCCTGAAGTCGCGTTGTGGGAGACGACTAGTTCTCGCGGATGATGCCTGTCGCTAAGAGCCTGTACAGCCGGAGTGCCGCTCTGGAGTCCCGAGTTGCGAACGGGAGTCTCCGCGCTGCCAGGCTGGACTGCGACGCTTGAGGCCGGGCTTATTTTAACGCCTGTGACCTCGTGGCCGCGTGATTCAACGCCAAAGTCAGCGGCCAAAGCGCTTCCGAGCCTCCTGATAAACCTCGTAGGTTGCGCGCGCCGTGCGCTCCCAGGTGAACTCGCGCGCATGGGCCAGCGAGCGTGCGCGCCACTCCGGCGCTCTTTCGGGATGCTCCAGCAGGTCCTGCATGCTGCGCGCCAGCTCCGCGGGCCCATCGGCGTAAATCGCCGCATCGCCCGCTGCTTCCGCCACCGCGCGCGACGCAATAACGCACGCGCCGCATTGCATCGCTTCCAGCACCGGCAGGCCGAAGCCTTCGTAGAGCGATGGGTAGACGAACGCCAGCGCGCCGGAATAGAGCGCGGGGAGTTGCTCGTCGGGAACTTCGCCCAGAATTTCGAGGCCCGGTTCATGCGGCAGCGGCGGATAATCGGCGCGGCGGCGTCCGGCCAGCACCAGATCCACCGCATGATCCGGCGCTTGTCCCCGTCGCACTTCGCGCCACGCTTCCACGAGGGCGCTGAGATTCTTGCGCGGCTCTAAGGTTCCCACAAACAGGAAGTAACGCCGGCCCCGGGGCGCGTCCGGCTCCACTGGCGCAAGCTCCACCGGGGCCTGCTCAATCGGGGCCGGCTCAACCGGGGCAAACCATGGCGCGGCGGCTTCGGGAACCGCCACCACGCGCTCGGGCCGCAGCCTGAAGCGTTCCAGGGCCTGCTTGCGAACGCTCTCACTGGGCGTGATCACCATGGTCGCAATACCCATATCGAGCAGTACCGGCGTGCGATGGCGCACGCGGACGGCGTCGCCATGCCAGCGGCGGTCCATCCACGGCGAAAGGTCGTGCAGCGTGAGCACGCTGGGTCTGCCGGAGATATATGGCACGGCGAAATCCGGCCCGTGTACCAGGTCGGCGCTCAGGCGGCGCATCTCGCGCGCCAAGCCCCACAGCCACCAGCGCCGCTCCAGCGCGTTAGTCGGGCCGCCGCCGCGCTTGAGGTTGGGCGGAGCGCCGGAGGGCATGCGGAACGGCTGGTCGGACGTCAGGTAGAACTCGTCGCCGGGAAAGCAGCGTGCCAGCGCAAGACTCAGCTCGGAGGTGTAGCGCTGTAGCCCGCCGCTCGAAAGCGCCAGCGACGCCGCTTCAATCGCCACTCGCATGGATGATTTGAGTCTACAAAAGAACCGGCGGCAAGACCGCCGGCGTTACCGGCCGCTGCATGGTGATTTGAGTCTGCAAAAGAACCGGCGGCAAGACCGCCGGCGCTACCCACGCGCGCGGTTGCCGTAGTTGCGCTCGTAATAGGTCAGGTATGCGCCGCTGCGCACGCCTGCTACCCACGCGGAGTTGGCGCGATACCAGTCGATGGTTTCCGCCAATCCGGTCTCAAAATTCGTGAAGGGCCGCCATCCGGTTTCGCGCATCAGTTTTTCGCTCGAAAGGGCATAGCGCCGGTCGTGGCCGGGACGGTCCTTCACGTATTCAATCAGGCTCTCCGGTTTGCCGGTGAGCTGCAACACCTTGTGCACCACATCGAGATTCGGCAGCGAGCGGTTGCCGCCGATGTTGTAGATTTCGCCTTCGCGCCCCTTCTCAAGCACCGCCATAACGCCGCGGCAGTGATCGTCCACGTGGAGCCAATCGCGCACCTGCTGGCCATCGCCATATACCGGCAGGCGGTGGTCTTCGAAGGCGTTGGCGATCATCAGCGGGATGAGCTTTTCGGGGAATTGATACGGCCCGTAGTTGTTAGAAGCGCGCGTAATCAGCACCGGCAGTTTATAGGTGACGAAGTAAGACCGCGCCAGCAAATCCGACCCGGCTTTCGAAGCGGAATATGGGCTGCTCGCATTCAGCGGGAACTCTTCCGTGGCTTCGAGCGGCGCCGCCAGGCTGCCGTATACTTCGTCGGTGGAGACGTGGACGAATCGCTGAACGCCGCGGCGGCGCGCCGCTTCGAGCATCGTGAAACTGCCGCGGAAATTGGTCCGGATCACCGGCTCGGGCGAGAGAATGCTGCGGTCCACGTGCGATTCCGCCGCGAAGTGCACGATAGCGTCCGGCTTCTCTTCGGCGAGTGTGGAATCGACCAGCGCCTGGTCGCAGATATCGCCATGCACGAAGCGATAACGCGGATTCCCGGCGACGCTCGTGAGGTTTTCGAGATTCCCGGCGTACGTGAGCTTATCGAAGTTGACGACGCGCCAATCGGTTTGGCCGATAGACATGCGGACGAACGCCGACCCGATAAAGCCGGCGCCTCCGGTCACCAGAATGGTCATGGGTTATTTTCTTTGGGTCTCCCAATCGTAATTGATGGAAGGGTCGTTATAGGGGATGCGTCCCTCGTCTTGCGGATTGTAGAAATGGTCGGTCATGTAGACCAGCACCGCATCCTCGCGGCCGATCACCTTGTATCCGTGCGCCACGCCCGGCGGGATCAGCACTTGCCAGGAGCGCATGGGGCCGATATAGAACGTATTGCGCTGCCCGAAAGTCGGCGAGCCTACGCGCAGATCCGCCAGGGCCACTTGCAGCAAACCCTTCACCGGCGTCCAGCAATCCGTCTGGTGCAGGTGATAGTGGAAGGCCTTCACGGCGCCGGCGTAACTCATCGCCGCGGCGATCTGCGAAGTCTCCGCGGGAAAGCCGGCGGCAAGGCCGTGGCCGATGCGCTGCACTTCCACAAAATAGCCGCGGTCGTCGGGATGCACCGGCAGCGCTTGAATGCGCACGCCGTCGATCAGGTCCTTGGAGGCGGGAGCGCCAATGACGTGGCCCAGGCCTTTCTCGCACTCGGGGAGAGCCAATTCCAGTTCTCCCGAACTGGCCAGGAGCCGGACTGTTTTGTCGACCATTTTCTTCACCGCCGCGTGTCCCGACATTAAGCTCGCAATGCTCCCTTTAAGTTACTAACCTCGCCGGCGCCGGGAAGTTTTGCCTTCGACTGCGCCACCAGGTTGGCGGCGCGCAGCAGCGATTCGAAGGTGCCGGCGTCGGTCCACCAGCCCTCCAGAAATGAGAAGGTCATGCCGCCTTCGTGGATGTAGGCGTTGTTGACGTCGGTAATTTCGAGCTCGCCGCGATTGGACGGCACCAGCGTCTTGATCTTGTCGAAGACCGACGCATCGTACATATAGATGCCGGTCACCGCGTAGTTCGATTTCGGATTCGCGGGCTTCTCTTGAATCCCCACTATATGGCCGTTGGCGATCTCGGCCACGCCGAAGCGCTCCGCGTCGGGCACTTCCTTGAGCAGGATGTGCGCGCCTTTCGCCTGGCGGCGGAAGCTTTCGGCGGCCTCGCGGATGCTGCCTTCGATGATGTTATCGCCCAGGATTACGCAAATCTTCTGCCCATCGGCGAAGTGCTGCGCCAGCGCCAGGGCGTCGGCAATGCCGCCTTCGCCTTCCTGATAGGTGTAGTTGATGTGCTTCAGCCCGAAATGCTTCCCGTTGGCCAAAAGCTCCAGGAATCCGCCGGAGTGGCGCCCGCCGGTGACCACCATGATGTCCCGTATGCCGGCATCGACCATCGCCTGGATGGGGTAGTAGATCATGGGCTGGTCGTAGATGGGCAGCAGATGCTTGTTGGTGATCTTAGTCAGCGGGAACAGCCGGCTGCCCGTACCACCGGCGAGAACGATGCCTTTCAAACGATGCCTTTCATAAGTCTTTATAATACCTTGGCGGCGGGCGGAAGAAGCCGCCTGAAAGGCGGCTGCAGCCAGGATTGGCTGCCCCACTGAGCTACTTTATTTCTACGGTCTGGCTCAGCGCCGCCATCTTCCCTTCCGCATCCTGCACTACGATGCGCACGCGATACGGGCCCGGCGGCGCGCTCAGCGTCAGCGCGGCGTTCACACCGCTGGCCTGCATCCGCGCCAAATTCTCTTTCTTCAACGCCAACTCCATCGCGCCTTCTTTCGCTGCGGCCAGATTGCCGTCCGCATCCATCAGCGCTCCGATGAACGCCAGCTTTTGTGTCTGCCGCCCCCAGCTCTCGGTGAATTTCAATTTGGCGAGATCCACGTGGATCACCAGCGAAAGCAGCGGGCTGCCCTGCATCGTTTTGCTCAGACGCCCACTGAGCTGCACCGGGATCTCCGCCAACGCGTCCACAGCCAGCGCTTCCTGGTCGAGCTTGCGCGGCTCCGTCTTCGCTTCAGCCGGCGTGTTCGCGGGCGCAAAATAACCTGGCCGCGTCTGCACGTAGTCGTGGTTCCCTGCCGTCAGCCGCACTTTGAGCTTGTGATATTTGCTCGCGGCGCCTTCGGCATCGGGCCGGAATGCGAGCAGATAGGTGGCCTCGGGAACGGCGGCGAGTTGGGCGAATCCGCCTGCCAGATCGTTGCTGTTATGGAAGAACAGGCCGCCCGTGCCTGCCGCGAATTCGGCCATCACGGCGTTCATCGCGTCGTTGCGTGTGCCGATGGACGTGGCCTCGAAGATGAAAGTCTGAATCGGGAAGCCTTTATAAGTCTGGGCGTCCTGGCCGAACGGCCGCCCCGGCCCCTCTGCCCAGAGGCCCTTCGCATCGAGCGCATTGATCACGATGCCGGCGTGGATAGCGTGGTCGATGGCGGCATCCCGCTCGGCGTCCAGCATGCCTGAGAGAAAGCCGGTGGACACCATCAGCAGCACGCGCGTCCCCGGCGCCCGCGCCAGACGTGCCATGGCGCTGCGGATGGCGTCGAACGAGGAAAGCGAAATCTCGCGCGCCTGCTGCCACGTCGCTTCCGCTTGCGCCCGCACCGCGATGGCGGTGGGATTCGTCGGAATCATCCCGCCCCCCTTGCTGGGGCCTCTGGGGATCGCAGACGTTACCATTGCCCCGACCGAGGAGTTGGTGCACTGGTTCGCTTCCGCAAGGGCTGCGTTGAGCGCGGCATAGTCCAGATTGTTGGCGATCAAGTAAGCCTGATACGGCGTGATGCGCGGGCACTGCTGCAATCCGTTCTCGGACATGCGCTGGTGCGAACGCAGCTTCTCGATGGCGGCGGTGAGCGCGTCCGCATCCGGCGTGAAATCGAGCGTGAGGCCTTCGGACGCTGCGTAGACTGCGGCTCGTGCGCCCGGTCCGAGGCCATCCTTGATGAAGCGTTTGGCCGCGGCTTGCGTGCGCTGCAACTCGCCTCCGGTCGCGTGCAGATCGTCGAAGAAGAGCAGAGTGGAACGCGGAGGCGCGGGTATTGGCATGGCTGGCAGGGCGCCCACTGAAGCCGTGGTTGAAGGCGCCGGCGCGGCGGCCAACGCATTAGCCTGCGCATGCCCGCGCGTTTCCACCGAGAACGCCGCGATGGCGCGCGGCTTGCCTTCGTCGAGGATTTCGAAATCGGCCTGCTTCAGGCCGCTTACCGCCTGGCCGTGCGGGTCGCGCACTACCACTTCGAGTTGCACGAGCTGCGCCTTCACGGTGAGACGGAGTTGCGGCGGCGTGTAAACGTGCGCGCTGACGCGGACTTCATCCGTCGTCTGTTGGGCGGCGGCGATGAACGCGCACGCGATCGGGGCTGCCAACCAGGCTCCCAGACATCTCATGGATCGAGTATACAGGCTCACTTGGCGTTCCGCCCTGCGCACGCCCGGCACAAAACGTCTGGGCGCAATGAGTGGCGCAATGGGCGCCCTTGCGGCAAGCGCGGGGGCTCGAAATCGTACGCGGGATTGCAGGCCGTGCCAAGCTTTTCCATCACGCGCCGCGAGCGCCGGTTCGCCGGAACCGTGAGCCGACGATTTCCGGGAGCTTCAATTCGCCGAACCCGAACTGGAGGTTGCACGAACGCCGGAAGAGTTGGCTGGCGCCTTGTCTCTGAAACTCGCCGTAACTCGTTGATTCTGCACAGTGATTTTTCGGGTGTCCATCTCGCGCGAGAACTTAAGCGCGTTCACACGATTGTGAACGCTGCACGCATGAGTGCGTGCGCCACGATCTGCCCCAAGTTTTCCCGCTCTAGGAACGACGGCGTCAGTCTCTGGAAATCCCACCGGAAATGCCCCCAACCCCAACCATCCACACCGCTTCCCGGAAATTGGCTTGGTTTTATCCAAATACCATCCGCTGAAAAATTCCGCAACTTGTATGGAACTTCTTCGCTCCAAGCGGGAATTAGCAGTAGTAACACATCCAGCCGGAGTGGCCGGCGAAGAAGGCGATTGGAGAAAGAATAGATGAAAAAGCTAGCTTTTGTTGGATTCTTGGCAGTTTCCGCGCTCTTGGCGCAGCCCCAAGGGCCACCTCCGGGCGGCCGGATGGGTTTTGGCGGCCGCGGGCCAGGCTTTGGACCGGGCGGACCTGGAATGCAGCGCACCGTGACCGGCGCGCCATACACGGGCACCGAGGTTTCCAGCCATTCGCAGACATTGTCCAACGGCAACGTGATCTCGAGCCAGGAACAGACCAATTTTTCGCGTGACGGCCAGGGGCGCGTGCGCATGGAAACTACCATGAAGCATCCCGATGGCACAACGTCCACGCGCGTCACCATTCACGATCCGGTCGCCGGCGTGGTTCACAACATCAACACGCAAAGCAAGACCTCGAACGACATGACGCTGCATGGGCCGCCTAACGGACAAGGCCGCGGACGTGGACAGGGACAGCCCGGAGCGAGGCCGAACGGGGCAAGGCCGGATGTTGCGGGAGCGGGCGGGCGTGGGCAACGCCGCACCGACCCCAACGTGGTCACCGAACAGCTCGGAGTGCAGACCCTCAACGGCGTCCAGGCGACTGGAACGCGGATTACGCGGACTATTCCGGCTGGCGCGGAAGGCAATTCGCTGCCGATCGTGTCGGTTCATGAGACTTGGATGGCGGACGACCTGAAGGTACCGGTGATGGTGAAGAATTCCGATCCGCGCTCCGGCACCAGCCAAACGCAGTTGACCAACATCGTACGCGCCGAGCCTGATCCCTCGCTGTTCCAGGTTCCCGCGGGCTACACCGTCACGAAGGATCGCGGCGGAATGCGCGGTGGACCGCGCCCGAACGGACCAAGCCAGAAGCAGTAGACGTCTCCAATCTTCCTCCTTGCAACCGCCGCGGCTTCCACATGGGAGTCGCGGCGGTTTTTCGTTGGCCCATGGCGCGGGCTCATGGCCAACCCATCGCCTGCGCTGCCGCGGTTTCTATTGGCCGGCGAATTCGGCGAGCAGTTGCCAATACTGCCGGCCAACGCCATCCAGCCGGTGCCGCTGCTGTATGTGCGCCGCTGCGTTTTCTCCGATTGCCTGGGCCGCCTCGCGAAGCGATGCCAGCAGACTCATATGATGGCGGAGGCTATCGCTCTCGGCCGCGCCGGGCGGTACGCGCACGCAGGCGTCTTCGGGATAGCGCGCGCATTCGGGAGAATCCGTGAGGATGACCGGCTTTCCCAAGCCCATCAGGCGGATCGCAATGCCTGAGGTTTCGCCCGCGGCCGGGTACTTCAAATTGATGCATGCGTCGACGGACGCCGCAGCGAGCCAGAAGTCGCTCTCGGAAAGATGCGGAAGGCGGATAACGCCCGGCGTGCCCAGCAGCGGCGCGGCGGCGCGGGCCAAATCGCGAGAGACGAAGCTGCCGGCCACCAGCATGGCGGTGTCCGGCAGCTCGCGATGAACTTCCGCGAACGCCTGCAGCGCCGGAATCAACCGCTTCGATTCGCGCAGGTAGCCGAACATGCCGAACAGAAACGCGCCCGGCGCAATGCCCAGGCTCTGGCGGTAGCGCAGACGGTCGGCCCCGGAAGCGGCCGGCGGGGGTTGAAACAGGTGCGGAATCTCGACAATGCGGGCGTGCGGCGCGTGCGCCTTCACCACGCGACCGGCCGCCGGATTATGGACCACCACGGCGCGGGCGCTCTCCGCGGCGCGCTTCAGCAGTGGCGAATCGAAGTACCGGTTGTCGGAGGCGGAGGAAGCCCGCGACCGCCAAAGATCGTGCGCCAATCCACGGTTCCACTCGCCGTAGTTGTAGACGAACTCCTCGATGTATGCGGCTTCGGAGAGTTGGCCCAACAGGAAATGGTGGAGTACCGAATCGTGCAGCACAACCACTCCGGGCTGCCGCAGAGCGCGCCGGTAGATAGCCGCATGGAGCGCGTTGTTGCCCAGGTGATAGAGCGCAACGTCGCATCGCGCGGGCGCAATTTCCACCTTGCCGTGGCGGCGCAATTCGGCGAGCAGCGCGGCCGAGTAATCGGCCACGCCCGTGCGCGCGGGCGGCAGGGGCGAGTAGAAGCCCGTCGTAGCACCTTTGGTCACAACTGTCGTTGCAACTGTCGTTACAACTTGGGTCACGCCTTTTTCCGCTTGCCGAACAGCGCCGTGCCGACGCGCACGCAGGTAGACCCCTCTTCGATGGCGGCCTCGATATCGTGCGACATGCCCATCGAAAGCTGCGTCAGGCCATGCCGTTCCCCTAGCTCGCGCAGGCGGCGGAAATAGGGCCGCGCGGCCTCGGGATCGTCCGTCCATGGCGGCATGGTCATCAGGCCGAGCAGATGCAGGTTGGAACAGGCGCGTACGGCCGCGATAAGGTCCGGCAACTCTTCCGGCGGCGCGCCGCTCTTGGCGTCTTCGGTGGAAAGCTTGACCTCGAGCATCACGTCAAGGGCGCGGCCCGATTCGTTCAAGCGGCGCGCGAGCTTGGGCGCATCTACCGTCTGGATAGCGTCGAAAAGCTCGGCGGCTTTCTTCGATTTATTCGACTGCAAGTGGCCGATCAGATGGAAGCGTGCGCCCGCGAGGCCGCGCACTGCCGGGGCCTTGTCTTCGAATTCCTGGACGTAGTTCTCGCCGAAATCGCGCAGACCCATATCGTAGGCTTCGAGGATGACGGAGGCGGGAAAAATCTTGGTGACGGCGAGCAGCAGGATGCTTGCAGGGTCGCGGCGCGATCGCTCGGCGGCACGGGCAATTCGCGCGCGGACGGCGTCGAGTCTCTCGGGCATCGTCTCCATCGCCGGTTGCACGCTTCAGTATAACGGGACCGAGTGGCGCGGGCTCATGGCTTGCGCTTGGGCGTGTTGGTTCGGAGGGTCACAACGGACACAAACACGCAGACCATGGGCCCGCGCTACTGGCGGTATAATCTTTGGCGGAGCGACCATAATGGACTTACGAAAGATAGCCGTGTTAGGGTTGGCGATTATGCCTGCATTTACCGCCGATCTTGCGCCTTCGAAAGGCTGGGTGCTGGTAGCCAACAAGGGCGACCACACGCTCGGCATCATCGACCCTGTGTCCGGGAAGCAGGTAGCCGCCATCGATGAAGGCGGCGTCACGGGCCATGAAGTGATCGCCTCGCCGGATGGCCAGACGGCGTACGTACCGATCTATGGAAATTCCGGCGTCGGCAAGCCCGGCACGGACGGCACGAAGATGGTGGCCATCGATCTGGCCACCCGCAAGATAACCGGCGAGTTCGATTTCGGACACGGCGTCCGCCCGCATTGCCCGCATTTCGGACCGAAAAACGGCCTGCTGTATGTGAGCACGGAACTCGATCAGGCCATCGCCATCATCGATCCGCGCACCATGAAAGCGGTCGGCAAGGTTCCCACCGGCCAGGCGGAATCGCACATGTTCGCCATCGCGCGCGACGGCAAGCGGGCTTACACCGCGAACGTGGGGCCGGGGACGGTTTCGGTGCTCGACCTCGAAGCCAAGAAGGTGATCGCCGTGATTCCGATCGCCAAGCAGACGCAGCGGATTTCGCTCTCGGTGGACGACAAGCTGGCATTCACTTCCGACGTGGATGCGCCGCGCCTCGCGGTGATCGATACGGCCACCAACAAAGTGAAGCAGTGGGTCGACCTGCCGGGCGAAGGCTATGGCACGGCGGTGACCCCCGACGGCAAGTGGCTGCTGGTTCCGATAACGAAGGGGAACATGGTAGCGGCAGTCGATTTGAGCACGATGAAGGTGGCGCATACCATCACGGTGCCCGCGGCGCCGCAGGAGATGCTGGTCCGCCCCGACGGGCGTGTGGCTTACGTCTCTTGCGATTCCAGCGCGAAGGTGGCGGAAATCTCCCTGAGCGATTGGAAGGTGACCCGGCTGATCGATGCCGGTAAAGGCGCCGACGGATTGGCTTGGGCGACGCAGTAGCCGCCAACCGCTACGTTGTACGAAGAACAACTTACGAGACACTAATAGCGCCGGAAGGATGTCGATATGCTCGATCAGGATTAGATAATTGATCGGGCCGGTATCGGCGATGACTAGCTGCACCTGTCAGAACCCCAAGCGCTTCAGGTCCTGGAGTTCGCGGCGGAAGTCCTCGACGGTGTAGTCGCCCCAGACCTGATGGGCCTTCAGGAATCCATCGAGTTCGTAGCGGGTACTTAATCCAAGAAGGCGACGCAATTCCGCCTTTGTGATGCGCAGCTTTTGTATTCCTCAAGCCCTAAAGCCTCCAGCGCCCGGCGCGATAGATCGCCGCCAGCGGCGTTGAGCCGGCCGGCGAGATCGACGGGAATTTCAACAGTCAGATTCATTTGCCGCCCTATCTTCAGGTTAACCCGGAACAGTGTACGCCTTTTGCCCCCTTCTATCTTCTGCATCTTTCTGCCCGGAATTCGGGCCAACAGCCCCTCAATATCATCGAGACGGCGCAAGCAGTCGAGGCTGTGAATCGGGACCCAGCGGATAATCGTCGGCGGCAACAAGGGCTCCGGTTTGCAACAGGCTGGTTTGCAACAGACTGGCAAGCAACAGGGCGGCAAGCGCGCAAGTCCTCATACTGGAAACAAACTTAACTATGGCCGATGGTATCCTGAAGCTGTCAGCAGTGTTCGATATCAATCCACTTCGCCGGCCGGGAGCGATTCTGATCGGCGGCCTCTTAGCCATCAGCGCTCTTTTCGCATTCCAGAAGCCGTTCCGCGAGTATCCGGGCCTGGAGTACGAGAAATTTCCCCTGCCCCCGGACTATCAGGACAAGACCGAATGGGCCTTCGCGCGCCTGATGTATCCGCCCGTGGGGCGATACTACGGCGGTTACCTGATGAATGGCGATTGGAAGGAGGGAGGTTCCAACTGGACCATGGATTATCCGCGCTCGGACCGCCATTTTTCGACCGCAGTCCGCCGGCTGACGCGGATCAGCGCGCGTTCCGTGGAGGAGCCCATCAATCTCGACGACCACGACGTGTACGATTGGCCGTGGCTCTACGGCGTGGAAGTGGGCCACTGGGACCTGACCGATGCGCAAGCCAAAACCATGCGCGAATTCCTGCTGCGCGGCGGCTTTTTCATGTGCGACGATTTTCACGGCGACGTCGAGTGGGGCATGTTCTTCGACAGCATGCATAAAGTATTTCCCGACCGGCAGATTGTGGAGATTCCGGATAACGACCCGATCTTCGGCGCCATCTACGATCTTTCCCACCGATATCAGGTGCCCGGCATGCCGGCCTTGGAAGAAGGAAACACATATGAAAAGGGCGAGACCGGAAAGGTGCCCCATTGGCGCGGCATCTACGACGACTACGGCCGCATTATCGTAGCCATGTGCCACAACATGGACCTGGGCGATTCGTGGGAGCACGCCGACGACCCGAAGTATCCCGCGAAGTATTCGGATTTGGGGATACGCATCGGGATCAACTATCTGGTCTACGCGATGACGCATTGAGGTAAGCATGAACTGGAGCGCAACGGGAGCGGTTTTGCTGGCTTTGGCGGTGATTCTGGGCGCGTTCGGCGCGCACGGTTTACAGAACCGCCTGGACGATTATTCGCGCGGCGTCTATGAGAAAGCGGTCTTCTACCACTTTCTGCATTCCATGGGAATTCTGGTGGTGGCCGTTCTGGCGCGCACTGGAACGTTTCCTCAGCAGGCTACCGACGTGGTCTGCTGGTGCCTGCTGGCGGGAATCGTGCTGTTCTCCGGAAGCTTGTACGCGCTGGCTTTGACTGGCAACCGCGCGCTGGGCATGGTTACTCCGTTCGGCGGGCTGGTGTTCATCGTCGGCTGGCTGCTGCTGGCGTGGCGATTGCGACGCGTCATTTAACGCGCCGCGGGAGGCAACCTGATGGATCTCAGGCCGCAGCCGTTTCCGCGCAAGCCTGGAGCAATCCGGAAACAGGCGGAGGACCTGCTCGAAGCCTTTGGGCCGGGCGATTGGCAAGCGATCGGGGTCATCCACAATAACCATCCCCGTTTCCCGGCTGGGCAGGCGAAAGCGCCTGCCCACTGTTTGTACTACCGTGTTACATCGAGGTGGGACATCCATGATAAGGACGCTTTGTCTGTCAAGCTTCTTGGGAGTCCGTCACTCCGCGGCAGGCCAGGCGTTCTACCGCGCTTTCGATCACACGGCGGCATGGCGCGAGATGGCCGCGAGCTGTTTGCTGCCCGCCGTTGCCGGAAACGTTGTGGGTGGATGTTTTTGTCGCGCTCCTGAACCATGGATAGGTTGCGGCAGCCCGCGCCGGCGATCCGGTGACGCCCGATGTGCGATGGCGCCCCGCTTTCCGCGTGCGGCGGGGTCCGGCATCACAGCCCGCACGAAGCCGCATATACCCCAGCCCTACAGCCTCAGTCGCAGATAGACGTTCACTCCATGGGGTCTGTCTCCATAGTACGGCCGGATGGCCGCCGGTAAGCTATAAGTGGTCGCATTGACTCCGACTCCGGTCTCCACGCCGGGAATCAGTTTGGGTAAGTCGTGTGTTATGCCCATCGTATATGCGCCGATTCGAAACGTGGACCCGGCCGTACGATCGAGTTCCCGTTCCAGAGCCGGATTATCGCTGAATAATTCGTCCTTATCGACTAACTCGGCTCTCCCGGTTAGAAAGTTCCTGCCGGGAATGGGTAACACCGATTCAGCCAGAAACGAATTGAGGTTGTGTTGCGTATAAGTATCGTGGTTCCTGCCCCAGATCAGGCTGGACGCCCAACTCCTGCCCCCCGGCATCGGCCGCGAGTAATGCACAGACGCCGTGGAGCGGATCTGGTCGCCGGGCTCAAGCTGCTCCGGATGAGCGATACGGCCCACCGACGCCTGCGCCATCCAATTCTTCGACGGAAAGACCGACAGCCGCGCGCTCCACGAATCGATCGTTCCCTGCTGAACGATCCAACGGTTCTCGCCCGGCTCGGCGCCATGGAATCCACTGGCTTCGAGGCGCATCCACTTATGCCTGGCCGCCACCGTGACTACGTCGTCCGCGATGTGCGTCGAATCCTGCCAGTGGTGGCTCAACGGGGCTTGCGGCAATTCAGAGGCGGACGCCCGATGCGGGAATGCCACCGGTCCCAACGCCGGGTCGCCCACGGGGGCGAAGTAAAACTGAATCGTGGTGGCGTCGCCCACGTGCCGCAAGTATTGAAATCCTAGCCCCATGATGAAATTGTGGGGATGCTGCTGGTCCACCAGGAGCTTCCCGAAGGCCGTCTCACCGGTTTGGAATAGCTCGGGATAGCTGCGGCCGGTGATGGTGGCGGGGTCGAGACTCAGCATTAGTTGAATCTGGAAATCGCCGCCGCCCACGCTGCGCTGCACCGCGCCCATGAACCAATCCTCCGAGTAGAACTTGTCGCCGCCGCGCGGTCCCGATTGCTGCGTGTCTACTACGAACGCCTGTCCCATCAGCATCAGGCTCCAGGACCCGAGGCTCTGCATCGACATCGGCATGGACCAGGATTCCGGGTTCATGGCCGTTCCGGACGCCTGGTTCATCAGGCCCATGCCGCCCTGAGCCCAAGCCAGGCTTTGAAAAACTGCGGTCAGGACGATCCAATGCGCCCGCCGCCGGAATTGCGTAGTCACTAGCTTTTCTCCTGTTGATCGCTTCTAACTGGTCTTCGCCGCCGGTAAGGCGTGCCTTCAGCTTGTCTGGGACGAGCTAAGAACTTGCTGCGGGCAAGCAAAAGCATGGCCCACCTTGCGGTGACAGCGGCGGTTGGCAACCGCCGCGCAGGACGGCATCCTCAATGTCACTTACTTTGGATCCCGGTGACGATTCGGCGAAAATTGCGGGGCGGCCAATCCTGGCTTGCAGCCTGCACGAGTCAGGTGCGAAGACTCGCGCAGAGACTCGAAAGAGCCGCCTGAAAGGCGGCTGCAGGCAGGATTGCCTGCCCCACATTGGTCACTCACTTACGCGAGGCTTCTGTACGGAACAAAGCTAGATTCGAAGAATGGTAATGGAATGTCGATCCGCTAAAGGAGGCGACCAAACTTCGGTGAGGACGGCGCGCGCGAATCTTGCAGGCGCGGCGGCGGTTGTCTCCGCGGTCTTGCCGGCGATCGGCATCGCCTGCAAATCCGGCGGCGGCGCCACGATCGAGACGCCGTCGGCGAAAGTTGGCGCGGGGTGCGCGCAATGTCCGGTGGCGGGCTGATGTCGATGGCATGGCGGGTCCCCCGCATTCGTCGCATTCCAGGGGCAGAGCCCCGCCGAACACCACGCCATGCACTGCGCATTGCAAAGCGCCAGCGCAATCATGGCCAGCACGGCAATTTTGCCAATAACTTTCGGCACGCTGAACGTTAGGCTAGCACACGTGGGGCGGGCGCATGCTCCGGCGCAACTCATAGGGTGCTTAAACGTCTTCGGGATTTCCTCGCTCGGCCGCGAAATCCACTCCCTCAGTCTCACGGTCGTGGCTCTGTGTCGACTGCGCGTGTCTATAGATAGTTACGGAGCCGCGGCCCGTAAGGGAGCGGTCATTTTAGCCGCGTAAGCACCCCAAATTCAAATCAATTCCCCTGCGCAGGCCATGAGTCTGGCTATCGACCCGCGCCAGGAGCTATAATGTAAGCGGTTCCATCTTTAGTCAAAGGAGCATTCCATGAGCGATGCGAAGCGCCTGAGCCGCCGCAATTTCGGCGCAATTCTAGCTGCGACCACGGCGGCCCCGGCCGTTCTGGCGGCGCAGGCACAGCAACAGACCGCGAATCCCGGCAATGCGCCCAATCCTAATACCGCGGTGCAGCAGGAACAGCAAATGCGCCGTCCGCAACGCCCGCCGGATGTGCAGCCTTTCGATTTGCCGGTCGAGTTTACGCGCGCGGATGTGCCGCTGAAGGCGGAGCCCTTCCCCTTGAAGCAGGTGAAGGTGACCGGCGGGCTTTATAAGGAAGCCGCGGAGTGGAACCGCGGATACATGAACCGGCTCGCGGCCGACCGGCTGCTCTACAACTTCCGCGAAAATGCAGGGTTGCCTACGCTGGGCGCGAAACCGCTTGCAGAGATGGAAGCCCCGCGCGTATCGAGCTGGGAGCATCCGAACGACGGCAAGCGCGACACCGAGCTGCGCGGCCATTTCACCGGGCACTTCCTTTCCGCGCTGGCTCACCAGGCCGCCAGCGGCGACGCCGACGCGAAGGCCAAGGGCGATTATATGGTGGCCGAAATGGCCAAGGTGCAGGAGAAGCTGGGCGGCGGCTATCTGAGCGCTTTCCCCATGGAACTGTTCGACCGCCTGGACCGGCTGTCGGGCCGACCCTACGACCCCGCCGCGCCGCGCGATCCGAACGCCGCTGGCCTGCCGTGGGCGCCGTTCTATACCATTCACAAAATCTTCGCGGGCATGATCGATCAGCATCAGCTCGCTGGCAACCCGCAGGCGCTGAAGGTGGCGGAAGGCATGGGCATGTGGGCCGACAACTGGACCGCATCGAAGACTCCCGAGCACATGCAGCAGATTCTCGAGGACGAGTACGGCGGCATGGCGGAATCGCTCTATAACCTGGCGGCGCTGACTAACAACCCGAAATGGGCGACAGCCGGCGACCGCTTCACTAAGAAATGGTTCTTCAACATGATGGGCATGCGCGTCGATAGCCTGCATCGCAACCCGCGCGGGCAGCCGATGCACGTGAATACGCACATCCCGCAAGTGATCGGCGCCGCGCGCCGGTATGAGATTTCCGGCGACGCGCGCTTCCACGAGGTTGCGGATTTCTTCTGGACCGAAGTTACCAGCCAGCGGTCTTTCGTAACTACCGGAACCAGCAACGGCGAGAGTTGGAATAAGGAGCCTGGACGGCTGGCGGCCGATTTGAGAGAGACCAATACTTCCGCGACGGCCGAGTGTTGCTGCTCTTACAATATGCTCAAACTGACCCGCCAGCTCTACACCTGGACGGCGGACCCGCGTTACTTCGACTATTACGAGCGATCGCTGCTCAACATGCGCATCGGCACCATCCACCCGAAGACAGGCTACACGCAATATTACCTGTCTCTGATTCCGGGCGCTTACAAGACGTACAACTCCGAGGACAATTCGTTCTGGTGCTGCACCGGCACCGGCGTCGAGGAATACTCCAAGCTCAACGACAGCATCTACTGGCGCGATAGCGGCGGCATCTTTGTCAATCTGTTCGTTCCCTCGGAACTCAACTGGACGGAAAAAGGCTTCCACCTGCGCCAGGAGACCGGGTTTCCCGAACAGCAGTCCACTGCGCTCATCGTCACAGCCGATAAGCCGGTGCAGATGGCGGTCCGCTTGCGGATTCCTTCATGGCTGAAGAGCGGACCCGCCGTGAAGATCAACGGCAAGGCGCTCGAAGCTACGGCGGCTCCAGGCAGCTATCTCACCCTCAACCGGACATGGAAGACCGGCGACCGCGTGGAGATGGAGCTGCCCATGCATCTGACCGTTGAGGCCACGCCCGACGATCGCACCTTGCAGGCGTTCCTCTACGGCCCGCTGGTGCTGGCCGGCGACTTTGGCGGCGAGGGTCTCACCGAGAACATGCTGATCGGCCCGAACGCGCCGCGAGGCCGCTGGCCGCGGCCGGAAGGCACTGCGGCGCCAACCAATGCCAACAACCCCAATGCCGCGCGGTTCACGCCATTGCCGCCAGTGGATTTCAAGCTCAAAGCGGCCGGCGCCGATCCGGCGGCCTGGATCAAACCGGGCGATAAGCCTTTGACGTTCCGCATTACGGGTCAAGCGAAAGAGATCGCTCTGGCGCCCATTAACAGCATCTTCGACAAGCGCTACGTAGTTTATTGGCAGGTGTCGTAGGCGGGGGCGGCTAGGCGAGTGGAGATTGTGGAATGAGACAAGCTAAGCGCGTTCACACGAGTGTGANNAGTGCGTGCGCCACGACGGCCATTACGTATGCCGCGTCTTAGTCTGATCGCCATTCTTGCCGCGTCTGTCCCGCTGAGCGCCGCAATCGAAGGTCCGGTCCGCGTAGAAGGCGGCATGCTGACCGGATCCACCGATCTTAGTTCAGGAGTCTCGGTCTACAAGGGCATCCCGTTCGCGGCTCCACCGGTTGGCGCGCTACGCTGGCGCGCGCCGGAGCCGCCGGCCAAGTGGGAAGGCGCGCTCCAGGCCGCCAAATTTTCCGCGGCGTGCATGCAAACCCCCTATGCCGAGGGCTCGCCATATCGGACGCAGGCGGAGCCGATGAGCGAGGATTGCCTCTATCTCAACGTCTGGACGGCCGCAAAGTCGGCCACTGAGCGGCGGCCGGTGATGGTGTGGATTTACGGCGGCGCACTGACTCGCGGCTCCGCTTCCCTGCCCACTTACGATGGCGCCGAGCTGGCTAAGAAGGGCGTGGTGCTGGTCAGCTTCAACTACCGGCTGGGCGTGTTCGGCTTCTTCGCCCATCCGGAGCTGACTGCTGAGTCCGCACATCGCTCCTCGGGTAACTACGGATCTCTCGATCAGATTGCCGCGCTTCAGTGGGTACGGCGGAATATCGCGCAGTTCGGCGGCGACCCGAGCCGGGTTACTATCTTCGGCGAATCCGCCGGGTCGTGGAGCGTGAATCTTCTGGTTGCGTCGCCGCTGGCGAAGGGACTGTTCCAACGCGCCATTGGCGAGAGCGGCGCAAACTTCGCTCCCATGGCGAAATTGGCGGACATCGAAAAGGCCGGCGCCGGAATCGCCAGGTCACTGGGCGCCGATTCATTGGCCGCGCTGAGGACGAAATCCGCCGAAGAGATACTGCGGGCGAACGGGGAGGCGACGGCCAATGTGGATGGCTGGCTGCTGCCGGCGGAAGTCCACGCGATCTTCGACGCGGGCAAACAGAACGACGTGCCCGTATTGATTGGCTCCAATGCGGATGAGGGCACGGCTTTTTCGTCATCAGTCCGCACCATGGCGGCGCTTCAAGCTGTGTACCGCCGTTATGGCGATCGGGCCGGCGCGTTTCTCAAGCTATATCCGGCGGATTCGGACGAGCAGGCGCAAGCGGCGCAAGCGGCCGCCATCCGCGATCAGTTCTTTGGATGGGAGATGCGCACGTGGGCGCGGTTGCAGGCCAAAACCGGCAAATCGAAAACGTATCTGTATTACTTCAGCCGCGTGCCTCCCGGACGGGGCAGTGAGTTTCTGGGAGCGTATCACTCGGCCGAGATCGCGTATGCGTTTCACAACCTCGGCATAAGTAACCGGCCATGGGAAGACGCGGACCGGAAGCTCGCCGATGTCATGTCGTCGTATTGGGTGAACTTCGCAGCTACCGGCGACCCCAACGCAAAGGGTCTGCCGGCCTGGCCGGTTTATGACGCGCAGAGTGAACGGGCCATGGGCTTGGGAAACCGGATTGAGCCGCTCGAAATCCCGCATGAGTCTGCTCTGGATTTTTTCGATGGGTGGTTTGCGCAGCGATAGGGCGACGTTGTGGGGGCGGACCTATGCGCCCCCCATGGGTTGCCAGTTCTGCCGGCCAGCTTCACTCGCAGATTGCTGCCCGAGCGCTCGGAGCGGCTCGCGACAGGGCAGGCCATGGGCCCACCCCACCTCAGCGCGCGCACGGGTTCACGGCATTGCCGAGGCATTGATTTTCGGCCTTCCACCGCATCGCCGCATAGATGCGCGTGCGTCCGCTGGGGTGGTCGAAGAAGATGAATTCTTCCAGCGCGCCCGGCTCCATCTTGCGGTATTCCCCCAGCAGTAAAGCGGACTCGGCGAAGCCGTCCGGCTGCCGCGCGGCGTTCAGCCCGAAGATATCCGCCTCGTATTCCTGCGTGCGGGTCAGCGTATTCTGAATGGGAGTCGCAAGGAAACCAAGTATCGCCAGAATCAGCGCCGCGAGCGGCAGCACGGCCGGGTCGCTCACGCCGCGTACCTGCCACCGCGCGCCCCACTTCGCCAGCGACCAATCGAGGCTCCGTCGCAGCGCCGAAAAGTATCCCACGAACAGGATGGTGAGGAACGCCATCATCTTATACACATGGTTCAGAACGTAGTGCCCCATCTCATGCCCCATCACCGCCATGATGGCTTGCGGCGAACAGCGGCGCAGCAGATTGTCGTTCAGGGTAATGCGCTCGGTTCCCAGCAGCCCGCTGACGTTCGCGCTGATGCGGTTGCTCTGCCGCGAGGCATCCATTTCGTAGACCTTGGTCGCGGGAATGCCATTCTCACGCGCAATGCGCAGGATTGGATCGCGAATGCCCGCATCCTCCAGCGGCGTATATTTGTTGAACATAGGCGCGAGGAAGACCGGGGAGATGAGCGCCCCGATCATAGTGATGAGAATGGCGGCGCCTGCGCACCAGAATTGCCATGTCCGCGGCAGCCGGCGCACAATTGCGAACAGCGCCACCACCGCGAGCCCGCCGAGTAGAATATCGATCGCGAGCGATTTGCACTGATCGAGGAACCAGGCTGCGAAAGTCTGGTTCATGAAGCCGTATTGCGATTCCCGCAGGAAGCCTTCATACACAGCCCACGGAAGACCCACGATGAAAATCGCCAGCGAATACTGAGCCCAGTAGAGCCAGGCGGCTAGCGGTTGGCGCGACGCGATTCGCTGAGACCAGTCGCGGAATTTCGCCGAAAGGCGCGTTGCCAGCAGCAGGATGGATATGCCGGCGCCGATGAGCAAATCCCAAAGCTGGAGCCAATAGCCGCCCTCAAAATACGCGTCGGACCGGGCTTTTTGATCCGGCTTCCAGGTCGCCAGATAGGCTTTGGCCGCGGTCTCGGCATCGAATCCCGGGCCGGCTTCCGCGCCGGGAGGCATGTGCAGGGCGGGCGGCGGCGCGCCGGTCTGTGCGCCCAGGCAGAAACACAGCCACAGCAATGCCAGCAGCAATCGCATCGGTATTCGAAATGGTATCGCAAGCGCGGCCGGTCCGGGTCCGCGGCGTAACAGCCGGGTGCGTAACCGATCCGCGGGAGACGGATTCAGAAGCTGCCGCGCCGTAGTCTCGCCGGCCTTTTCCATTCGCGGCAACCCATATCGATGTTATACGGCGTGGCGCCCCACGACACGGCTGCTCTGGCAGGCTCTGCCGCGCTGCTCGCGTTCACGGCGCTGGCCGCGGGTTATATCCCCGCGGCGCGTGCCGCAAGGGTGGACCCGCTGACCGCTCTTCGTCACGATTAGCATACCGGGACAGAGCCGCGACCGTAAGGCAGCGGGATCTTCGCGGCCCAGGGAGCAAATCCCGAAAGCGCTTAAAACGCCCTTGGTTGCGCGCGTGCGTTCAAACCGCTATCCTGACATCGGCGCATTAGCGGAGGCCTTAAGGATGGAGTGCGAGGAACGGGCACGACTGGCGCAAGAATACTTCAACGCCCTCGACCACCAGCGAAAAATCACCGCTGAGCTGAAGCTATTGGCGGAAAGCGCCAGGCTAGATCTCGTCAAGGTGGCGGAAATTGAGGCTGAAGCGGCCATCGAGAAAGCCTACGAGGCATGGCACGCGTTCAATGAGCACCAGTCCGCGCATCAGTGCGGAGCGTAGTAACGATCCGGCGTTTAGCTTCCATCTTTGTGGCGCACGTTCTCAACGTGCGTGTGCGCACTAATGCGTACACGTTCCTTTTCCGGAGCAAGACATGCGGCACTGAGAGTCGGGACGCCGAACGCGGCAGAGCGATTTGCACATCCTTCAGGCGCGCCGGCAGCGCACCGTCCACAAAATGGGCGAACGAGAGGCAAAGGGCAAGGCCGCCTCGCCGGAAACTCACCTGCAAGCCCTCTATTTTCAGTGGACACTGTCGCGGTAGTCTTGCTTTGATTTCTCCGCTTCCTCCTGCCTCCGTGCCCTCGATAATCGCCTCGATTACAATCGGCTGACTCTTTTCACCGGAATCTAGGACGTCCTCAAGAACTCCGCGCCTTCCTCCGCCACTCCGCGTTAAAATTGACAGCCTCGACCTTCCGGTCACTCCATCCGGTTCGGCAACGCCCCTCACGTTTCCTCGCCCTATGAACGACGACGACCGTCGGCGCGGGCGCTCTCTCCGGAAGTTGCTCTATAAGACATAATGCCCGTATCAGGCGAAGATGATGAAGACGTCTGAAGACGCCGGCGGAAGAATGGCGATCATACGGTTGACGCTTCGGTTGGGCTAAGAAATTGTTTATCCCGCGTCTCCGGCATGAAGAAGTAAAGGACGCCGAATGCGGCCGCCGCAACCGCCGCCAGGAAGAGAAAGCCCGCGTTGGAACCAAGGTGATGCACAATGGAACCGGCGACCGCCTGGCTGAGCGAAGCGCCCATGCCGACGGCCGTACCGATGGCCCCGAGCGTGAGATTAAAGCGGCCCGAGCCTTCCGTAAGGTCGGCGATCACCAGAACCGAGACCACGCCGAAGATTCCCGCCCCTACGCCGTCCAGGATTTGGATCGAGACCAGCGCACCCGTGTTCTCAGTGAGCGTGTAGAGAATCGCGCGAACCGGCAGCACTCCGAATGCGATGAGCAACAGCGGCTTTCTGCCCCACGTTCCCGCCTTCCGCCCCGCCCAGGAAGCGAGCAGCGTGATGACAAACTGCGTGGTCACCACGCACGCCGACATGAACATCATCGAGCTTCGTCCCCGGCCTTTCGCCAGCATCTCGCCCAAAAGCGGCAGCATCGCGGCGTTGGCAAAGTGAAACATCACCGCGCAAACCAGGAAAATGAGCAGTGGCCGATCCTTGAGCAGCGCGTGAGCTGCAACCGGTTTGCCGTCCTCGTCGCCTTCCTTCGCGCCCCGCGCCCGAGCGTAATCGATCTCATCGGGTCGGATGACGAGTAGCGCAAAGATGGTCGGCAGGACGCGTGGGTTGGAAGACTCCTGGGTCGGGCGGCCCGCGTTGCGGGAAAACCGCACAGTGGGGGCAATCCCAGCAGGAAGTAAGTTGGCTCGCCCTCCGCGCGGAAGCTGCGGTGTATGGCGCCCTCGAACGGCTCACGGATCTGAGGCCACGAGATGCCGGTCTGTTTCAGGAACTCGCGGAGCCTGTCTTCGGAGTCGTCGCTGGAGATTCCGAGAAAGGCCACTTTCTCGTGTGCGGACTGATTGAAGAACTTCGCCATCTTCGGAGCTTCCAACCGGCAGGGGCCGCAACTGGTCGACCAGAATTCGAGAAGCAGCAACTGCCCTCGATAGTCTTCCGATCGATGGCGCTTTTGATCGATGTCGGGCCCGCTGAATGAGGGCGCTTGCGTGCCGGGCTTTAAGGCAGGACGATCGGGCAGGAGCGTTTCCGACTCCTCAAGCGTCAAAGCGTCTCCAGCGGCGTCGACCGAGAACGCATACGGCTTGCCCGCCAGATTGACGTAACGATCGGAAATTTTGCAGCTCTCCAATTCGCCGGCGCCCTTCCGGTCGAATGCGACTCGGTGATTCGGCCTGTCATAACGTCCCATGCTGCCGGTGAGGGTAAACGGAACCGGTATGCCACCGATCTCGATCGCGCCCTTGCGGACCGTATTCACTTGAATCGCCACAGCGAGCTTTTCCTCGTTCTCTACTTTCACGTGCGTGATCTGAAAACGAATCGGCCAGTGCGTGCCGCCATCCGTGATTTCCGTAACGAGAGTGAAGACGCCGTTGACCTTTTCAAAGTGCTCGGGCTTGCGGTTCGTAAGGTCGCCGGGGCCGTCGATATCCAAATAGAGAATCCATCCGCGCTGATCGTCGCCATCGAGCACCCAGCCGCGGTTCGTCCCGCTCACCACGAAGTTGTAGCCGTATAAGGCATCGGCGCTGGTCCCCACCGGCGCCTTCCGGATTGGGATCAGATTCGGCAAGCCGCTGCTGGTGAATTTCCGGTACTCCGGCTCCCGCATCGGGAACGCAATCCCACCCTCACTCGGCGCCCGCTCCGGCGGACCGGCCTGAAAAATGAGCGGCCCTCCGAAGGCGAGAAACGGATGAAAGAGGAGCAGTAGCCGCAGATTAGTCTTTAGCATTGACATAGCAACCTCCTTGCTCACTCGATCAGCAGCTCCGTCAATTTTCCGACGGTTTTTCGACGTGGTCCACCACCAATATCTCGACCGGGCGCTTGCGTTTTTCCAATGTGAGCCCTAGCTGTTCCTGGAGCACAACTGCGACCAACGCGGGATTGGGGGGCGCAAGCGGCGGATCGTCCGACTCCCAGGTCAGCTCAAAGTCGAAATCTCCGGCCAAGCCGGTCTGATCCATGACCGGGACCTGGAGCATTCGGGTAAGGTACGACGCTAGTCTCGCCATGGGCGCCTTGCGGCCCACGATGTGATGAGGATCTTCCCGGCTAGAGAAATTGCCGACAATGCCGTCCGGGACCACCCTGCCGATGATCCTCTGCGGCGGCGCGCCTTCCGTCCGCTGCTTCAGCTTCGGCCCCTTCCTCGTCTGGGTTAGCGTGTAGACCGGAACCTCCTTGGTTTCCCGGTGGACTTTCAGCTTGAAGCGCTCCTCCAGCAGCGTTTGAAACATCAGCCTGATCTCATCGTCGCTCGGCGACCCCGCCACCTTGGCGTCAATGTCGTACCAGTTCCAGCCGTCCGGGAGGCTAAGATCCCCTTCGAGGGGATACCCGGGCTCGACGTGATACGCGTACGCCACCATCGGCCCCAACTCGCCGTGCATGATGAGTCTGTCGCCGGAGCGGCGTGACGTCAGGTCAAACGGACTGTTGGGCGTATTAGGCTTCACTGACGCGACTTCGAACCGCGGGCGCTGCGCGGAAGACAGCTCGAGCGACAAGCACGCGATCACGCCGGCCTTCGCGATTGCCGATACGGTTCGCAACAGTGCTGTAGTCATTAACGGATGAAGGAGCGGCAGTAGCCGCGGATTAGCCTTCAGCTTTGACATAGCAACCTCCTTGCTTAGTCGATAACCTGCGCGACAATCACCAGGAAGACGGCATCGCCGCCATTCACTGCCGACTTGCCGACGACTGTCTTCTGGCCGTCCTTGATGTCAAGATCGGTCGAGACAAATGCAACTGTTGTATTGGTTTGATTCAAACGGCGGCGCGTGATTTCGAGGCGCAGCCCGTCGAGATGAACCAGCCGAGGCGCGTCCGGAGTCACTCGCGCGCGGGCGTACTTGAAATCATAATGCGAATTGTCGGGCAGACCGCCCGCGACCTCGGATCCGCTGAAATTGCGTCCACGCAGCGTCACCGTATCGATCAATCGGTAGGACTTGTAGGCGAAGACTCCCCGGAGCTGTTGGAGTGTTTCCGCAAGAGCCTGAGGGACATCGTCTTTCGCGGAAGGGTCAGCCTGTGCCAGGCCCGAAACCAGATAGACGGTCAGCGCAACGTTGGCCTGTTCCTTCCGCCCTTCCGCCGGCGAGTTCTTCTGTTCCTGCGCCGGAGCCGATGCCGCCAAAGCGACAAGGCAACACAACCACCATTTCATTGCGGAACGTTCTCCTTTGAATCGATCAGCCAATAAATCACTACGTCCGGATCGGGCGTCAGTATTTTCACTTTTAACGGCTCTCTTGTGTCACGAACGTCATGCCTAGCTTAGCTAGCCCGGATGGGCGCCCCTGGCGGTCTGTATTGCGTCAATGGCTAGTGGAAGGATTATTCGACTTGGCCTCGCTGTGGCAAGCCGGCTTCACCAATGCGGTAGCCTTGCTGGGCTGTCACTGCAACGATCGGCAGCAGGCCCAGTTATGCGATGGACAGGAGCGAACGGTTCTACTGGCACACGTGGCTTGCTCTCAGTGCCGTAATTCGCTCCCTTACGGTCGTTCGCAGCCCATAAGGCTGCTTATCTTGCCGGTGAAAGTCCGGTCGCGGGAATTGACTGCTTGCCCGTGTAGTCATATTCGACGCCTCTTGGAGGTGACTTGGGAGGTGAAAGCTCGAACGTAAAAGCCCAGTCGGTGAAGGGCGAGCAATCTCTTCG
>PLDF01000435.1 GCA_003135055.1 Bryobacterales bacterium | reverse complement strand
CATTCGTCAACCCCTCCGTTTCCAATGGCACGAACGTCGCATGGTTCCAGGGCGACGAAACCACCAAGCTGCCGGCCTACGACAACTTCAATTTCTCCGTTCAGCGGCAGTTGGGCGGTTCGATGTTCGCGGAGATTCAATATAGCGGCGTCATGGGCGAGCACCTGCAGACTGAGCTGCTCGACTACAACCAGATCAACCCGAACTATCTGACCAGGTTCGGCACGGTGGCGCAGAGCATCACGGTGTTGAACAGTCAGATCACGTCGGCCACCGGGAAAGCTTCGGGAGTTCCGCTCCCCTATCCGACTTTCACCGGCACGGTCGCACAGGCCCTCCGGCCATATCCCCAGTACAACGTGATCGATACCTACGCAGGTCAGGGCGACCACAGCGGGCACTCCACCTATAATGCCGCCATCGTCAAGCTGCAGAAGCGTCTTTCCTCCGGACTCACCTTCCAGGCTTCCTATGTGTTCTCGAAGCTGCTGACCGATTCCGATTCGGCTTGGGGCACCGCTTACGCGGCCGATTTCTTCAATCGCGGGCTTGAGAAGTCGATTGGCCAGTATGACATCACTCACGACTTCAAGTTCTCGGCGGTCTACGACTTGCCTATCGGCCGCGGTCAGAAGTATCTCAACAAGGGAGCGGCTTCCTGGCTGATCGGCAACTGGCGCGTTTCGACGATCAATCTGTACGCCAGCGGCCAACCGGTGAGTGTCAGCACCTCGCTGACTCTGCCAATCTATGCGGCGGGCGATTCGTCGGCGACTCGCGTTCCGGCTTACGTCACTTCTTATAACGGATGGCAGCCGAGTTACAGCGGGGGATTCAATCCTTCAACCGATAACTTCTTCGTGCCGTATTGCAGCAGCCCCACGGCGGCCTGCAGCGGTCCGTTCCCCAATCAGGGCTCGGGGACGGCGTTGGACGCGATCGGCAACGAGACCCGCTACAACCCGAAGCTCCGCCTGTTCCCGAACCTCACGGAGAACATGTCCGCGACCCGCAGCTTCCCCATACGCGAAAAAAGGCGGCTCGAATTCCGGGCCGAAGCGTTCAACGTGTTCAACCGTACGCGGTTCGGAACGGGAAGCACCCAATTGCAAAGCCAGACGTTCGGCGTGCTGAGCGGTTCGGGCAGCCAGATCAACACTCCCCGCAACTTACAGCTGGCTTTGAAGCTGTACTTCTGACGTGGGGCAGCCAATCCTGGCTGCAGCCGGCTTTCAGCCGGCTCTCTTCGACGTGGCGCACGCACTCATGCGTGCAGCGTTCACACTCGTGTGAACGCGACATGTGTCTCGACATCGCACACAGCGAGCGCGCAGACCGTGTGCGCCATGTCGAAGTGGAAGGGGTTTTCGTGGCAAGTCCGAGTCTCCAGCCTCGCAAGCGAAATCATCGAAAACTCGTCCAAGCATTGGCGGCAAGGGTCGCGAAACGATGCCAGACGGGCGTCAAGCCGATCGGGAACATTAACTGGTGCGCAATGATCATGAACAGTCCGCCCTGCACAGTGGCGCGGTGAATACGCCGCCGGGACCATAGGTCGAAGCCGGCGACGAGAAGAATAAGGAAATCAACGATCAACGAAGTCAATAGTCCCCTGTGAGCGACTGGGAGAAACGCCCACCGGTTAACCGCCGGACCCATTAAAGAGATGGTTGCGATCAGGATCAGCCGTTTGTGCGCAGCGCCGTCCGCGCGTGCCTGAAGCGCCCAAACGATCAGCACGCAAAACACGGCCGTTGAGAAAACTGGAATCGAGTAGAAGGATTTGGGATCGAAAGGTGAACCGGGCGGTGCGAAGCCCCTTGCAAGCGAGTCTGTCGCGACNNAGTCCAAACGCCCGGCGGATACCAATGACGTCTGCGCGATGAATAAGAGAATCCACGCGGAGAACACCGCTGCGTGGACGTGGACCAGAAGATTTGGCAGGTGCGAGTGGAAAACTCCTGCAAGGTAATAGCTTCGCGCAAAGCCCAGAAACACGGTCCCCAAGATGACCAGCGCCATCGCGGAGAAGAAAACGTCGTCGCGGCGCGCTCTCAAGACGAGGCCGTTTGATGCGAGAGTCGATGTTGCCATAATGTTCGCACGGGATGACCGGCAGCTCCTTCGTCTACTTATGCGTAAACGGGCTGGCGGAGCTATCATAGAGTCTCGGAAATCCGTCTCCGAGGCTAAATTGTGCCGATGGAACCAAGCGATAGCTCGAAAGAACAGCAATCTTCTGAGGTAAGCGTGCTTCTTCGGGCGTGGAGCGAGGGAGACGAGACTGCCTTGGCCCGGCTTACGCCTATGGTCTACGAGGAGCTCCATCGGCTTGCTCATCGGCAGATGAGAAGAGAGCACGGGGAGCGGACGCTGCAAACCACCGCCCTGGTGAATGAAGCGTATCTTCGCCTGGTGGACGCACGGCGAATCCGTTGGGAAGACCGCGCTCACTTCTTTGCCATCTCCGCACAAATTATGCGAAGGATTCTCATCGACTATGCGCGACGGAATAATCTGAAGCGGGGAGCGGGATTTCAGCACGTTTCACTGGAACAGGCGGAACTGCCGGCCGTAGCCGGAGATCCGGACCTGATTGCGCTCGATGAGGCGCTGAACGCGCTTGAACAGTTCGACTGCCGCAAAGCGAAAGTGGTGGAGCTGCGGTTTTTCGGCGGATTGAGCGTGGAGGAAACGGCCGAAGCGCTCAAAGTGTCGCCCATTACGGTTATCCGCGACTGGAACAACGCCAAGGCCTGGCTGTATCGCGAGCTGGCGAAAGGGGCGGCCGATGGACCGTGACCGCTGGCAGCGGATTGAGACATTGCTGGAGGAGGTTGCCCATATGCCTGCAGCGCAACGCGCATCGTTCCTCCGCACGTCGTGCAAAGGCGACCATGCGCTGGAGCAGGAGGTCTGGTCGCTGTTGGCGGCGCGGCAAAAGAGCGAAGGCTTTCTTGAGGAGCCGGCCATCGCGTTAGCAGCCCGCGCCATGAACGCGCATTCGTCGGGCGGTTCCCTCCCGGCGGAGGTTGCCACGGGTGAAACCGTTTCGCATTACCGGATCGTGGAGAAGATCGGGAGCGGCGGGATGGGTGTGGTCTACAAGGCTGAGGATACCCGGCTGCACCGCGCAGTGGCTTTGAAATTCCTTCCTCCCGAGTTTGCCGGAGATGAGGCGGCGCTCGGCCGTTTTCAGCGCGAAGCGCAGGCAGCTTCAGCCCTGAATCATCCGAATATCTGCACGATTTACGACGTCGGCGAGCAGGGAGGCAGGTCCTTCATCGCCATGGAGTGTCTGGAAGGAGAGACGCTCAAGCAGAGCCTCAGCCGCGAATCGTTCGCAATCGAGAAGGTACTCGGACTCAGCCTGGAGATTCTCGATGCCTTGGAGACGGCCCACGCCAAGGGCATCGTCCATCGGGATATCAAGCCGGCGAACATCTTTGTCACGAATCGCGGTCACGCTAAAATCCTTGACTTTGGCCTTGCCAAGATTTCCCCATCCAACAAGGGTCGCAACGCCGAAGAGGCGGAAACGGAATACCAATTGACGACGCCGGGACTGACCATGGGGACGGTTTCGTATATGTCGCCGGAGCAGGCGCAGGGACTGGCGATCGACGCTCGCTCCGATGTCTTTTCGTTTGGGATTGTGCTGTACGAAATGCTGACGGGACGGCGGCCGTTTGCCGGCGACACCAAGCTCTCGATGCTGGGGGCGATCGTCAACCAGGAGCCGACACCCGTCAGGCAGATCGTGGAAGAATTGCCGGCGGAGCTGGATCGGATCGTCGGACGCTGCCTGCGCAAGGATCCGGCAAAGCGATTCCAGACGATGGCCGATCTACATGTGGCATTGGAAGAATTGAAAGAGGAGTCGGAGTCGGGCAGGCTTACCGGATCGGCGCCCGTCGAGCGTCCCCGCAAACGCGCGTGGCGCTGGCCTGTGGTGGCGGCGTTGGTAGCGATAGGCGCGGCTGGCGTGTGGTTGGTCAAACGGGCGGCAACGCCGTTTGCCCAACAGAAGGTGGTACCGCTGACTACCTATCCCGGCTCCCAATTGGATGGGAGCTTCTCTCCGGACGGGACGCAAGTGGCCTTCAGTTGGGACGGCGAGAAGGGTGACAACTACGACATCTATGTCAAGCTGCTGGGGGAAACGAACGCCTTGCGGCTCACTACCGATCCCGCATCCGATCTGTATCCGGAATGGTCTCCGGATGGGAAGCGGATCGCGTTTGTGCGAGGGGGCCCGCCTGATCGGCGTTCCCCGCCCGCCGGTGACGCCCCGAACCCGCGCCGCGGTATTTACACAACCTCTCCGCTGGGCGGACCGGAGCAGAAGCTGACGGACTTTCCGGCTTTCGGCCCGATGTCCTGGTCGCCGGATGGGAAATGGCTGGCTGTTGCTTCGCGGACTCGCGAGTTGAATGGGATCTTCCTGTTGCCGGCAGATGGCGGAGAGCCGCGGCGGATCACGAATCCCAAAGTGCCTGCTTACGATCACGCTCCAGCCATCTCCCGCGATGGACGCATGCTGGCTTATGCAGCCTGCCGGGGGGCGGGGTTGAGCGCCTGCGATATATACGTCCAGGACCTGGACCCGGCTTACGTTCCTCAGGGGAGCCCGCGACGAATCGGTAACGAGTCTCTCTCAGTGGTTCACCGTTTGACCTGGAGCCGCGATGGAGAATCGGTGATCTCCGACGGCTCGCTGGCGTCATACGTCCAGACCTATTTGTGGCGGTTAGCGGTCCATGAGGCACGGCCGCCGCAGCGAATCGAGGTTTCCGGCCCAAACGTCTCTTCCCCCGCGATCGCGGCCGCGGGCAACCACTTGATGTTTTCCCGGCGGCTGCTGGACTATGATATCTGGCGCTACCACATGGGGGGCGGGATGGAGCCATTCATCGTCTCGTCGCTGCTGGACGTGGCTCCTCAGTTTTCTCCCGACGGAACCAAGATTGCGTTCGCATCGGAGCGTTCCGGAGAGACAAACGAGATCTGGGTGGCACGTGCGGATGGTTCAGGATTGGTGCGGATGACGAGCCGGTTCGAACAACGCCAAGGGGCTCCGCGTTGGTCTCCGGATGGAAACTGGATTGCGTTTGACTCGGTAGCGCAGGATGGAGTGGCCCACATCTACGTTATCGATTCGGGTGGAGGGAAACCGCGGCAGATCGCCGAAACCCACGACGGGATATTTCCGAGCTGGTCGCGCGACGGGAAATGGATCTATTTCACCTCGGATCGGGCGGGGGGTGGGAGGTCTGGCGCGCGCCATTTGCCGGAGGGACGCCCGCGAGATTTACGACAAACGGCGGAGGCCCGGCGTTCGAATCAGCCGATGGCAAGACTGTTTTCTACATGAAGTCGCCCGTTTCCTCGCCGCTTTTTGCCCAACCGGCGCCGGGAGGCGCGGAGCGGCAAGTGCTCCCATGGGTCGAGCACAGAGCGTTTCTGCCGGTGGAGGACGGTATCTACTATATCGGCAGGAAAGGCGATGATGGAAAGTACCCGCTCGCATTCTACGATTTCTCTAACAGCGCGAGCCGGCTGCTGACGAAGATCGAAGGGTTGGTGATGTTTGGCCTCACGGTCTCTCCGGATCGCCAGACCATCCTTTTCAGCAAGAGTGTGAGCGACGGCTCGAGCTTGATGATGATCGAAAATTTCCATTAGCCCGCTGGCTGCGCCCTTAACAGGCAGACTCATCGATTCGCATCCGAGGTGGCTGAATAAGGCCCACTCCCAAGATCTCCATTTGGCCGGTTATGCCGACCATCCGCTCGGAACCGGGCGGCGGCCCCCGCCTATAGGGCAATGGTGTCGATCTCGTTGACGTAAAGTTTGTCCGCGGCGGTCGTTCCTCCTGGCTGCCCGGGATGCGCGGCATCGCGTCAGGTGAGGCCGGCTTCAATCGAGCGCGCACCGCGGCGGCGGAACTTTAGCTTTAGCCGCCCTGTTACTCTTCCTACGTCGAACGGTCCCGTCGTTGCGCTGGCGGGGTTTTGAGACGACCAGGGCAGTGGGCCCCAGATTGGTGCGGAATCGTGAGGCGCGATTTCCTCGAAAAGCACCACGGCCGGAACGACCACCCGCCGCATCCCGCAATTGCGTCCGCATCGTCGGCCACTCGGAGAATGGTCACCTTTCTAGTTGTCGTTCGGCCATTACTCCAGTGAAGTCGGCGATCTGGGAGATGACGAAGTCCCGCCGAGGATTCCCGGCGATAACGGCCACCCGCGACGCCGCCCGGGTTCCACGGCGCAAGCCGCGCAGCATTCGCCGCCCCGGCGGGCGCCCGCGCTTAACTTCCGAGTCGTCCCTCGGCGGTCCACGTTTTTGATGGTGGGATGGGGATTTCGCAACAGTTATCGGTTTCCTAAACCTAAACCCTGCGGCGTCAGGCGGGAGTAATGCCTCGCGCCGCCGCCCAAAAGTGTCGGTTGAGCTTGATTCAGACCAATTCGCGCTCGCGATGCACTAAGAGCCGACGTGGCAGTTGAATCGGCCTAGCCCACTTCACTCGTATCGCCAAGATGATTCTTCAATCCCTCGGTCCAGTTGAACACTACCTGCAACGAAGGGTTCGCTGTCTCTCCCGTAAACAGGATGAACTTTTGTCCGTCGGCGCTCACATCGTATACCCCCGCCGTGGCCAGGAGTCCGAATGAGGCGGGCATGCGGAAGAGGGCGGTGGGAGATCCGAATTCGCGTCCCGCGCCGGTGACGTCGACCGCTACAAGCTGGCGGTCCGGGGAGACGAAGAAAAGCTCTTTACCGTCGCGGCGCCATCGGGGCATGTTGCCTCCGTCGCGCGAGATACGGCGCCGCTCGCCGGTGAGTTTGGGTGAATCGCCATCCTCAAAGCGCTGAGCATAGATTTCATGGCGCCCCGTGTCGTTCGCGGAAAAGGCCAGGTACTCGCGATTGGGAGACAAGGCGGGGAACGTGCAGTCAAACGCGGTCTTTAACAGAGGCATCACCTTGCGGCTGGCAACCGAGGCAAGGCGAATTTCTCCGCTCGCGCCTGAGGGTGAAGTGGTATAGAAAATCCACCGGCCATCGGATGACCAGTCTCTCGGCGTTTTAAAGCCAGGCTCTTGGAAGGCGTCTCCGTCACCATGATCGCCCAGCGCCTTCACCATTAATGTTCCCGGCCCATGTTTCGAGCTGCCGAAAGCGATGTGTGTGCCGTCCGGCGACCAGACCGGGAACTGTTCCACTCCGGGGTCGAAGGTCACCCGTTCGGCAGTGGCACGCTGAAGGTCATAGAGCCAGATGTCCGAGCCGCCGACGCTGGGGTCTGCAACGGCCGCGGCGACTTTCTTGCCGTCCGGCGAGATCCGCAGGCCGTTCAGGTATTCCCGGCGATCGCCTACCGAGCTCAACTCGCGGCCCTTGCGGTCGAACCACTTGAGCTGCTCCTTTTGAGAACCCATGGAATGGATCAAGACTCCATCGGTGGAGGCGTCGAACTCCGACCACGAGCTCCCGCTAAAGAACGGAACGTCCTGGGCGACCGGCACAGGGTCGCCCGTCACGCGCAGCCGCTCCGCATCGAAGCGCAAAGCCTGCAATACGTCGCTACGCACGAAAAGGAGATAGCCTTGAGTGCTTCCCATTCGATCCGGCGCAAATACGACTTTGGTGTCCGTGGGCATCAACTCCGTGGCGCGGCCACTTGACAGTTCCGTTACGCACGCCCGGACGCCGCCGGCCTGGCTGTTCTGTCTGATGTGGAGGACGTGCTTGCCGCCCGGAAGGAACTGCGGCCATAAGCCCAATTTCACCGGCTTCACTTCGCCGGATTTTACGGATACGACGAACTGCTCACCCGGGGTGCCTGCAACGACGGCGCCGTCACGGCTCCAGGCTGCCGACCAAATGTCGGGGAGATCGCAGAGCGTGAACGGCGCACCTCCTTCCGCGGGGATCCTCTTCAGCCTTCCATTAGCCCAAAAACCGATGAACTGGCTGTCAGGCGACCAGAACACTATGCCGGCGCCTTCGGTTCCCGCGAGCGGACGGGCGGCGAGAGAGTCGAAATGCTGAACCCACACCCTGGAACCGCCCTCGTCGCTGGCGATCATGGCAACGCTGCCGCCTACCGGCGAGAGCGCAACCGACTGGCGGGTAACTATCCGTTGGAGCACTGTTCCTTCGGGAGGCGCCAGTCGAAACCGGATAGGTCTCAGGGGAATGGATTTGCCGCTTCCGCGCCAAGCCCACGCCGCGATGCCGGCGCCACCGGCTGCTCCGGCCGCCGCGGCGCCCGCAATCCAAGCGAAGAATGCCCGGCGCCGGACGGTATGAGGACCGTCGAGAGTACCGCCGCCGGCGATCCATTCGAGTTCCGCCTTGAGATCGCGGGCTGTCTGCCAGCGATCGTCCGGATCTTTCTCCAGGCATCGACGCAGGAGACGGTCCAGGGCCGGCGGAGCGATATCGGCAATGGAGGGGGCCTCGCGCTCCAGTATGGCGGCGATCACGCTGGCCGGCGACGCGCCGTCGAAGGCGCTGCGGCCAGTCAGGATTTCATAGATCACCAGACCGAGTGAGAATATGTCGCTGCGGGCATCCGCCTCCTGGCCCTGAAGTTGTTCCGGCGACATGTAGTGGAGTGTGCCCAGGATCTGACCCTTGCCGGTCAACGCCATGGTCATGGTAGCTTCGGTGGTCACGGCCGGCGCGATCTTCGCCAAACCGAAATCCAGCAGCTTCACGCCCGAGTTGGTTAACAGGATGTTAGCCGGCTTGAGATCGCGGTGAGTGATGCCGTGCCGATGCGCCGCGTCGAGCGCGTCGCAGATCTGGGCGGCATATTTCAACGCCTGTTCGAGCGGCAGCGGACCTTTCAGCGGCTGGCCGCCGATGTATTCCATGACCAGGTAATTCGGGCCGACGTCGTACAACTGGCAAACGTGAGGGTGATTCAGCGCGGCGACGGCGCGCGCTTCGCGTTCGAATCGTTCCGAGAATTCTTCGCTCGAATCCTTGATGGCAATAGTCCGTTCCAGTCGCGTGTCGCGGGCGCGGTAGACTTCGCCCATGCCGCCCGCGCCAATCCGGTTGAGGATCTCGTAGGGACCCAGGCGTTCTCCGGCAGAGAGGGACATAGTTGCTAGACGATTTTACTCCTTCGCGCAGTAGCTCTTGCGCTGGACTGCGATGGTACACTTGTAATCCCGCGCCATGAGCCCGGAACATAATTCAGCGGCCATCGCCCACTATCGCATTACCGGCAAGCTCGGCGCAGGCGGCATGGGCGAAGTCTGGCGCGCGACAGACACGAAGCTCAATCGCGAGGTGGCGATCAAAGTTCTGCCCGAATCGTTCGCCGCCGACCCCGACCGCCTGGCCCGCTTCACGCGCGAAGCGCAGGTGCTGGCATCGTTGAACCATCCGAATATTGCCGCGATTTACGGCGTGGAGGAGCGGGCGCTGGTCATGGAGCTGGTCGAGGGCGCCACCCTGGACGAGCGGATTGCCCAGGGGCCGATGCCGGTTGAGGAGATTCTGCCTATCCTCAACCAGCTTGTTGATGCGCTGGAATATGCGCACGAGAAAGGCGTGGTCCATCGCGACCTGAAACCCGCCAACATCAAAATTACTCCCGAGGGCAAGGTCAAGGTGCTGGATTTTGGCCTTGCCAAAGCGCTGGCGCTCGAAATGGCCGCGGGCGATTCCATCTCATCGCCAACGCTGACCATGCGCGCGACAATGGCGGGCACGATTATGGGCACGGCGGCCTATATGGCGCCGGAGCAGGCGCGCGGGCACAACGTGGATAAGCGCGCCGACATCTGGTCCTTCGGCGTGGTGGTCTATGAGATGGCCGCGGGCCGCCGATTGTTCGACGGGCCGTCGATTTCGGACACGCTGGCATCGGTGTTGAAGGAGGAACCGCGGTGGGAGCGGGTTCCGGTGAAGCTACGCCCACTGCTGCGCCGGTGCCTGGCGAAAGATCCACGACAACGGCTGCGCGATATAGGCGATGCGCGGCTGGTGCTGGAGTTGGAGCCGTCGCAAGCGGAACCGCGCCCGAGGAGGAACGGACTGCCTTGGACGGCCGCGGCGGTAATGACGACCGTGGCCGCCATCGCGCTCTGGGCGCCGTGGCGAGGGCAGCGCGCCGCCGAACAGCCTCTGGTGAATCTGGATGTCGATCTGGGGCCGGAGGCGCGATTGCTGGAGCCGACGGTCATTCCTTTCATTCTCTCGCCGGATGGCAAGCGGCTGGTGTTCAACTCGCGAGGCATAGACCGGCAGACGCGACTATCGGTGCGGCGGCTCGATCAGCCCAAGCCAACCGAACTTCCGGGCACCGACGGCGCGCTGTATCCGTTCTTCTCGCCGGATGGCATGTGGATCGGCTTTTTCGCCGATGGCAGGCTCAAGAAAATTTCGGTGGAGGGCGGCGCGACGGTTTCGTTGTGCCGGGCATCATCATCGCCCCGGGGCGGTTAGCTGGGGCGAGGACGGGACGATTCTGGCGAGTCTGGCGCCCAAAGCCGGTCTCTCGCGCGTGCCGGCCGCGGGAGGCGAACCAGCGCCCGCGACCCAATTGCAGGCCGGCGAGTTCGGCCAGCGCTGGCCGCAAATACTTCCGGGCGGCAAAGCGGCATTAGTGACGTCTTTCAAGCTGGCGGCAAGTATGGAGGGCGCCACCGTGGACGTAGTAACGCTGGCCGACCGCAAGTCCAAGACGCTGGTGCATGACGCCATTTTCGGCCGATACCTGCCGACGGGCCATCTGGTCTGGTTCAGCGGCGGCACGCTTTTCGCGGCGCCATTCGATCCGGACCGGCTGGAGCTGCGTGGAAATGCAACGCCCGTGGTGGAGCGCGTCTCCGCATCCAATCTCTATGGCTTCGCGGAATTCGATTTCTCGCGCACTGGCACGCTGATATACCGAAGTGGCGCGGTGGGGAGCGGCCTTACCACCATCCAATGGCTGGATGCTTCCGGAAAAACCACGCCGCTGATGGCCAAGCCCTGCGCCTACACGCGGCCTCGGCTCTCGCCGGACGGCAAGCGCCTGGCGGTGACCATGGAAGAAGCCGCCGGCATGAATATCTGGATTTTCGACATAGAGCGGGATAACCTGTCGCGCCTTACTCACAATGACGTTGCGCCCAGCGCGGCCGTGTGGAGTCCCGATGGACAATACATCGCTTATCAGGCTGGCGGGCAGGGAGGCAGCGGTATGGCATGGATGCGCGCCGATGGATCGGGCCAACCGCAGAAGTTGAGCACGAAAAATGCCATGCAAAAACCATCCTCGTTTACCCCCGATGGCCGGCGGCTGGTTTTCCTCGAGCCCCCTTCGGAGGGTGGCAGTTTCGACATCTGGACGCTGCCGCTCCGCAGAGAAGGCTCTGGCGTTCGGCCCGGAGCGGCAGAGCCGTTCCTCCAGGGTGGTGAATCCGGCTTGAGCCGCGAGCCCACCGTCTCTCCGGATGGGCGGTGGTTGGCGTGGGGCCAGCGTGGGCCGCCGGAAGCCGAAGTTTATGTGCGGATGTTCGGAACATCGTCGTCCGCGGCGGGCAGCCGCTGGCAGATTTCCAACAACGGTGGCGATAGCCCGGTGTGGTCACCCACCGCGAATGAGCTGTTCTATCACTCGGCCGGTAACATCATGGTTGTGCCGTATACCGTGAAGGGCGACCTCTTCGTGGCGGAGAGGCCGCGGATCTGGGCGCGGCTGCCGGCGGGTGTGGCTCTCGGAGGATTCGACCTAGCGCCCGACGGCAAGCGATTCGTGGTGGCAGCGCCGGTTGAGGAGGCGCAGGCGCAGATCGAACAGAGCCACGTTACGTTCCTGCTGAACTTCTTCGACGAACTACGAAGGAGGGCGCCCGCGAAATGACGCCGCATCAGAACGCTCTGGCGCGTCCACGGTCTTCCATCGGCCATTACCGCATCATCTCCAAGCTCGGCGAACTAAACCCATAAAGTTTCAACGTTGTGATGTAGAATGCGCAGCGGAGGTCTTGACGTGCGCCTTACATCCGCGGTCCCGGTCCTTGCATCCATAGTTTGCGGATTGGCGGCATCACCCGGGTTGACGATCGAGATCAAAGACTACGCAACCATGCCTATGACGGGAGCCGTCGACGGGCCAGGCAATAGCGCGGGTCTGCTTGCGCGCATCAATTTCCTTCGCGAGGAGCCCGGCGGAGGCAGAAAGCGGCTCTTCGTCAACGACCTGAACGGGCCACTGTACATCCTGGACAAGACAACGAAGAAGACGACTACCTATCTCGACTTCAATGGGCTGCCGGGCAGGCCGGGCATCTTCCACCGGCTCGCCATCGATCAACTCCTGGCGAGCGGGTTTATCAGCTTCGAATTCGACCCGGACTACGTCCACAATGGCAAGTTCTATACGATCCACCTCGAAGATCCCGCGCTGCCGGCATCGAGCGTACCCGATAACAAGAATTTTCCCGGCTTGAACACGTCCGGATACACCGTCACGCCTCCGATCCGCACATTCGGAACCACCGAGCGCGAGGCGGTCGTCATCGAATGGACCGACGCCAACCTATCGAATTCGACATTCGAAGGCACTGTCCGCGAGCTGATGCGTCTAGAGTACAGCGGCCGCATTCACCCGATGGCCGATCTGATTTTCAACCCGGCCGCGCGTCCGGGAGACCCCGACTGGCGCGTCATGTACATCGCGACCGGCGACGGCGGAAACGGTGAGCAGACCTCGAGCGTCCGCGGCAATCCGCAGCGTCTCGACATGCTGGTGGGTAAAATCCTTCGCATTATCCCGGACATCAAAGAGCATATCGACCGCAGTACGCTCAGCGAGAATGGACGTTACCGCATCCCGAAGGATAATCCGTTCGCGTCGAAATCCGGCGCCCGGAAAGAGATCTGGGCGTACGGCCTGCGCAATCCGCATCGCCTCACGTGGGATGTCGATCCGTCGAACGGGGCAAACAATCGCCTGATCGCTCTGGTGATCGGGCTGAGCACCTGGGAGACGGTCGATATCATCCACAAAGGGGCGAACTACGGCTACTCTTTGCGCGAGGGGCCGCAGCAGCTCAACGGCGACAATAGCCTTTCCAGTCCGCCGGAGAACGATGTAATTCCAGTCCGAATCGACGCCGCCAAGACCGGCGGCACAGTGCATCCGACCTATCCCGTCATCGCTTACGGCCATTCCAGGGACGCCGGCGAAATCGCGATCGCGAATGGCTTCGTTTACCGCGGGAACGCGATCCCGGCGCTGCGCGGCAAATTCCTGTTCGGCGACATTACGTCCGGCCGCATCTGGTGGGCCGAGATGAAAGAGATGCTGGCGGCCGACGATGGCGATCCGAAGACGATGGCCGAGATGCACGACGTCAAGATCGCCTGGAACGGCAACGTCTATCGGGCAATGGCCCCTATCGATGAGATCGCATACCATACGCGCGGCGGCAAGGCGGAACATCTGCCGGGCGCGGAGCGAGTCCCCGGAGGACGGTCGGATCTCCGGTTGGCTATGGACGCCGGCGGTGAGCTCTACATCATGACCAAGAGCGACGGCATGATCCGGGCCGTGGTTGGAGCAGCCTCTCAGTAGGCGCACACTTGATGCGCTATCGTCACAGGCGCAGGCGTGACGTCGAGGGGCTGGGCATTGAAATTCCGGAAAGTGACTCGGGCGGCATAGGACAGCCCGCCCTATTAAAGCTTTATCGGAAACTGGCGGATTGCCGGCGATGCGCTCAGAATCTGGCCCAATGCTTGCCAGATCGCCCCCCGGCGGAGGAGCAGTCAGAGTGCTCGTATGAGGACTGGGTCACTCCAGGGGTATCGTCGGACGCGTGAACTTGTACACGTCCGATTGGCTGATTGGGCCGGAATAGCCGGCATTGGTAAGGTCGCGCGTTACCGTCCCGACTGTTCTGCTCCCAATCCTTGGATCGAGAAGAACATCGTCGATCACGGCCGCAGTGTCTATAGGGACAAGAACCGGGGCCACCGATATTCTTGTTTTCCGCATCGTGAAAGAGTAGAGGGGCTGAGGCGGACCCCATTGTTTGAGCAAAATCTCGCCGTTTCTTAGATGGTGCGGCGGGCAGCCCAGGAGGCGGCCCGAAGGCGGCCATCCACTCCAGGCTTGATTCGGCGCTCGAGTCGCATCCCTGCGTTGCCCTATCCTCCTATCAAGCCTTCATACTGAGAGGCAGCGCGCGCGCAAACTGGTTTCATCCCGTCAGCATCCCGACACGCCCTTCGCCAAACACCATGAGAATCTTCTTAAAGCCGGTCGCCATGCGCAGCTGCGAATAGATGTAGCGATATGCCTCTAAGCGTGAAATTCCTCCGGCGCCGATCACAACGAGCCATCGATCATCCGCCAGCCTCGGCGCCGATTAGCTCAAGCAAATCACGTGTCATGTTCAAAAGTAGAAGTGGGTCCAGCCCGATACCCGATAACACGTACCACATCGTATTGGATGCCCGCCCCGCAGGTAGTTCGCTGCCAACCAGCCCGCCAAGGGCCCGGCGACAAACGAACCGACCGGCATAGGCAAGAACGCAATCCCCATGAAGGCGCCGACCTGGTTGCCGGAACATAGCGGGCGAGCACCAGCTTTCCGCTCGGCTCCTTCGATCTCTTGCGGCTGTCGCCATGCGGGCGGCCCAGCGCGCGGCCAATAACGGCGTTCACCATACTGCGGCTCAGATAGGATCTCTTCACTTCTACGGATAGCCGATACCGGCCCTGGGGAGTGACGATTTCGAGAATTCCATCATCCTCCCGATCCTCGCCCTTTGTCGCCGGACGGAAGCGAAGGCCCCTGACAAACGGGAGCGATCGCAGATGCGTGAGGGGGCCTCGCTTTCGGATCGAGGAGACGTCAACTATTGATTTTAATGGTGGGCGCGACAGGACTCGAACCTGTGACCTCCTGCGTGTGAAGCAGGCGCTCTAACCAACTGAGCTACGCGCCCAAAAGCGGCGGGCGAACCGGCGCTGCGGCCCTTTTGCCGCAGACTATTAGTTTACTCGAAATCCGTGTCCTCATCGCTCTTATCGCGCCACAAAAACCCAAAAACCGCGCGGCCGGTGCCGCGGCCCTGGCATATCGCCGCACTCTCCCAATCGGCCCTCCCCGAGAGGTGAGTTAACATAGACGGAAATGGGGCATAGGCGAGCATACCGATGAGTTCTTCGTACCGCATTCCCTTCAACAAGCCCGGGCTGGCAGGCAAAGAGTGGCTATACGTCAACCAGGCTATCGCCGACGGCCACAGCTCGGGCGACGGCGCTTTTACGCGCAAATGCCATGCGTTTCTCGAGCAGTTGCTGGGCAGCCCCAAGGCCCTATTGACCACTTCCTGCACGCACGCGCTCGAAATGGCGGCGTTGCTGCTCGATATTCACCCGGGCGATGAAGTGATTGTTCCCTCGTTCACCTTCGTTTCCACCGTCAACGCGTTCGTGCTGCGCGGCGCGCTGCCGGTGTTCGTCGATATCCGGCCGGATACGCTGAACGTGAACGAGGAATTGATCGAATCCGCCATTACGCCGCGCACCAAGGCCATTGTGCCGGTGCATTACGCGGGCGTTGGATGCGCGATGGACCGCATCTGCCAGATTGCCGCCGCCAGCGGCATCACCGTGGTGGAAGACAACGCCCACGGCCTGTTTGCCAAATACAAAGGACGGAAACTGGGCACGTTCGGCGATCTGGCTTCGCAGAGCTTTCACGAAACCAAGAACGTAATCTGCGGCGAGGGCGGAGCGCTCATCATCAACAATCAGCGCTACGTGGAGCGGGCGGAAGTCATCCGCGAGAAGGGCACCAACCGGGGCCGCTTCTTTCGCGGGGAGGTCGACAAGTACACGTGGACCGATATCGGGTCGAGCTATCTGCCTTCCGATCTGCTGGCGGCGTTTCTGTTCGCGCAACTGGAAGCGCATCGCGAGATCCAGGCGAAACGCAAGCGCGTCTGGGAATTCTACTGGGAGGCGCTCCAGCCGTGGGCGCGTAAGTTCGGTGTGGGATTGCCGCAAATTCCCGAAGGCTGCGAGCAACCGTACCACATGTTCTACATCCTGCTGCCGTCGCTTGGCGAGCGCACGGCCCTCATCAACCACCTGAAATCGGAAGGGATTTTGAGCGTATTTCACTACCTGCCACTGCACCTTTCCGACATGGGGCGCAAGTTTGGCGGGCGCGATGGCGATTGCCCGGTGTGCGAAAACGTCAGCGACCGGTTGCTGCGGCTGCCGTTCTACAACGATTTGTCGCCGGACGAACAGGCGTCGGTGGTCGGGGCCATCGAAAGTTTCGGTTGGCCTCGGCGGGTTGCTACGTAATGCGCTACGTAATGCGAAATACGCCCGCTTGGCGGTTACACTGAACACCGCATGGACACTCCGGACACGACAATGTGTCCACGTGGCGTGTCCATTTGCCCCAGCAGCGGACTACCGTCCGATTTCCGGCGGCGTCTGAACCATCGAAAGCAGCAAGCAAAACACAACCAGAACCCCTAATCCCACTGCGACGAGCATGATCGGCTCCTCCCTCTGCAAATTCATCTAGCAATCCAAAGGCCATAGGCGGAATCCCAGGAATCGTGCATGATTGGGTGAATGGGAGTAGCGGTGGACCGGTCGCCGGTCATGCTCCTGCGCCAGATTTACACGACCCCTAAAACGAATTCGAGAAGAAACGCGTGTATCATCCGACGCTTTAGTGGGGCGGCCAATCCTGGCTGCCGCCGGCTTTCAGCCAGCGCTCTTCGCCTCGCGATACGCAGGTTTCCGCCGCTGGAGACGCTCCCGTCAGTGACCGTCCGTCACTCGGTGGAACCTGCCTCCCGGCTTGCTCCCCGCCTCCCGTCTGTCTCTCCTTGACAACTTAGGAGAACGCGGTTATTCTCCTAACCAGGTAAGGAGAACGAATGCCGCCCGCAGCCGAACTGCTTCCCGGCACATTAGATCTGCTCATTTTGAAAGCCGTCTCGCTCGGACCGCTTCACGGGTATGGCGTGCTGTTGCGCATCGGTCAGATTTCGGGCGATGCGCTGCGGATCGAGCAAGGCGCGCTCTATCCCGCGCTATATCGCCTGGAGCGCCAGGAGCTGCTCTCCACGGAATGGGGCGTATCGGAGAACAACCGCCGCGCCAAATACTACGAATTGACCGCTGCCGGCCGTAGGCGGCTGCGCGATGAGACGGCAGGCTGGGAGCGGCTCGTCGCGGCCATGGGAGCGGCGCTGGCAACGCGCCGCGGAGAGGTTTAACCATGCTCGGACCTTTGCGTTCCACTCTGCGCGCGATTTTTGGCCGCAGCCGCTGGGAGCGCGATCTGGACGAGGAGTTGCGCTCGCACGTCGAGCATCGCGCGGCGGACTTGATCCGCGCCGGGCAGTCTCCCCGCAACGCGCAACGGCAGGCGCGCCTGGAACTCGGCTCCGGCGAGACTTACAGGGAAGAGTGCCGCCGCTCTTACGGTCTGCGCTGGCTGGATGTACTGGGTCAAGACCTGCGCTATGCCGTTCGCGCGCTACGCCGCTCGCCCGGCTTTACGGCGGTGGCGGTGCTCTCGCTGGCTCTGGGCATCGGCGCCAACACCGCGGTCTTCGGCGTACTGAACGCGCTGGTGTTGCGGCCGTTGCCGGTGCAGTCGCCGGCGGAGCTGGTCTTCGTCGAGCCCACGACGCATTCCTACCCCAACTATCGCGATCTCCGCGACCGCAATGTCACGCTTTCCGGGCTCATCGCTTATCGCGCGTCGCCGGTCGGTTTGGGCGCTGGCGATGCCGCATCGCGCGGCTGGGCGTATCTGGCCACCGGCAACTACTTCGACGTGCTAGGGGTGAAGCCGTTGGCGGGCCGCTTCTTTCATGCCGAAGACGACGTCAGCCCCGGCGCGAGCGCCTTGGCGGTGCTCAGCTTCGACTGTTGGCGCAACCGCTTCTCGGCGGACGCGGCCATTGTAGGCCGGTCCATTCGCGTGAACGGACATCCCTACAACGTGATCGGCGTGGCCCCGGCCGGGTTTCACGGCACGGAGACCATCTATTGGCCGGACGTCTGGGTTCTCATGGCGATGGAGGCGCAAATTGAAGAACACGACTGGCTCCGGAATCGCAATACCTCCCATTGTCTGGTGGCCGGCCGTCTGAAGCCGCACGTGACCCGAGCGCAGGCGGAGGGTAATCTGCGCGCCATCGCGGACGATCTGGCGCGCACCTACCCACGCACGGATGCGGGCATCGAAGTCCGGCTCTCGAAGCTGGGATTGGTGGGCAATACGCTGCGCAATCCCGTGGAGGCGTTTGTCTTCGGGGTGATTATTCTCGCGGCGATGGTCTTGCTGGCCGCTTGCGCCAACCTCGCCAGCCTGATGACGGCGCGCGCCGCCGATCGCGCTTTTGAAATCGCGATTCGCGTGTCCATCGGCGCCAGCCGGGGCCGCATCGTGCGTCAATTGATGACCGAATCCGCCTTTCTGGCGCTGATGGGCGGCGCTGCAGGATGCGGTCTGGCCGCGCTGATACTGGGGACGCTGAGCCGGCTCAGTCTGGCGGAGATACCGGTACGCGTCAATGTCATGGCGGATTGGCGCGTATTCCTCTTCGGTCTGGCGGCTGCGCTCGCTTCGGCGCTGTTATTCGGCGCGGCTCCAGCGAGGCAGGGCTTACAAGCGAACCCTAACCAGGCGTTGCGTGTTGGCGCATCCGTATACAAACCGGGCCGCGTCTGGCCGTTTCGCGAACTGTTGCTGGCCGCGCAAGTAGCGTTGTGCTGCGTCCTGGTGACCGCTTGTTTTGTGGCCATGCGCGGCGCGCAGCGAGCGTTTCAAATGCCGGTGGGCATTCAGCCGCGAGGCGTGAGCGTCGCCGGTTTCGATCTGGGTTTGGCCCAGTACGCACAAAAGGACGGCGAGGCGTTTCAGCGCCGCGCGCTCGATGCAGCGTTGCAATTGCCCGGAGTGACCGCCGCGGCCTTTGCGGATTCCTTCCCCCTCGGAGTCGATCAATCGAACTCGGGGGCATTCCGCTTCGGTGAGACCGATTTTCGCGCTTCGAGAGCGATTCGCGTAAGTCACTACGAAGTTTCGCCCGGCTACTTCCGCGCCATCGGCACGCATCTGCTGTTTGGGCGCGACTTCACCTGGCACGACGACGCTTATTCGCCACTCACCGCTATCGTGAACCGGACCTTCGCCCGCCAAGTATTGGGCAACCAGAACGGCGTAGGGCTATATTACCGCGCCGGCGACTTGAAGCAGCCGCCAGTTCAGGTGATCGGCATCGTGGAGGATGGAAAATACCAGGGGCTGACGGAAGATCCGCGGCCCGCGATTTTCCGTCCCATTCTACAGAACTACAGCGGAACCACGTACCTGCTGGCGCGCGCCGTCCATCCCGAAGCCGCGCAGCCTGAAGCTGCGCTCGCGCTGCGGATGAAGCGTGCCGTTCAGAGTCTCGACCGCGGGTTGCCTGTCTACAGCACAGGCGCGCTTGAAAACCTGCTGGACATCACCTTCTTCCAAGCACGCGCGGCGGCGTGGGCGCTAAGCGCTTTCGGCCTGTTGGCATTGATGCTGGCCGTGACCGGCATCTACGGACTATCGGCCTATACCGTGAGCCGGCGGGTGCGCGAGATTGGAATCCGCGTGGCGATCGGCGCGCAGCCGTCGCAGGTTTTGATGTCGGTTCTGGGGCGCTTGGCCGCGGTTCTCGGGGTGGGCGCGCTGGCGGGAATCGCCGGCGGATTAGCCTGCACGGCCGTGCTGGCCCATGTGGCGCCGCAGGCCACGCCGCGCGACCCCGTAGTGCTCGGTGGTGTGGCCGTCACTATGCTTGCAATAGCGCTGCTATCCTGCTGGGCTCCGGCACGGCGCGCGATTTCGGTGGACCCTATCCGCTCCCTGCGCCATGAATGAGGCTTGCCATCACGCGGGCGGCGTCTTATCCCCTCTGGTGTGATCGCCGGGCAGTGGGTTCTACCCACGTTGCCGGGAGTCTGAATATCCCGCGTCGAAATCGCGGAGCGCTATCCCTCCGCACGGCGCAGAACGCCGCAGCCGTTAACGAGCGCAGGCGGCGACAGCGGCGAAGCCGAGCTTGACACCTGCTTTGCCGACTCCTACGCTAAAGGCGTATGGAATTACATTTGACCCCCGACCAGGAGGCGTTTATTCGCCAGGCCATCGAGACTGGCCGGTTGCACCGCAAGGAAGACGCAGTACAGGAAGCCATGTCGCTGTGGGAAGAACGCGAGCGACGGCGGTTGGAAATACTTGTGGCGGTCGACCAGGCCGAAGCCTCCTTAACGCGTGGCGAGGGCCGCAGAATCACGACGCATGAGGATGTGACCCAACTCGCCGCCGACATCAAGCGGCGCGGCATGACGCGGCTTGCCGCCGAGCAGAATCCCCGCTGATGAGCGAGTTTCGTCTTTCGCTCGAGGCGGAAGCCGACCTTGACGGCATCTGGATTCACATCGCCCGCGAGAGCGGCAGCACCGATATCGCCACCCGCGTGGCGGAGGGCATCGTTGAGCGTTTCTGGCTCCTAGCCCGGTATCCCTACATCGGGCGTCGCCGTGATGATTTGCCCCCGGCCTGCGCAGCCTCACGGTTGACGATTACGTCATCATCCACGGCATCATAGAGAACGACGTGGTGCTGATTCTGCACGTCGTGCACGGCAGCCGTGATCTCGTCGCATTGTTCGGGCATTGATGAAAGCCGCGCAGCGTCCGTAGAATTCGAGTAATCCTCGGGACAGTGGCTTACGGAAATCACAGAAGGCAATCCCAGCACCGTTGAGCTTGGACATCGGTTTGCGCGCAGACTCATTGTCCAGTGGCTTGACCTCGATGAATCGACCGGAGAGCTGGTTTATTGCGACGGGTCCGGCGAAGGCGGGATTGATGCGGCGTATCTGGAAATGGGACAGGAGGAGGCGAGCGAGGAGGGGACTCAGGGCCACGCCTGGTATCCGATCCGGAGCAAATACGGAAAAGCGTTCCAGGGAACCGCCGCGCTGCTTCAGGAAGGGCAGAAGGTCATTGACACGCATGACGGCAAGCACGGCCGGCTGAGCAGCCTGGCCATCGGCCTTTTGGAGCAGTTGACCAATTTTCGCGGGCAATCTTCCGACCGGGACGAGATTGTTTCGTTTTGCCACCAACGACGCGCTACCGGTTCTGATCCGGCTGAGCCGCAGGCTGCGGTTTCGGCGGAGTATCTTCATGCCTGGGGCCCAGCCCGAGCGCGATCAGCGAAAGCGAGTTGATCTTACCCGAAGCGTCGATATTCTGAGTGCCTTGAAACTGCTTCAGAGCGCCGGCGGAATTCTGGTCCCAGGTCCCGGTGGCCTGCTCGGGTTGCAAATATCCCTTGGCGGCCAACGCCTGTTGGATTTCCTTGTACCGCTCCTGAGTGGGCTGGAGTTGCCGGTTGCGCCAGGTGACCGCGGGCTTTGCGGGAGTCTTTTTGCGGTTACCGGCTGGGGTGGCGGCCCGCTTTGCCGCTACGTTTTTCTGTAGAGCTGTAGCCGGCTTCTTCGCCGCAACCGGACTCTTCCTGGCAACGGAAGTCTTCCTGGCGGCCGGACTCTTCTTCTTCGCAGGCGGGGCGGTTTGCCCCGAAGCTGCCGAGAGAATCATCACCAATGCGGCAACGCAACCTAAGAAACGATACATATTGGAAACTCTATTGTAACAGGGGAACAACAAAAAGGGCGGTTGGGAATCCCAACCGCCTCGAAGGGGACAGGCCCCCGGCCATGGTTTAGAGAAGGCCCGACAGACCACGAAAGGCGATGGTCTGTCCTACCTCACCGGCAAAGTGCCGGCCCGGAAGACCGTCTGCCAATCGCCGCCCCGTCCGGCTCGGGTCTTGTGGAGAACTTTGAACTCAACCGCTTGGCCCGGTTTCAGCGTGCCCCGGATGCGCTTCACGTCGTCAACGGAACTAACCGGCTGCCGGTTGATCGCCATTAGCACGTCGTTTGCCGCCAAACCCAAATCTGCGGCGAAAGACGCAGGCTCCACCGAATCGATCACCACGCCGCCAGTCTCGTTGAGGCCCATGGAATCGCGCATGCCGGCCGTCAAATCCCGGATGTTCATGCCGAAATCGAGAGCCGTAGCCGATCCCTTGGCCGATTCCGGCACGCTGCCGTTTCCGAACGTATCGGGGAAGATCTGCGCCAGGTTGCCGACAATCACGTGCAGGTTCAGGCGTTTTCCATCCCGCAGCACTGTCAGGTCAACCGCCTGCCCGATGGGCGTCGATGTTACGTTATCCACCAGATCGTCGCCACTCATCAACGGCTTGCCGTTCAACGAGAGGATGATATCGCCATCCTTCATGCCCGCCTTATCGGATGGGCCGCCCGCCGCCACGGTCTGCACGAACACGCCTTGGGTGACGCCATTCGCTTTGAGCAGATCGTGTGCATCCTCCGACGGCGTGAACTGAATGCCGATGGATCCGCGCGTCACTTTACCATTCTTGACGATCTGGTTATAAACATTCGCCGCCGTATTGATGGGCAGCGCAAAGCCGATTCCCTGGTAGCCGCCGGAGCGCGAGGCGATGGCCGTGTTGATGCCCACCACTTCGCCGCGCATATCGAGCAGCGGACCGCCGCTGTTGCCGGGATTGATGGCAGCGTCGGTTTGCAGGAAATGCTGGAGCTGCATCGTGGGATCGTCCTTCATGGTGCGCTCTTTGGCGCTGATGATGCCCGCCGTGACGGTAGCCTCAAAGCCCAGCGGAGAGCCGATGGCCAGCGCCCAATCGCCCACCTGCACCGCATCGGAATTGCCAATCTTGAGCGGGATGAAATCGCGCTTGCCTTCCACTTTAATCACGGCTAGATCCGTAGCGGCGTCGGCGCCCACCACCTTGGCCTCATACTGGGTCGAATCGTTCATGAACTTCACCTGGATGCGGTCGGCTTTGTCCACCACGTGATTGTTCGTCAGTACGTAGCCGGCGCGGTCCACTACCACGCCCGAACCAAGCGCCTCGCCGCCTTGCGATTCCTGCGGCGCGCCGCCGCCAAATGGGCTGCCGCCGAAGAACTTGTACAGGAAATCGTCCATGCCGCCGTTGCCGGCGCCGCCTTGGCCGCCTTGATCGTCGTCGGGAGGCGCCATTTGCTGCCGCCGCCGGCTATTATTACCCGGCTGGCGGGCTGCCGTTTTTGGATAGTACGTGGTGGAGATGTTCACCACCGAAGGGCCCGCCATCTTGGCGATTTGACTGAAGGTAGTCGAAAGCTGAACCGGGCTCGGAATCACCAGCGGCGTGGCATCCGCAGCCGCGTAATCGCTTCTTGCCGCCTTCACGCCCGAACTGATCACGGTGCCGATAACGACGCCGAGCGACAGCGTGAACAATACCATCGTGAACGACAGCAGTTTCTGTCTACGGAATTTGTCGAAGAGACTCATGGACCTGTTTTCACTCCTGGTTTTACTTATGCGCAATTGCAAGCCGGAATCGTTATATTCCGCTGCTACGGTAACGCCGGCGGTCTTGCAGCCGGTTCTCCTAATCGATGGATGTCACCGCTGGCTCAGCGGTTTCAACTCCACCAACAAAACACCGCCCAGGATAAGGGCTGCGCCGGCGGCTGCCCGCCGCGAGAGTCCCTCACCCGCCAATAGATACGACGTCGCCCAGGCCACCACGGGCTCCAGCATGTAGATCAAAGCCGTTCTGGTATGGGTGGTGTACTTCTGCGCCCACGCCTGAACCGTAAACGCCAGGGCGGTGGCGAAAAGCCCTGTTATCAGTATGCCGGATACCACCGCCGGACGCCACTCCATATGGGGCGTTTCCGTCCATCCGCAGAGCGCCAAAGACAGCAGAGCGGCCGTCCCTACTTGTGTCGCCGAAAGCAGCTCGAAGCCCATCCGTCTGGAAAAATGGCCCAGCGTCACAATGTGCGCCGCGAAGGCGATGCAGCAAAAAAACGTCAAGACATCGCCCCGGTTGATGGCGGCTTTTGCAAGCCCCGCACCCGGCAGCACTGTAGCCAGAAGCCCCGCATCCGGAAGCGTCATCAGCGCCAGCCCGGCCGTCGCGGTAAGAATCCCAAGCCATTCGGAAATCCGCGGCCTGTTTCGATAGACGAACGAACCGAGCAAAGGTACCATGACGGACGTCAAACCAGTGATAAACGCCGATTTCGGCGCCGAGGTGAGACGCAGCCCAAGCGTCTGCAAGAGATAGCCTAGAAACAGGAAACTTCCCACCAGCACGCCCGCGCCGGCGCCCTTCCACGCGTCCCGCTTGGCCAGCGGCTTATGGAAAAGCAACGCCAGAGCCGCCGTGGCGAGCGAGAACCGCAGGGCCAGAAACAGCAGCGGGGAGATGCCGACCAGCGCCGATTTCACCAGGATGAAAGTGGCGCCCCAAACCAGCGTGTTGAAAACCAGAGCCAGCTCCGCGGCTTTCCGGCGGCTGACTTGGCTCACCCGGCTCAATAACTATCCCCGTTACCCATCAGCATCAACAGCGCGAGGAAGATCCGCTTCAGGCCCAGATCGCGGCCCTCCGGCCGGTACCATTCCTGCGTGGTATGAGCGCCGCCGCCTGCGCCGCCGCCGCCGATCGCCACCGTGGGGATGCCCAGCGAAAGCGGAATATTCGCATCCGTCGACGAGGTGTCCAGGTGCGAGCGGATGCCCAGGTGCGCATCCACCGCCCGCAAGTATTGCAGAATGGCGGCCGATTCCGGCAGCTCCGCGGCCGGGCGCGAGCCGATTTCCTTCACGCGCGCCAATACCTTTCCGCCTGTGGCGCGCTGGTTTTCCACTTCCTTGGCGCGTTCCACGGCGCTCTCCAGCGCTTCCACCAATTCGTCCAGCTTGCGGTTGCTTTCGGAGCGGATGTCCACCTTGGCCCGTGCCGCCTGAGCGATGGCATTCACTCCCGATCCGCCTTCGATCAGCCCCACATTCACCGCCGATTTCGGAACGCCGCCCACCTGCGTCTCCGAGAATAACGTCACCGCGCGGCACAAGCCATGCAGCGGATTTCCCACGCCATAGTCGCTCCAGCTATGGCCGCCGGGCCCCGTGAAGGTCACTTCAAACCGGCGGCTGCCCAGCGCCCGCGTGGTGATGTGGCTGGTATCGGCGCCGTCCACCACCAGAAACGCCTCGATCTTCTTGCCGATCGCGGACTGCTTGCACAGGTGCCGCATGCCCAACAGGTTTCCTTCGCCCTCTTCGCCCACATTGGCGGCCAACAACAATCGGCGCGGGAAACCCGGCATGGACTGCGCGAATTTCCAGGCGCGCGCCACCGCCAGCAGCCCGGCCAGTCCCGCGCCGTTATCGGAGACGCCCGGGCCGCGAAACGCGCCGTCGGAATCCACCGCGATTTCGTCGCGATTCTTCGGAGCGAGCACCGTATCCATGTGCGCCGTCAGCGCCACATACGGCCCGTCGCCCGAAGTCGCTATCACATTGCCGGCCCGGTCGATGGCGGCGTTCCAACCCGCCTCCCGGAACTGCGTCAGAAACCACGCCGCGCGATCCTGTTCGAGAAAAGTCGGGGCCGGGATGCGGCAGAGCTCCAGGTGGGTTTCATTGATCCACTGCTTTTCGCGGGTGAACCATTGCAGACTCTCTCTGACGGCGGGCTCCTGCGTCAAATGTCCGAGACGTTGCGCAATCGCCGCGTTCGCCACCATGCTCTGCCAGTGTAACAACCCGCGGGCCTCGCGTGATTTCTGGTGTAACAACCCACCGAGCCACCGCATGATTTGTTATCAAAATCACCATTTTGAGTCTTGTTCGGACGAACTGCCGATGGACGGCGCCGTGCATATAGCGCTAATGTGTCGAATGAGACTGCAGCTTCAGTCTGGAGAATCGCCCAATGATGAGCCGTCGAGCCGACATGGGACTAGCCTACGAGGACCCATTAACCTACCTGCCACGCAAGGCCGTCCAGGAATTCGCCAAAAGCCGCGTTATCTACGACGATCAACATCCCGCGGCCGGCCTTTATCTGGTGATTCTGGGCCGCGTCAAGATTGGCACGACGGCTAACGATGGAGGACAGACTGTGGGCCGCATTGTCCGCCGCGAAGGACTGTTCGGCGAGTCGTCGCTGATCGGCCCGGTGAATCGCAGCGAATCCGCCGTCGCCCTGGATAACGTCACGCTGATGTCGTGGAGCCGCAACGAAATCGAGCAGCAGGTGGAGCGCGAGCCCCACCTGGGGATCGCCCTCTGGCAGTATCTGGTGCGCCAGTGCCTCGATTTGCAGGACCGCATCGAGAGCATGGCCGTCCACAAGACGCCGGAGCGCGTAATGCTGGCGCTATTGCAACTCGCCGCCGAGCTCGGCACGCCGATGCCCGACGGCTCTTTGCGCGTTGCCTCGCTGACTCACCACACCATTGCCGAGTTCGTCGGGACCTCGCGCGAGATCGTGACGTTCCAGATGAACCGGCTGCGCCGCATAGGCCTGGTGCGCTATTCGCGCAAGCACATCGACGTCTATGCCCAGGCGCTTCGCGAAAACCTGCGCCAGCAGGGCGTCAGCATCCCTCGCGGAGAAAAAGGCGCCGCGCAAATTGTAGGCCGCTAGTCGCTTTTGCCGTGACCGTGAGATTCGGTGCTATCGTGAAACCGCTTGCTGACGGGGCGCCCTCTGGGCCCGGCTCCGATCGGAGCCACGACCGTAAGGGAGTGATTTTCCGCAAGAGCGCAAAACCACTCGGTGACGGCGCCAGTCGAGTGGGACGTCATCCTCTACGTCAAGCCCTGCCGGATAGCTACCCGCACCACGGAAGCGACCTCGTGGACGTCCAACTTCCCCATCAGGCTGGCGCGGTGCGTCACCGCCGTCTTGAACGAAATACCCAACTCGGCCGCGATCTGCTTGCTGCTCTTGCCGGCCACAATCAGCGACAATACCTGCCGTTCGCGTTTGGAAAGACCACCATGGTCCGTAAGCGCCGGCTTGTGGTTCTCGCCCGCGCCGTTCCGCAATGACAGGCGCACTTTCTGCGATCTCTGGCGCAGCAGCGCCGATTCCCGCATCGCATTCCGGCCTTTCTGCTGCGCCTGGCCCGCCTCCCGTTGGAGTTGCGCCAGATCCAGGTCTTTGGGAGCGGCTTTGGGCTGACGAGCCTTGGCAACGTGCGCGAAACCGTCGCCATCGGCAACGTGCGCGAGGCCGTTGCCGTCGGCAACCTGCGCGAGACCGTGGCCATCGACATTGTTGCCAGCCGCGCCGTGAAGCTCGCCGCGGACGCTCAAGAATTCCTCCAGAATAGCCGCCAGCTCGCGATTGTTGGCCTGTAACTCTTCGATGGCTGCACCCTGTCCGAGAATCACCAGATGCAGGTATTCGTGAGCTGAGGAAAGCATTTCTTCAGCGGTCGGGTACGTATCCATGTAGACGTATCTAATAGTACCGGCTGAAGAGAACGTACTGCCTCGGACAATTGCTCTATATTTCAGTCGTAGACGAAGTGAAGCACTTTCTTCAGATCTTCCCATGCCTCCTTCTTGGCGTCCTGGTTGTAGGGGCGCAGCAGGTAAGAAGGGTGATAGGTAACCATCACGGGAATATCCCTCCACTGAAACCACCGGCCGCGCATCTTGGTCACGCCTTCCTTGTGACCGGTGACTGCGCGGGCCGCGGTGCCTCCCAAGGCGCAAATCGCCTTAGGGTGGATGGCCGAAAGCTGGCGGTAGAGGAATTGGCCGCAGGTCTCCATCTCATCGGCTTCGGGCGTGCGATTCCCCGGTGGACGGCATTTCACCACGTTGCAGATATAGACATCGGCGCGCTGCAGCGGAATGCCTTCCTTCTTCGCCGTACCCTCAATCATCTGCGTGAGCAGTTGCCCGGCCCGGCCAACGAAGGGGATGCCCTGCTCGTCTTCGTCGGCGCCCGGGCCCTCGCCCACGAATACCAGTGGAGCGTGTTCATTGCCCACGCCGAAGACGATCTTGTTGCGGCCTTCACTCAAACGGCAGCGGTGGCAATCGCCAATATCGGTCAGGATTTGGAAGAGCGTGTCGTTGTCCGGGGCCAGCGGCGGCAGTGTGGGGGCCAGCATCACTACCGGCACGGATTCCGCGGTGGCTGTGACAACCGGACCAGGGGGTTGGTTGGATACCAGTGCCGGTACCGGGGGGTCCGCCGGACTTTGCTTGTAGATGTCCTTGATTCCAAGGTCCTGGTAGAATTCCAGGCGTTTGCGGATCTGGTCAGCGTTCATGGGCATGCAAGGGCAATAATATTGATTTGACAACGCATCCGTGAGCCGCTACAGTTCGTAACGGCGTGACAGGCTGGCCGTGATCAGCTTGATTTCTTCGCGGCCCGCGTCCTGTTCCGGGCACGCCTTAATCGCTCCTCTCCCTTGATGAAGTCTTCCTTCCATACAGTGATGATCTGGCTGGAAGGCGTTGTCAAATCGATCCGATTCGGCATTGCCGGGACCGGGCGGTGCTGGTAGTGGTTTCATCTTATTTGCCTCCCTTGGCAGATCTCGGCAATATTTTGGTCACGACATAGGTTTACGTGGCGAGCTGCGCTGTATATTTTTGGACGCTTGACGCCGCTTGGATAGAGGTCGCGTCGCCGCAGATATATATGCGCAGTCTTGTCACTCGTGCACACAACACGGCAACCAGAGACGGCCACGATTGCGACTATATGCTCATCGTCAAATTTCTTGGCCGGAACCTTAATTTTCAGCTTAGCCGCATACCTGTCTACCGGAGAATTAGGAAGAATGATGACTCTCCCTTGTCTCTCTAGGTTTGCAATCAAGCGGAGATACACTGGAAGTCTCCCTAACTCACTTCTATACTTGCTTCCGCCATAAATTATTCGTCCCTTTCCGGTTGTGATCCAAGTTAAGACCGGCACAAAACTAGCGTGCTCCTTAGATTTTGAATCAAATACGCTCGGTATGGTGTTAGCGTCAATTATTATGCACACTAGTTTTATAGCCCCAGCAACCGCATTTCTTCCTTTACAAAGAACCTACGATAGCCGTCTGGCTGCTCCAATGGTAGGTCTCCCTTTGTGGAAATTACTAGAGGAGTTACTGTATTCAGTTTATTCTTCCGTTCAAAGAACAACACTTGACTATTAGGCTTCTTGACTCTTTTTCTGTAGTTCATTCTGAAGCGGTCTATTGTGAAATCGCTATGGGTCTCGATCAAAAAGCGCTTTTGATCGGCTACCGCCATTTCAAAAAACGCGTCACCTAAAGCCGCCTGGGCACGAGGATGTAGATGAACCTCTGGCTGTTGGATTGCAAACCAGCTTCCCTTTGGTCGAGTAATTATCTCGACAAAAACTGGCAGCGATTGCGACACCCCATAGCCGACGGTGAGCAAATTAAGTGGCTTCCCGTCTAATACCGCGTCTACCTCAAAAGGCGCAGCCACGCTCTCTCCGTAATTACGTATTTGAATTGACTCGAACAAGCCACTGGCTTTTCCAACGCGCTGGATAAATACCTCAAACTCCTTTGCTTCCGTCTCTGAATGCAATACCCGGCGGATCAGATATGGGGTGTGACCTCCCTCTGCCGAAAAATCGCTGTGCGATAGGTCGTCATAGGTTCTTTGTGGCTTGGTCCGTATTGGAGCTATCCATATCAATTCCTGCCTTGCGTACTCCAAGCCGCTGGGGCCGTGACCTGTTTGGGACTGTTCGATGGCTGCCATTAACGGAAAGTACAGATGATAAATATCCGAAGCGCGATAGTGCGGTGAATCGGCCAGCTGTCTATAATCGGATTTATCTGAAGCTCGCTCGGCGATCCACTCCGGGAATATATCCTTGAGGTCTTCTGCGGTTGTCCCCCTGGTAAGGTTCTTAGCTTTGAAATAAGCGTTCTTTCCCTCAAATCTTAGAAATATCTGATGCTTGCCGGCAATTGTCGTAAATTGTGAAAGCCGCGCTAATCCTTCATGTTCTTTGAAGGTGTACAGCATTGCTAAGGCTCCGTGCTGCCTTCCCGCTGGATGGTCTTCGATAGTTCCAAAACTAAAGTAGCTACGATCACTTGAGTGGGCACTAACCATATCATGGAAATGCCCAAAGTTAACATCCTCGTAGCTGAATTTCTGTGTCCAAATAAATTCCTGCGTAGAGAGAAGCTTCAGCAACCCCAAGAATGAAGTCTTACCGGAGCTATTTTCCCCAACACAAAAATTCACATCTACAATTGGGACGCAGACATGAGTGAAGCCACGAAAGTTATCAACAAATAGATAGCGCGTCATCTAGTGCCCACTTGGCGAATCGCTTTCATTCGGAACCACAGCAGGCTCTTTTGGTGATTCTTCGGTAGACCGCTCTGGCGTAGAATATAGCAATTCTATTATCTCGCGGAGCGTAATCGGCGGGAGTGGTTTGTGCCGATTGCCCTTATTGATCAAACGTTGCCTTGGAGTCTTCATCTAGGTCCTCCACCCCATGTTTTCGCCGACGCCCTCTTCCCGCGTCCCTGCCGCTTCATCAAGGATGTGCCTGTAATAATTCATCGTCCTTCCCGGTCAGGCGGTCCCATGTGAGCCGCTCGCCCACAATCTGGCGCACTACGATATCGAAGCGGTCGCCGTCGGTCTTCTTGCGATTATTGTAGCGAAATGCCTGCTCGTCAAGGTAGCGGAACAAATGGAATGGCTCTGATGTATGTTCCGCTCAACCCGCGCTTAACGAGCGACCAGAGGTTCTCAATGCCGTTACGATTTCAGCCCATCGGTGAGCAGCGTGATTTGTTGCCCATGCAAGGCCAGGCGCAGCTTCAGCGCCTCGTCGAAAATGCGGTCGGCCACTTCGCGCTTGCCGGCGAGTGGCAGGGGAATGTTTTCGCCGCTGGAAAGCGCCAGCGTCACTTGGTTATAGTCGGACTCAAATCCCGAATCGGCCCCGCCCACCAGGTTCCCCACCACCATGTCGCAGTTCTTCGATTCGAGTTTGCGGCGCGCTTCCTGCTGCAGGTTTTGCGTCTCGGCGGCGAAGCCGATCAGCAGGCGGTCGCCCTTTTTGCGTCCCAGCTCCGCCAGAATATCGGGCGTCGGGTCGAGCTCGAGAGAAATGCGCGCGGCGGTCTTCTTGATCTTCTGCCCGGGCGCGTTGGCCACATGGAAATCGGCCACCGCGGCCGCCTTCACCACGATGGTGGCCGGCGCCAGCCGCTCGAACACTTTGTCGCGCATCTCGATCGCCGTCCGCACCGGAACGGTTTCCACTCCGCGCGGCGGCGCCAAATTCACCGGCCCCGAAATCAGCACCACGCGAGCTCCGCGGGCGGCGGCGGCTTCCGCCAGCGCGTAGCCCATCTTGCCGCTGGAACGGTTGGAAAGGAATCGCACCGGGTCGATGGGCTCCTGCGTGGGTCCCGCTGTGATGAGAATGGTTTCATCCTCCAAGTCGCGCCGCTTGCGCGTCTCAGAGGCGATGGCTTCCGCGATTTCCTCCGGCGCTGCCAGGCGGCCCGGCCCGGTCATGCCGCAAGCCAGATAGCCGCTATCCGGTTCCACGATGCGATGCCCGCGGCGGCGCAATGTTTCGAGGTTGGCCTGGGTGGCGGCGTGTTGCCACATGTTCACATTCATCGCCGGCGCAATCGCCACCGGTCCGGTGAAGGCCAGATACAACGTGGTGAGGAAGTCGTCCGCGAGGCCGTGCGCCAGCTTGGCCATCAGATCGGCCGTGGCGGGCGCGATCACGAGCAGATCGTGATCCTGCGCCACCGAGATATGCTCGATGGCGCTCTCAATGGCGAACAGATCGGTGAGAGCCTTGCGGCCGGTGAGCGCGGCGAAGGTCAGAGGCCGCACGAACTCCTCGGCCGCACGCGTCATGATGACCTGTACTTCATGACCTTGCTGCATCAGAAGGCGCGCCAACTCGGCGGCCTTGTAGGCCGCGATGCCGCCGCCCACGCCCAGCAGGATCTTCATGCGAGCTTAGTACTCCGTTTCATGAATACGGTCTCGTATTTCGAGAAGAGCACGAGACGACCACTCCAATCACGGTCGTGGCTCCGATCGGAACGGTCGTGGCTCGGGCCGGAGCCGCGCGCGGCGGCATCCGGCATCCGGAAACGGTACATCTAGAGTATGGGTTCTTCCGGCGCGGGCGGCTCCGGAGCCGGGCCGGTCAAAACGTACTTCACAAGGCCGCGCCGCACCTCTTCCATGGAGATTACGGTGGGCTTCTTCGATGCCGTCGGCAGCACCGGGCGCGCACCGCCCTGCAACTGCCGGGCGCGCTTGGCCGCTACGATAATGAAGCGGTAAGTGCTCTGATCGGGATCGTCGGGGATGGTGCAATGCGCGTTATTGCGTGGGTGCGTCTCAGCCATTTTTAAAACCTCGTCAAACTTGAAATGTCTCCAGAATCGGCTTGATATCGCCCTCAATTCTGGTCCGTCTCGCCCGCTCGGCGCACACGATAGCGCTCAAAACCGCAGCCGATTCCTCCCGGTCGCGATTGATCAAAACATAATCGTACGCGCCATAATTCCGGATCTCTTCGGCCGCTTCCTTCAGCCGCCGCTCAATCACCTCATCCCGATCTTCCCCGCGCGCACGTAACCTCTGTTCCAGGATCTGCTTGGAGGGGGGCAGGATGAAAACCGTAACGGCCTCGGGAACCGCTAGTTTCAATTGTCTCGCACCTTGCACGTCAATGTCGAGGACTAAGTCTTTCCCCTGCGCCAGCGCCTCTTCCAGGATTCCCCGGTGGGTGCCGTAATAGTTCCCAAACACCTGAGCCCATTCGAGAAACTCGTCGCGCGCGATCATCGCTTCGAAGTCTTCGCGGGAGACGAAGCGGTAGTTCTGGCCGTCGGTTTCCGACCCCCGAGGCTTGCGGGTGGTATAAGAGACGGAAAACATCAGATCCGGCGTCTCGGCGAGCAGCCGCGATACAAGCGTCGATTTACCCGAACCCGACGGCGCGGAAACGATGAACACAGTGGACATTGTTAGTGGGACCGGCCTCCTGGCCGGTCAGCCCGCGGAGCGCGCCTCTGGCGCGTGGACCGGCCAGGAGGCCCGTCCCACAGATGTCGAAAAATCTTCCCCACGATCTACTCCCCTCACTCCAAGTTCAAACTCTGCTCGCGGATCTTATCGATCTCCGACTTCGCCGCCAGCGCCAGCTCCGTGATAGTCAGGCCGATATCTCCCAGGCCTCCGGTCTTCGACAGAATCGTGTTCGACTCGCGGTTCATCTCTTGTAGCAGAAAATCGAGGCGTTTTCCAACTTCGCCGCCGGATTTTAAAATCGCCTCCAACTGCGTGGCATGGGTTTGCAGCCGCACCAGCTCTTCGTCGATGTCGCTGCGGTCGGCCAGCAGCGCGGCTTCCTGCGCCAGGCGCTGCGGATCGATGCCGGCGCCGTGCAGCAGATCGGTCAGCTTGTCGCGCAGCCGCTTCTGGAACGCCGGAATGGCGCCCTCGCGGATCTGCTCGATGCGCTCCACCAGGCCCCGTATATTCTCGCAGCGCTGGCGCAACTCTCGCATGGTTGCGTCGCCTTCGCGTTCGCGGAACGCGTTCAACGCCTGCACGGCTTCCGCGGTCAGCTCGAGTACCGCCTGGCTCACTTCTTCCGGCAACTCTCCGCCGGCTCCGGCAGTGGAAGCGCTCAGCATCCCCGGAATCCGCAGCGCCGCGTTCAAATCCGGCTGCCCGCTCACTTGATAGGTCTCGGCCGCTTCGCGGAATGCGCGCATGTATGCGTCCAGCAGAGCGCGGTTCAGCGGCGCTTCGCCGGCTACCGCGGTGCGCGCAAACGAGAGGTGAATCTGCAGGTGGCCGCGCACCACGCCGGTTTTAAGGACGCCGCGAATCGCGGCTTCCAGCGAATCCATCTCCGGCGGCATGTGGAAATGCAGGTCCAGCCCGCGGTGGTTGACGCTCTTCAGACTCAGCGTCAGCTCGCCCTGTTCCACGGTCCGCCGCACCCGCGCGAAACCCGTCATGCTGCGTACCCTCATTGGTCCACCACCGTTGGTCCCTCGCCGATCACTACACCGCCCTTGATCACTACTCCACCCTTGATCACTACTCCACCCTTGATCACTACTCCACCCTTGATCATTACTCGGCCGCCAGTCCCGCGGTCACGAACTGCAATTCGTGCAGCCGCCGGTAGATTCCATCTTGATGCATAAGCTGGTCGTGCGTGCCGCTCTCCCGGATGCTTCCCTTTTCCAGAACCACAATCTTGTCGGCGCGCCGGATGGTGGAAAGCCGGTGGGCGATCACGATTACGGTCCGGTCGGCCATCAGATTCGCCAGCGCCTTTTGCACCAGCATTTCCGATTCGGTATCCAGATGCGAAGTGGCTTCGTCCAGAATCAGAATCGGCGCGTTCTTCAGCAGCGCGCGCGCAATCGCGATGCGCTGCCGCTGGCCGCCGCTGAGCTTAAGTCCCCGGTCGCCCACGATAGTGGCGTATCCATGGGGCATCCGCATGATGAACTCGTCGGCCAGCGCCGTCTCGCCCGCACGGCGGATATCCGCCATCGGAGTGCCCGGGCGCCCGTAAGCGACGTTATTCGCCACCGTATCGTTGAACAGAAACGTGTCTTGCGCCACGATTCCGATCTGCGCGCGCAACGACGCTATGCCGATATCGCGCACATCGCGTCCGTCCACCTCGATCGCGCCGCCGGTCACGTCGTAAAAGCGCGGGACCAGGTTAGCGAGAGTGGTTTTGCCGCCGCCGCTGGGGCCGGCCAGCGCGACTACCTCGCCGGCTTTCACTTCGAGGTGAAGCCCGCCGATGTGGAAACCGTTGGGGGCGCCCGGATAGTGGAATGAAATGTTTTCGAAAACGATGCTCCGCCGGAAGCCCGTGAGTTTGGGCGCGCTCGGCTTCTCGGCAATCTCTTCGGTATGGTCCAGATGCTCAAAAACCTTCTGCGAGGCGCCCAACGCCTGCTCAAATATGTTGTGGATGCCCACCAGGCGCTTTACCGGCTCGTAGAGCATCAACAGGGCAATCACGAAACTGGTGAAATCGCCCGCCGTCAGAGTGTTGGCCTTGATCTGGGTGTGTGCGTAAGTGAGCAGCGCGACGATAGTAATTGCGCCAAACATTTCGATGACCGGCGACGAAATAGCCTGTTGCAGCACGTAGCGCACGTTGGTCTTCAAAAGCCTGCGCGCCGCGTCGCGGAAGCGCCGCGATTCGTACCCTTCGGCGCCGAAAGCCCGCACCACGGCGTGTCCGCTGAGCGTCTCCTGCAAGATCTGATTCAGGTCCGCTTGTCTGTCTTGCGTGCCGCGGCTGGTCTTACGGATCCGCCGGCCGATCAAGCGCGTCGGCAAGATCACGAACGGCAGCACGGTAAGGCTCACTAGCGCCAGTTTCGCATCGGCGCTCACCACCACGATGATCAGCGCGACCGCGCTGAAGAGCTGCCGCAGAAAATCCGCTAGAATCTGCGAGGTGGCCACCTGTACCTTATCGACGTCGTTCATGATGGACGACATAAGCTGGCCGATGGAGCGCGATTCGAAAAACTCCGCGCCCTGCTTCAAGACTTTGTCGAACACGGCGTTGCGCAAATCCATCACCGACGAAAAACCGGCGTAGCTGATCAGAAAATTGCCCAGGTAATCGCAAAGCCCTTTGATGAGAAACACGGAGAGGAGCGCGATGCTCACCAACGTCCACACGGTGCGGCCCTGCAACGGGACAATCTGCTCCAGGTACAACTGCCGGTGAAGAATGGGATGGGCCAGCAGAGGGGTCAAGCCTGTGTGCAGCTTGGGATCGAGCACGCGATCGAAGATCGGCTTGATCAGCAGCGCCATGATGCCCTGCGCGGCGCCGGCTATCGCCATCAGGACAACCGACCCCGCAAGATGCGGCCAATACCGGCGCGCGTATGAGAGCAGGCGCAGCGACGGGTTCATGCATGCACCCCCAGCCGCGCCAGCGCGCTCAAGACCTGGCCAGTGTAGAGCAGACCGTGGCGCACGGGGCGCCTTCTGGGCCCATGCGTGCAGCGTTCACAATCGTGTGAACGCGCTTCGGACTGGTTCATGCATGACACCCGCAGTCGCGCCAGCGCGCTCAAGACCCGGCTGTAGGAGAACAGATCGTGGCGCACGCACTCATGCGTGCAGCGTTCACAAT
>PLDF01000511.1 GCA_003135055.1 Bryobacterales bacterium | reverse complement strand
CATGGCGATATCGGATGCGTCGACAATCACGCCATCCATTTTTGGCACGGGATGCTGCGCAAACGCGGCTATGGCGAGCGCGTCTCAATACTGGTGGATAACGAGTTCGATCCGATCGCCGACATGTGTCACGACTCGCAGGGAGTTCTGAAGCTCGCTGGAAATAAGCCGGCGCTTCGCGATGCAATCCGCAGCTACTTCCGGTCGCGCGACGAAGATTCCCTCGAATCGAATGAGAAGCCTCTTTGCTGACGAAGCGGTCATCCGCAAGCCGTGCGCCTCAAGCGCGATCCGGGTGGTCCGACCCTCGGCGTTTAACTTGGTGGCGGCGGGGCGACTCGAACGCCCGACCNNACCTACGGATTATGAGACCGTCGCTCTAGCCAGCTGAGCTACGCCGCCGTCGGAGATTACAGTATAACCCATGGCCATTTTGCGGCTCCCAATATCCCAATCGATCCCAATTTGCCTGGGGCAGACTAGGAATTCACCGGATTGAAACTGTGGAAAATACTGGATTTCGCGTCAGTACCAGCCAGCCCGGACCAGACCCAGTCCCGAACCTAACGTCAGCCCGCTCTAAACAATTCCACATCAATCTGTTAGCAGCGCCTGCTGCCCACTGGTTCAATTCGAGCTAAGTATCTGTTATCACGAATCTTGAATCGCCCTCAAGCGCTGTTTCCCACAGTTTTTTCCACATTTCTGTGAATTACGTCATTTCTGTAAATTACGGCTGGGGTTCGGGCTCAAGCGGCAGCCGGCGTTGCAAAGATTCGGGGATCTCGGCCTCCACTTCGCATACATCGTCGATGTACTCCGTCCGCAGCACCCGTCCAAATTCGTGCAGCAGGGCAAGCGTCGCGCCGTCGCCGGCCGGCACTCGGAACGTCGCGCGAACGATCGGATCGAGCGGCAGCGCTTCGTCGATCGACGCGAGCAGTCGATCCACGCCCGCTCCGGTGATCGCGGAGATGCTCACGGCGCACACGTTCGCCTGACCGGCGATCAGCCGTTGCTTGAGCGAGTCCAGTTCGCCCTCGTCGGCCGGCACGCGGTCGATCTTGTTCATAACCAGAATCTGCGGAATTTCCGCCGCGCCAATCTCCGTCAACACCGCGGCTACGTGCGCCGTATGCTCTTTCGCCGAAGGCGCGGAGGCATCCACCACATGCAAGATCAATGCTGCCTCGGCTACTTCTTCAAGCGTCGCGCGGAACGCCTTCACCACCGTCGTGGGCAGGTTGCGGATGAAGCCCACGGTGTCGCTCAAGAGCACGCGCCGCCGCGAGGGCAGCGTGAGCGGCCGCACCGTAGGGTCGAGCGTGGCGAACATGCGCGCGTCGGCCGCTACTCCGGCCTGCGTAAGCCGGTTGAACAGCGTCGATTTGCCCGCATTCGTGTAGCCCGCCAGCGCCAGCGTAGCTATAGGAACCGCGCTGCGGCGGCGCCGGTGCAGCGCGCGCCCCGTGCGCACGCCCTCCAGTTCGTCTTTGATCTTTTTGATGCGCTGCGCGATGCGGCGGCGGTCGGTTTCGAGCTGTGTTTCACCGGGACCGCGGGTTCCAATTCCACCCCCAAGGCGCGACATTTCTTTGCCGTGCCCGGTCAACCGCGGCAGAAGATAACTCAGTTGCGCCAACTCGACTTGCATGCGCCCCTCGCGCGTTCGGGCGCGCGAGGCGAAAATGTCGAGAATGAGCTGCGTGCGGTCGATGACCCGCGTGCCGATCGCCTTTTCCAGGTTGCGCTGCTGCGTGGGCGTGAGGTCGTGATCGAAGATCACCACGTCGGCGTGAATCGAAGCGGCCTCCGCCGCCAGCTCCTGCACTTTACCTTGCCCAATCAGTGTAGCCGCTTCGGGCCCGGGCCGCGATTGGATCACGCGGGCGCCAATGGAGGCTCCCGCGGTGGCTGCAAGGTCGGCAAGCTCCGCTAGCGATTCGTCGGCCTTAATGCCGCCGCTCCGCTTGGACGCAGTTCGGGTTTTCCATTCCACGCCCACCAAAATGGCGCGCTCGCGAACCGCATTCGGGTCGGGCGTGTGTCAGGCCTCCGAAGATTCCTGGTGAGGCGGCGATGCCGTCATGCCTGCGCTGGACGTAGCCGCCGCGGCGCCGCTGGCGTAGGAGTGAGAAGTCTTTTGCGTCACTACCGTGGAAATGGCGTGTTTGAAAATCAGTTGCTCCTGATTGTTCGTCTCAAGCACCAGCGAGTACTTGTCGAAGCTCTTGATCCGCCCGGATAGTTTTACGCCGCTCATCAAATAGATGGTGAGCGCAATCTTGTCTTTGCGTGCGTTGTTCAAAAAACTGTCTTGGATATTTTGCGCCTGCTTTTCCATCAAAGCCCCCCAAGCCCTTTCGGGAAAGTGAAACAAAACGATCAGCGTTAGTATTGTACACCGGTTCGCCGTGGGGCTGTATGCGTTTCGCCGCTGAGGCCGCTGAGGGATGGACTGCAAGCTCTACCGTCGGCTCAATCCTCAACGCGGAGTCGCCGGCGCCTGGCTGGCGTCGCTTCCGGCGTTCCATAATGACGGTATGCCCGGAAGTGAGAAAACGGTTGAATTGTATTGCCCGGCCTGTGAGCGGCCGGTGACCGATCCCTTGATGTGCGGCGATTGCCACGCGGTGATCTGCCGGGTCTGCGGAACGCCGCTGGAACGTATCGACGATTTGGGTATTGGCTAAAAAACGGTACTCTATGGATGACGCCGGCACATACCGAACATGTTCTGCGCAACGGTGGAACCCGACAACGGGGAACCGGCGACGAGGAAATCAAACAACGGGGCAAACCAAACAACGCTGCGTAGCATGAGGGCTAAGCCCCGGCGACCACTCCCTCAGAATCTCAGAACACGGGAAACAATCCTAAGCCGCGAAACAATCGGCCGGCAGGCGAAAGCGCCACCAGGCGAAAGCGGTAGTGGCTCCGATCGGAGGCGCGCGCGCCGGCAAAAGGTTTCACGGTGGCGCCGGATCTCGCAGTCACGGAGCTAGGCCTTGAACCGGTCGTCAATCTCCACCTGGTATCCGCTGGAAAGCCGGTTAGTCTCGTTGGCCATGCCTACCACGGCCATCGCTTCGGCGAACATCGCATCGGTCATTCCCGCCTTGCGCGCGCCGGCAGTGTGCGACGCGATGCAGTAGGGGCACTGGTTGCTGGCGCTCACCGCGAGGTAGATCATCTCTTTGGTCACCGCATCCAGCGCGCCCGGGGCCATGATCTGCTTGATGCTCTCCCAGGTGCGCCGCAGCGTCGCCGGGTCGTGCGCCAAGGCCTTCCAGAAGTTGTTGATCCAGTCCGTTTGACGCGTGGCCATGATGTCGTCGTAGACCGCGCGCACTTCGGGAGATGCATCCGCGTATTCGACCAGTCCGAGAGTCGCCATAGCCGCTAGTGTACGCGTCTGCATTCCCAATGTGGGGCAGGCAATCTTGCCTGGCAATCTTGTCTGCAGCCGGCTTTCAACCGGCTCGGCGACCTCAGTTCGCCTTACTTTGGACAGTCACTCAGTCTGGCGGGATTCGGGCCGTTCGGCTCGCCGAGCACTTACAATCGCAAGATCGATTTGCAGTTACGATTTACCTTCTAGCTTTGCGAGCTTGCTATGCTTGACTTGGCGCCATGACCAAGTCCATCGTCTCACCCACCGGACGCCTGCTGGCAGGGCTCGCCGTCACGCTGGCGGCGGTCGGCGTGTTCTCGTTTTACGCCCTGCGCCAGATTCGCGGACTGGAAGATCTGCAGACCAGCACGGTGGACCGCAATCGCAAAGACTCGCTGCAATTGCTGCGCATTCAGAACGATCTGAACCAATTGGGCATCGCGATGCGCGACATCCTGTATGGCGACGATCCCTATCCGCTGGCGGCATGGAAGAAGCAGTTCGACGGCCATCGCAACGACTTGGACGACGCACTGAGCCTGGAAGCGCAACTGGCGCCTGTCGCGCGCGATCCCAACCGGCAACACTATCTGGCGGCCTCGTTGGCGCAGTTCTGGAGTTCCGCCGATCGCATGTTCGAGATGGCCGCCCAAGGGCAGGACCGCGAGGCGCGCGGCATGATCCGCACCTCGCTCGAAGCGCAGCAGGGCGCGCTTGCCAGCACGGTCGCGCGCCTGCTGGTACAGAATAACGACGCCGAGCAGGACGCCGCGGCACGTATCCAAGGCATCTATTTGGGGGTGGCGCGCAACGTCTACCTGTTCCTGGCGGCGGTGCTGCTGGCGATTTTCGGTACGACGCTGTATCTGATCTATTCCAATCGCCGGCTGTTCGAACATCTGGCCGCGGTGTCCGAACATCGCAGCGATCTGGCGCGCAAGCTGATCGCGGTGCAGGAGGAGACGCTGCACTCGCTCTCGCGCGAGTTGCACGACGAGTTCGGCCAGGTGCTCACCGCCATCGGCGCCATGCTGCGGCGCGCCGAGAAGCACCTGCCCGCCGATTCGCCGTTCTGCACCGATCTGCGCGAAGTTCGCGAAGTGGCCCAGGCCACGCTCGAAAAGACGCGCAACCTGTCGCAGTTGATGCATCCCAGCATTCTGGACGATGGCGGTTTGGAGAAAGCCATCGACTGGTACCTGCCGGTTTTCGAGAAGCAGACTGGAATTAAGGTACGATACGAGAAAAAGGGAACCGGCCAGGAGATTACCGACCGCGTGGCCATTCATGTTTATCGCGTGCTGCAGGAGGCACTGAATAATCTGGCCAAACATTCGGGATCGGCGCAAGCGGTGGTGCGGCTGGAGTTTCCCGCCGGGCGGCTGAAACTGGAAGTGGAAGATCGCGGCACGGGCGTTCCCGAACAGCGCAATGGCTCCGCCCGCCGCGGCATCGGGATGACGGCCATGCGGGAACGCGCCGAACTGCTGCAGGGGACCTTTGAAGTGACTCGCCCCGGCGAGGGCGGTACGCTGGTGCGGCTGGATGTTCCGCTAACGGATAGCTATGAGCAATGAAATAACGGTGCTGCTGGTCGACGATCATAACCTGGTGCGCAAGGGCTTCCGGCGCATGCTCGAAGACGATCCCGACATCCGCGTGGTGGGCGAGGCCACCAACGGCCAGGAAGCCATCAAGGCGGCGCAAGAATTCCATCCGCGCGTGGTGGTGATGGACATGGCGATGCCCGGCCTGGATGGCGTGCAAGCCACGCGCGNNCAAAGATCTGGCCGCGGGCAAGACGGTGATCGGCCCGGGCGTGCTGACTCCGCACCGCGCGCCCGATCCGGATTACGAAAGGCTCACGCCGCGCGAGAAGCAGATTCTGGAATTGATCGCCAAGGGGAATTCGAACAAGGAAATCGCGGCGATTTTGAACCTGAGCGTGAATACGGTTTCAGTGCATCGCGCCAATCTGATGTCCGCGCTGGGCATTCATCGCACCACCGAGCTGGTGGTTTGGGCGGTGAAAAAGGGGCTGGTGCAACTGCCGTGAACCGCCGGGAGTTTTTGTGCGGCGCGCTGGCGGCTTCCGCCTTGCCGGGAGTCGTGCGGGGTGCGTCACGGGTGGGAGCGGATGTGGGCTTCCGCTTCGCCGACGTCACCTCCGCC
>PLDF01000210.1 GCA_003135055.1 Bryobacterales bacterium | reverse complement strand
CGGCGTTGGAGATGGCCTGCCCGGCCGCCAGCTTATACGTGGGAGCGGCATTGGACCAATGGCACGGGTCCAAATAAGCGCTATTGACGGCCTGGATGCACAGGATATACGTCGCCGCAGGGAGGTTTTGTATGGCGAACGATCCGTCCGCCGCGGTAGTGATCGTGCTTGAGGGCGGCGCCATCATCTGCGGCGCGCCGCTCTTAACCGGAACGGCGCGGCCATATACGATTCTTGCGCCGGCAATGGGAACGCCGGCTACGCCGGTCACATTTCCTTTGATGGAAGCAGTTCCCGTCTGCGTAGGGAAGGTACTAGCCAAGGCCGCGCTTGTGATCGCAGCTAGAACGACAGATGCATTGCAGACACATTTCCACGGCATTTTACGCAGTTCTCCTGAGGGCGCCATTGAGCGCGGTAGAAATCGGACCAGCAGAACCGCGCTAGTGCTTGTGCGCGCTCCACCCTCAAAGCTTCAATACTCTTGATCGAAATGCAGGTGCGGGCTCATGTAGGCACATCAGCGCCTTTGCCTGTCACTTGGTCATAGTCGATATGACCGGGTTAATTGAGCTTCGAAACTTACACTCAATAAAAATAAATCGCTTAGGTATACTAATATATTAAGTTTATTGAAGATGCAAAGTCAAGGGTAATGTTATAAATCAGAAAAACTGTCTATTACAATAATTTCAAAACAGTGGAAATCGGCATTCAACGGGCGCCGCGCCTGAACGCAACTCAGGTATGGCTTTCAAGCACCTGCGCACCAAAGCGCACACGACGCCTTCGCCTCAGCGGCTTGGGTATCCGCGCGCTGATCTTCCCCCACTAACAACTAACCGCTTGGCGACTTCCACCCACACGAACCTCGGTCAGTTAAACCGCTTCGCGGCATATCGCCGTTACTGGGAACGTCTGGCGGGTTGCAAACAGCCGGCGAACGCCGTGTGACTCGATAACGCGGAGGGTGCTGGCCGATCAGGTTTTGCTTGAAGCCGAAGCCGCCCGGACCCTTTCAACAACTGACGACGGAGCTTGAGTAAGCCAGGGCCGAAGTCTTGCTATTGTGACATTGTTAACACTAGTGCAAGCGGAAGTCCCAAAGCTACTTAAATAGTAGATTTAAAATAATACTAGCGCCGGGTCGAAACACTTAACCCAGGGTTCGATACCATAGGAGATAATATATGAGATCGTCAGCAGGTTTGGTTTGCGCTTCCTTCGCGGGCTTGTTTATTACATCTATTATTTCGGCGCAAACCCTTAGCAATCAGTCGTTAAGTGGTAAGTTCTTCTTCCGGTACGTCTCCATTGGGTCTGATTCTTCGGGCAACGCGACGGACCCCCGAAGCCTGCTGGGGACCATAACTTTCGATGGCAGTGGAAACTACAGCTTCACCGGGCAGCAGGTAATGGGCGGCGGCGCCGCTGCCAGCGCCACCGGAACCGGCGCCTACTCGGTGGACCCGGCCGGCGACGTCACCATGGATAGCCCCATCCGCACCGGCGACAAGGTGAATGCGCGGCTGAGCGTTGAGGCCCTGATCGGGTCGGGCACCGAAACCACCGACAACACTTTCGACATGCTGGTGGCGATTCCGGCGCCCACCGCCGCGGCCATACTCACCGGTCCCTATTGGGTGGTGACGCTGGAGTTTCCGGGCGGGTCGGTGGCCAACGCCCGCAATGCCTTCTTCAGCCTGAACAGCGCGGGCATCGGTCAACTGGCCGCCATGAGCGTTTATGGCCACGCCGCCACGCTCATGAGCGGCGCTCCCACCACGCAGCAGGTCACCGGCGCAACCTACTCGTTCGCGAGCGATGGAACGGGAACGCTCGCCTTCGGGACCGCTTCCACGTCCGCCTTGCTGAGCGGCGGCAAGAACGTATACCTGTCGGCGGACGGCAACGTGCTGATCGGCGGATCCACCACCGCCGGTTCGCACGACATGATGATCGGCGTGAAGGCTCTCACCAATCCCACGGCGTCGAGCTGGAACGGTACCATGTGGACCTCCGGCCTGCGGTATGAATCCGCCACGGGACAGCCGGCGTGGCTTGAGCATACCGGGTCGTTGGCGGCCCGCGTGGCCGGTTCCACCACAATCTACCAGCGTTTGAAAGCGCTCGGCGCGGGCACGACGGATTTCACGGCGGTGAACCCGTATGCGTTGAACACCGGAGGCTCGCCCACGGGCTCGCTGACGGTGGAATTGTCGCAAGTGGGTTTGGGCGCGGGCGGCACGTTTGTGGAAGCGGCGATCGACCCTACCGACCCCGGTGGCTTCGAGATCGATTTTGGCGCGCCCGTGACCGCGTTGAGCGGCGGCGGCGTGTTCCTGAATCCGCAGGGCGTGGCAAGTGCGGCCAGTTTCGCGCCCGCGGGCAACCCCATCTCGCCCGGTGAATTCATCGCGCTGTTCGGTACCGGCTTGGCGAAGAGCAACCAGACCGCCGCGCCGCCCTATCCGGCCACGTTGAATGGCGTGACCGTGCTGATCGACGGCAAGGCCGCGCCCATTTATTTTGTGAGCGCGGGCCAGATCAATTGCCTGGTTCCCTACAGCACCGCGGGCGCCACGGCGACGATTCAGGTGCAGAATAGCGGAGCCAACTCGAATACCGTGACGGTCCCGGTCGCGGCCACCTCGCCTGGCATCTATTCGCTCGATCAATCCGGCACGGGCGCGGGCGCCATCGAACACGCCAGCGGCGCCGTGGTGAATGCCGCCAATCCAGCCGTGGCCGGCGAAACCGTGGTGGTGTTCTTAACGGGAATGGGCGCGGTGACGCCCACCATTGCCGACGGCACGTCGAGCACGGGCAACCCGCAGCACCAAACTACGCTTCCGACGGTGTACGTCGCCGATCAACAGGCCACCGTGAATTTCAGCGGCCTCACGCCGGGCTTTCCGGGGCTTTACCAGCTCAACGTGGTCATTCCGCTGTCGCTTTCGAGCACGGGAAATTTCCCGCTGGCGATCGGCACGGCGAATGCGTTCCACGATCAGGTTTATGTGGTGGTGCAGTAGGAGGCCGAGCGCTTGCCAGCGCAATTCCCCGTTCGCCGGTACGGTCCTGCTCAAACTCCATACGCGATCTTGCGCAGCACGCAGCACAATTGCCGCAAACCTGCGGAGTGGCTGGAGACGTCACGATTCCCAAGGATTGAAGCGCGGTCCTTCGACGCCGGCAAAATCTCTCGCGTTGCGCGTGACCAGCGTCAGATCGTGCTCAAGTGCGGTAGCTGCAAGCGAGCCATCGATATTGGCCAGGCGATACCCTTGCGTTGCGTCTGCGCGGAAAGAACGGCCCAGCGGTCGGCAATGGCCTTGGTGACGGGAAACAGACGGTTCTCAAACGACGCTACTAAATGCTCCTGCCATTGTTCCAATTGAGTCCGCCGCTTGCCGAGCGGCAACAGTTCAATTCCCCGGCGGATTTCGCCGAACGTCAAGACGCTGGCGAAAAGAGACTCTTCCGCAGTGATCTTCAACCAGCGATCAACGTGTTGATCCGGCTTGCCCGTACGTGCAAATTCGGAGAGAACATTCGTATCGAGCAGAAAGCCGGTCACAGGTCGACAGGCCTTGGATGATCCTTCTGCCTCTCCAAATTCAGTTCAGAGCCGGCAAAGGGGGGTTGCGTGAGAAGATCATAGAGTTTTTTGCGGGGTCTCTGCGGGGCTACTGAAGTTTGCGCCGTGTTGGATTTCTCGCGCAAGGCATAGACCCCTTGCACAATCAAGTCGTCGACCGAATGGAAATGGCCGCGCCGGATTTCTTCCTGCACCAGCCGCTCGGTTTCCGGTTTAAGTTCCACCGTCATACCTTTAAACTTAACTTCATCCAAGGCGGGACGCAAGTATGATGGATGACTTCTTCGGTCGCATCCCGCTTCGCTTGCGTTGGCATGTCCCCGTCGCGGTGGGGCAAAAGCGATGTTTCAAATCGCGTGGATCAGCGGGCGCAAGCGCGTTTCCCGGGAGTAATCCAGGCGATGCTTCCCACAACGCGACTTGGGGCCAACTACCCGATCAAGGGAGGAACGTGCCCATTGTCCGAGTAGCGCGTCATACGATCGAGGCAGTCCACCCACACTGGCAAATTGGCGAGATGATGACTTTGCCGCCAATTCGACAAAACGCCGGATTATCGGCGACCCGAGCCTTCCAAGCTTTCCCCTTGACGACCTTACCATGCAGTAGTAAGATCAGAAGCGGCATATGAAGAAGCCCAAACTCGCCAAGCTCGAACTTCGGATTCTGGAAGCCCTGTGGGCCCAGGGAAGGGCCACGATGCGGGAGATTCAGGAGACGTTTCCAGAACCTCGCCCTGCCTATACCACCATCACCAACACGGTGTACCGGATGGAAGCCAAACGCGCCGTACGGCGAGTAAGGAAGATAGGAAACGCCGATATTTTCGAGCCGCTGATCGCAAAGGACGCCGCGCGGGATGGGCTCCTCGATGAGATCTTGAGCTTTTTCGGGGGACGGCCGCAACCCATGATGGCGCAACTCATCGAGTCCGGCAAACTCACGCTTGACGACATACGCGAAATGGAAAAGGCCGCGGCCGAAGCGGACCGCCAACGGAAGGCGGAAAGGATGCGGAAATCGAAATGACTACATCTTTCATCATCAACCATCTGTGGCAGTCATCCTGCTTCGCACTTTTGGCGGGATTGCTGACGTTCGTCCTGCGCAAGAACTCGCCAAAGGTACGCTACTGGGTTTGGCTGAGCGCATCGCTAAAATTTCTCATACCGTTCGCGTTGCTGGTGGGCCTCGGTGGTCTGGCGCCGCGTCCAACCCGGCAGACGGTGTCCGTTGCGGCTCCTGTTCTCCCGAACACTCTCGTGCAAATTGCGCAACCGTTTTCGCCGGTTCTTAAGCCAACGGTTTCCGTGCACACCCCACTCGATTCGGCGCCGGTCACGATCGGTGTCGTGTGGCTCCTTGGGTTTTTGGCAATCATGCTGGCACGATGCCGCAGTTGGCTGGGATTTCGAGCAGCACTTCGAATCAGCACGCCCATCGAACTCCCGATCCCCGTACCGGCACTGATCACGCCTGGCGCGGAGGAACCGGGCGTCGTGGGTTTTCTGCGCCCGGTCCTGGTTCTACCGGCCCACTTCCTGGAACACCTGAATCCTCGACAGCTTGGCGCGATTCTCACGCATGAGCTTTGCCACGTGCACCGTCGGGACAATCTCTTCGCCGGCGTGCACATGATGGTGGAAGCGATCTTCTGGTTCCATCCGCCGGTGTGGTGGATCGGATCGCGCATGGTTGAGGAGCGCGAACTGGCGTGTGACGAAGAAGTTCTGCGAAGGGGCTGCGAACCATCGGACTACGTGGAAGGCATATTGAAGGTCTGCCGCTTCTACGTGGAATCCCCGCTACCCTGCATTTCGGGAGTAACGGGCGCGGATGTGAAGAGGCGTGTCCGCGCAATCCTTGCGGGAAGCATTGCAGACGAGTTAAGCGCTGCGAGAAAGATGACTCTGACGGCGATCGGTCTGGCAGTGGTCGCGGCGCCCATCCTGATCGGCGTTCTGAACGCGCCTGCGATCCGCGCTCAAAGCGCGCCCGTAGCTACGCCGAAATTCGAAGTAGTCTCGATCAAACCTTGTGAGTTTCGGCAGAACACCATGTCGGATATGGCGCCTGAGGGCAATTCAACGCCCGGGAATCTCAGGACTGGTTGCTTTCCTTTGCTCAATGCGAGAGGCAGCGGCCTGATACGGGGCGCATATGCATCGAACCCATTTACTCCGATCAACGGAGGTCCATCCTGGATCCACTCCGCCGCTTATGATATCAATGCCAGGGCCGAAGGAAGTCCGAGCGTGAGGACGATGAACGGCCCAATGATGCGAGGGCTCTTGGAAGAGTATTTTCACCTGAAGATCCACCAGCAAATCGCCGAGGGCCCTGTTTTTTTCTTAACGGTCGCGCGTGGAGGGCCGAAGCTGCACTCGTTCGTTGCAGGAAGCTGCACGCCCCATGACACGGCTCCGCATGACCCGCTCCCGCCGGGACAGAGCTATTGCAAAAACAGTATGAGCGGCTCATCGTCGCCCGCCTCCATCGAAGCTCAAGGGACGACACTCGATGACTTTTCCAGAATGCTTTTCGCAATCTTAGGCCCCCCGGTATTCAACAAGACCGGAATCGCAGGCCGATTCGATATTCGTATCGAGTTCTCGCGAGAGGGAACCAGGTTTTCCCCTCTTCGGGCGACGGAGCCCGCCGACGGCAGCTCCCCGGCATCCGACCCGACAGATTCGATATTCGCTGCGGTCCAGGAAGAACTCGGCCTGAAATTAGAACCGGCGAAAGGACCGGTTGAAACGTTCGTGATCGACCACATAGAGAGGCCTGCGGAGAACTGATAGGATCGCCGGCGTGTCACCAGCATCGGCCAGACCCGCAGCAGAGCCGACTTTTCCGTCTGAATAGCCAAGCGGCAAGTCCATGCATCCAGAAGCAGTGCTCCAGGGATGTCGACTACACCTCCGTCCGTGTGGTCCGGCCACTCGTACAAAGCTCAGATTCATCCCGCAGTCTCCAGCGATCTCGCAATTGGCCCCTAAACAGCGTTCGGGGAGATCACGAATGCCGCCGGCATCGCCCGGTCGCGCGCTTCCCCCAACCGGACTTAACCGGCCAACCTCAGCGGGCGCAAATCAGCGAGACGGGCGTTTTCCTGCCAAGTGGTTGAAGCCAACATCTCAAAATGGGTCCTTTGTGCGCGGCGCGTACTGAACCAGAGGTACACATTCATCGAACGTTCCATGCCGAAAAAAGTGAGGCCTTTAGGCGAAGGAGTTGGGAAGCCTTGACGTAGTATCCGAGGTGAATCGGGATGTCGGTCCTAGATACCGTAACGGTACTGGCCGGGATATCGACAACGGCCACGCTGCCATCGGCACGAAAGACTGGTCCCCAAATAGCACTCCAAGGAAATGAATCCGGGTCCCGACAGAGAATCCGTTGGGGGTTGCGTATCCGCCCTCATTTATGATCAGGATCGGCGAGCCGGATGAGCCGGGAAAGCAGGCCATGTCAACGAGGCCCTGTGGCTTGCCCTGAAAATTCGTCGCCGGATGGCTCGCCGTATGGCCACGGCGTAGGATAGGGAAGTTGTTCGCAGCATCCCATAGCCCAATCGGATATCCCACCATGACTACCTCTTCCATAGCTGATAGCCCCGTCAATGCTTCGTCGGTAGGGATCAGAGCGTCACGAAGCGGAGTAGCAAAGGGATCCCTGCCCGCATCCGCCGACTGGCGTCGTAATGGTTCGACCGGCATCACGCAAATATCGACATCAGGGTCGGGGTGCATGAACCATTGGAGCTCGAAATTGTCCATAGAGACGGAGAACGAAGGAACGAAGTTGCACTCGGGCCGGTTACCTTCCCTTCATGGTCCCTCAAACACTCGTGCAAGTGGAACTCAGCTCTCGTAGCGCCGCGCACAACGTGCTTATTAGTAACGAGAAGGGGCAGGCTCCGTTGCTCATCGATTCTAAATGCAAAGTGAAATCCGGTCCCTACTGATCGTGATCCACTCCCGAGAAATGCTTCAATGCGGGCTGTCGAGTAGAGAGCTTGCGTAAACGGAGATTGCAAATTTAACAATCCGGGCCTCCTGTTAAACGGGCTGGTGTGGACTGGTGTGACTGCGAGGCTCCGGGCCGCCTCCTTACTGGCCTTTCTGGGCTGCCGCGACCTTTTGTGCTTCATGCCACTTTTCAGCGAGCAAGTGACCGAATTCCCATGGCGCGTTGCCTGTCCCGTCATGTTCCTCACCGAGAAAAAACGCAACAGCCGGATGTCCATCCAGCGTCGCTTCATAGCTTGAGGGGCTGTCCAGTCGGACCATTACAACAACCTTCGGAACTCCGTCGGCGGTGACCAATGGAACAGCGTTCACGAATCCGTCACCGTTCGGCGAGTGGCCGTCGATAGAAACAGGTAAGCCGTTCGCGCCGATAAGCTTGATCACGTCCACATTCTCCCACGCTCATCATGTCGCTTGCAGCAACGCTACCGGGTGAGACGGCGGAAAAATAGGAATCATGCTTTCGGCGCGAGAAAGGTTCGTATCTTGTCGGAGGGGATTTCGCGAAGCACGAGCTTCACAAATTTGGACAGGTTGAAGTGCGCAGGTCTCTCCGCGGCTTCAATTTCAAGATCGAATGAAACCTCGTTAATTTTGATGAAGGGCCCGTCTGTGCATGGCGGTCCGGCGAATGTGTCGCCGGCAAAAACGTGCACTACGCGCTTCCGGCCGGGCTTTTCGTCTTTCACAATGGCAATTTCCTCCCGCACAACTGCCTCTAGATTGGTTGCAGCGGCCTGATTGTGGCCGTAGAGAATAACCTCTAAAATAGGGAGTGGGTGCAGCTCGATGGGAAATTCGTTTATTTGGCTGGTGGCGGGATTTTGAGCGAACCAAGCTGGGTCGATCTCAAACTGTATGTTGGAATAACGAGGCTCATATACTGTTGTTTTCAGCCCCATTGCAAGTTCTTCAACGGGTTCGTGCTCCGGGTTGTTGGCCAGGAGCTTAAAGGATCTAATTTCCACTTCGCATCTGGCCCAGCCCAGGGTTGTTATCGTGATGTTCGGCGGCTTTGGTGGTTCGTCCAACTCGTGCAAAATGATCCCATGAGCGGCCGCAAACTCTATTGCTCTTCGTTGGTAGCCGCTCCGCGTCACAAATATTCCGCGTGGCTGGCCCGGAAGATCGTCCAGAACGCCCTTGAATTCCAAAAGCTGCCCTAGTTTGACCCGGCTCTGCCAGTCTTTCGCCTGAACAATGGCTTCGTAAGGGATTCCGCCTTTCTCGAACTTTCAGTACACGTCGATTTGGTGCGGCGTGGTTTTGCCCTGGAGGGTTTTATTGCGCTCTACAATCAGAGTGGCAACTTCTTCTTGATCGTGGATGGCTTGAAAGATTGCCTGCACGAGAATCTCGTACGGCTCTCCGGTATTGTTGCGCCTGTTTCCCATCATCAACCTCTTACTTTGCGTGATCCTATCACGAAGAGGAAGATTTGAGCTGATGCCGCCTCAGATAAAGATCACTGCCGACAAGCCCTCTTACACCCCGGAAAATCAGTGGGTCGAGCCCGATGGCGAGAGAGGCCGCCGTTACGAACTTCCGGCGGCCACGGGCCCCAAACGGCGTTCGAGGAAGTCTGGGCGGATCAGTCCCCACAAGTCCTCTTGTCGCCATCGATCTGCGCGACCGGACCCTGCCTGGCCGTATCACGCGCGTTGCGTCAACCCCTACGGATCCTCACGCCGCCGCTCCGCATTTGCACTTCCGCTGGCACGCCCGGCAAAACTGCCTCCCGCAACTCGCACAGGGCGCCAGGCAGCTCTTACAAAGGAAATGTACGCGATCGTCGCAAAGGAATACCGGGTGCGCCCGCCCAAAACAGCTTTCACACCACGGCGATTCCAGTCCGCCGGCTGCCGGATTCCAGTGGAACTTCGCCGCACGCTCCGCCTTCTTGCGAATCACGCGCGCCGAGATTTCCCGCACCGGAAGCGACACCGCCAGGACATCGCCCGGCTCGATGCGGATCTTCACCGCATACCTGCGCGCCAGATCGGCCAGCTTGGCCGTGCGATCGAGCTGCGTGGCGGCCGCGCGGCTGCGTTCCTTTTCCGCCGCCTGCGCATCGCCTTCGTGGCGCGCGATGCGCTTGTCGATTTGACGCAGCAGGTCCCGGTAGTAGCCATTGATGCGCTCGCTATCGCGCGCCATCCGGCGGCTCGCGTTCAGCTCCATGCCCTGCGCCAGGCGGCGGATCTCCGGTTGCGCGCTCCGCAGCGCCATCGGAAAAAGCTGCTTCAGCTCATCCCGCTCGATGGCAAGGCGATCACGGACAAACCCAGGGTCTTCCTCCAGATCGTCCGCCACCGCCTTCAGCATCGATTCCGGCTGGCTTACCAGAGAGCGCGCGGACGCATTCAGGCAGACCGTCCAAACACCCAAGCTGGTCTCGTCCGATTCCATCGTGTACTGGAAGCTGAAAAAGTAGTAGCGCGCCGTCGCCTGATAATCCTCGGCCAGGCGGTAGATGCCGTTTTGAATCGCCAGATCGCGATCCAGGAGTCTCGCGGAATCGACCGTCGGCACAAGTCTCGGATGCCGTAACCGGGCGCCGGTCACGCGGGCATCGGGCGGCAACAGCCGGCCGAAGCGCTCCAGCCATTCACTCTCGTCGTCGGACCTGACGCCGGCGCCGAACCGCAGTGAGAGCCACTCGCCGGCGTCCAAGTCGCGGGCTAACTCCGGCGAGAGCATGGCGCGCAACACTCCGGCCTCTTCCTCCACCAGCGCCCCCCGGCTGGTGAGAAGATTCCTGGCCCAATCGACGATTTCCACCATCGGCTAAACCTCCATGGGCTACGCGCCATCCGCTGCGCGTCATAGGCTACGCGCCCATCAACTACGCCGGGACAGGCAAGGATGCCCGTCCTACAGCTACACTTCGAAGTCGTGCGCGAAGAGCGCTTCGTCCAGTTCCTGCGCCTTCGCTTGCTGCTTCTTGGCGTCGAGAAGGCGTCTGGCCAGTTCCTCGAACTCTTGCTCCACCTGGCCGGATTCGCGGCCCGAAATCCACAGGTCCATCACGATTTCGGCGAAATCCCGTGCGTCGTCCAGCGTTCCGAGGATGGCATCCATCTCTCCCACCACCAGCTCAAACATGTTGATCTTGTCGTGCAGCACGCGCAGAAGCTGCTCTTCCACCGTGCCTTCCTGGCAGAAGTTGAAAACGAAGACATCGCGTGTCTGCCCGATGCGGTGTACGCGGCCCACGCGCTGCTCGATCCGCATCGGATTCCATGGCAGATCGAAGTTCACGATGGTATCGGCGAACTGGAGATTTCGCCCTTCCCCGCCCGCGCCGGTCGAGAGCAGCACACGGGCCTCGTCGCGGAATCGTACGATGGCGGCGTCCTTTTCCGCGCGCGAGAGGTCGCCGCTGAAAAGCGAATACTTGATGCCCCGCGCCTCGCAGATATGCTTCAGATGATCGAGCGTGGGGACGAATTCCGTGAAGACCACCGCCTTGCCGGCCGCCTGCGCGGACTGTGCCAGGGGTGCCAGCGCGGACTGTGGCACGGGCGCCTGCGCCGGCAGCAACAACGCCTGCGCCGAGAGCATATCGCCCAATCGCGCGCCCTTGGCGCTTTCCTCGACGCGGGACGCCACGTCGAGGATTGCCTCCAGCTCGCGGCGGTCCTCGGGGCGAACCCAGGTGTCTTCTCGCAACGCCCGCGCCACGGAACGGCTGAGCGCCTGAGGACTACTGCCGGCTTGCCGCTGCATCAGGTCGAGCGCCAGCGGCGGCGCCTTCTTTCCGCTCGCGGTCCGGTATCGCCCGGCGATGAAATGCGACACCATCTCGTACATGCGCCTCTCGGCTTCCGACGGGGTCACCAGCACCGTGGCGGCGATGCGGTGCGGCAGTTGCACGTCGGCCGCGGCGCGCGTGTTGCGGATCATCACGTCGCTGAGCATGCTCCGCAGATGCTCGGGATTTTTCGGGGATTTCGGCTTTCCGGGAGTCACGTACGCCTTGCGGAATTCGGCCTCCGTCGCCAGAAGGCCCGGCTTGAGCAGCGTGATCAGGTTATACAGCTCGATCAGGTTATTTTCCACCGGCGTCGCGGTAAGCATCAGGATGAACTTCTTCTGCAGCGAGTCTACAAGCTTCCAGTTCGCGCTGGCGCGATTCTTGAGGCAATGCGCTTCATCCACAATCACCATGTCCCAGGCGACGGCGCCGATGGCGGCTGCATTGGCGTCAAGCCGGGCGGCGGCGATGGAGACGACCACCAGCGGCTCCTCCTTCCAGAACCGCGACGGGTCGTTGCGGAACTGCGCCGCATCGGGAGAGACCGGGACCAGGCCGAACTTCTCCATCAGCTCGCTCTTCCATTGAGACACCAGCGAGGGCGGCGTGAGCACCAGCGCCTTGCGCACCAGGCCGCGCATCCAATACTCCTTCAACACCAGACAGGCTTCGATGGTCTTGCCCAAACCCACTTCGTCGGCCAGCAGCGCGCGCCCTTTGAAATGCCGCAGCACTCTGCGCACGGTCTCCTGCTGGTACATGTAGGCGTCCACTCCGTGCAGCGAAGGCAGGCAGAGCAGGTCCTCGAAGTTCTGCGCCAGCCGTAGTTCGATCCATTGCCGCCGCAGAAAGTAGTCCGCCACCGTTCCCGGATTCGCAAAGCCAGGCGCGGCTGCCGGAAAGAACTGCACGCCGACGGCCGGTAGTTCAGGAGGCTTTTCCGGGATAGGCGGCGCAGGCATTGGCGGGCTGGGCGCGGCAGGCTTGGGTGGCGATGGCGCCGTCTTTTCCATCCGCGGCGCGCGACGGAATTTCTCGCAGATAGCCTCGGCCGATTCGCGCAAGCGCCGCCACTTCGGATCGCGCAATCCACTCGCCGCCGCCAAAAACTCGCGCATGAAACCGGCTGCGTTCTCCAGTTGCGCCATTTCGTGATAGCTGAAGCCGATGTTGTAAAGCACGCCGGGGCTGTCGTCGATCTTTTGCAGGCGCCGCAGGTACGCCAGCGCTTCGGCATGATGGCCGGCGTCATTGTGGATTTCGGCCAGCAGCGAGAGCGACGCCGCATGATCCGGGTCGAGGACCAGCGCCTTCTTCAGCGATCGGGCCGCGGCCGGCAGGTCGCCACCGCGATGGGCGCGAAGCGCATCGCGAAACACAAATCCCGCATCTTTCCGGTTCCATTCCCGCTGCTCTTCGGCCTTGCGCTGCTTGAGCATCTGCTTGCGGCGCAACTGGCTGTCTTGCTTCGCCATCAGTCCTAATATAAGCCGTACGACAGGCCTCCTGGCCTGTCGCTGCCCCAAGCGCCCCAAGCCATTCCCGCCGGGGACCGTCGTTGGCTCGTGAACGGGTTTGCGCCAGCAAAACTGTCCGGTAGTTCGGGGCACGCCGCATGGAGAACGCGTTGAGAAGTGCGCCATATCGCGGCGAAGACCAAGGTGCTGCCTGCACGGAAGCCGAACGACCGAAAAAGGCGAGGGGGTTGGACCCCGAGACGGAAGCCGAGCAACGCGAATAGTGCCGGACTACTCAACCACCGGCGGCAGCTTCGATCCGATGATCCGTCGATCGGAGGTCGCCAGCCGAAGCCGGCGAATACGAGCAGTTGCCACGTTAGCCCGGTCAGCCGGATCAGGCAGACCGTACCTTAGCTGCAATCTCCGCCGCAATCTCGAAATCGATGCGGAATCGGGCGTCCGATTCGAGGGTAGCAAGGAGTTCCTGTGCCGGGACTTTCAGACGGTACGGCCTTGCCGAACAGCAGAGCGATTTCGAGTAGCGTAATGGGATCGACGCGAGCCGTTGGCGCCGCCGGACCGCCCTGCGAAGCACGCGTAGCTTGTTTCCGCAAATTCGTCACAGGTTCCGCCAACCAGCGGACCAGTACATGGGAAGTCCAGCGCGTAGCGTTTTTTCATCCGTCCCGGTGACGGGCCGCTTAACAGTCAAAGACTTCCCAAAGACTCCCCGGAAAATCGCCGGATTCTTTTCAACACGATACGGGCAAGGATGCCCCATCGTGCTACGCTTGGGACAGCATGTCAGGTATTAATGGAGATAAAGCGCGCTTCAACCGCGTTCGAAGACACAAGCTGGCCCTGCGCGAGCGCAGCCAGGCCATTCGCAAGGAACTAGCCGCTGCGGCAGCGCCGAAAACCCAGGACGCGCCACCCCCTGCCGAGCCCGCCAACCGCTCTTAAACCGCCAGTTCAAAGCAAGGGAGCCGCGGATTGTGCCAGTGCGCAAACTCACTGTGTCCAACTGGTCGGGCGCGCTTTCGGCCGGCATCAGTTCGGCGGAAGACGGCGACCGGATCCGTGCGTACTCCGAGGCGAAGCGAGAACTCGCACTCCGCGCTAACACAGCGTACGGCGGCTGGTTGGCGCCGGCGGTGCGGACGGCGCTGCCGACACGCCTGTCTGTCTGTGCTGCGGCGAAGACGTTGACGCCGCTCAAAACCTGAACGCGGTTCCACACATGCCGTCATCGGGGGAGTTGCCGATCTAGCCGTGTCGATCGCACCCCATCCGGAACGACCGCGCCCTTCTCTAACGGTCGATGAACGCCATGAGCCGTGGATTGTATCGAGGTCCGGCGACGGCATTCGGGGCTAATGCCGCATCGAGACGACCTATTTCGGCAGGACTGAGCGTCAGATTGGCCGCACGAACATTTTCCTCGAGATATTGCCTCCGCTTCGTCCCGGGAATGGGCACGATGTCATCACCTTTGTGAAGCAGCCAGGCAAGCGCGATTTGGGCGGCCGTGGCGTCCTTCTGTGCGGCCAACTCACGGACAGTCGAGGCGGCGCGCATATTAGCGTCGAAATTCTCGCCTTGAAAACGCGGGTCGCTCCGCCGCCAGTCATCCTGTGGGTACTCCTCGGCGCGCCTGGCGCTTCCGGCCAGAAAACCCCGGCCAAGCGGGCAAAAGGGAACCAAGCCGATGCCGAGCTCCCGTATCAAAGGGATGATCCGCGACTCCAGGTTTCGCTCCCAGAGCGAATACTCGCTTTGCAGGACTGAAATTGGATGCGTGGCGTGGGCCCGGCGAATATTGTCTTCGCCAGCTTCCGAGAGCCCGAGGAAGCGCACTTTGCCTTCCGCGACCAAACCGGCCATCGCTCCCACGGTTTCTTCGATCGGCACTTGCGGATCGATTCGGTGTTGGTAGAAGAGATCTATGTGGTCTGTCCCAAGCCGGCGCAACGAGGCGTCCGCGACCTCCTTCACATGCTCCGGCCGGCTATCGACTCCATCCACGCGCCCATCCTGAATTCGCCAGCCGAATTTGGTGGCGACGATCACCCGATCGCGCTTACCCTTCAGCGCCTGACCCAGCAATTCCTCATTCTTGAATGGACCATAAGCTTCAGCGGTATCGAAGAGGGTCACGCCGAGTTCGATCGCGCGGTGGATGGTGGCGATCGATTCGCGGTCGTCCGCCGAACCATACGATTGGCTCATCCCGAGGCAGCCCAAGCCCAGCGCTGAAACCTCCAGTCCCTGAGTTCCTAACCTGCGTTCGATCGGCATTGCCTCCTCCCGGCGCGGCAGAGATTCCTTCTTACCGGATAATATCGCGAAAGCGGCCTTTGCAATGCCGTAATGTAACGGCGCCGTTACCGTAAACCTATCGAATACCGGCGCCACCTCATTCGAAACCGCCCGATAATAAAAAGACCCATGGATAATTGGCGCACTGCGATCGCCGCGTCCGACGATACGCACATTTGGATTCACGGCTATGACGTCACAGACTTGATGAGGCGGGCCGATTTCACGGACACTATTTTTCTGTTGCATCGAGGACGTTTGCCGAACCATGGCGAGCGGCGGATGCTGAATGCGATATTGATCGCCGTTGCCGATCACGGTGCGGGCGCCCCTTCGTGCGCAGCCGCGCGTATGGCGGCGTCTGGCAACCGGCAGTCCCCATCGGCTGCTGTCGCGGCGGGGGTTCTCGCTATTGGCGACGAACATGGCGGAGCAGGATCCGCCTGCATGGAGATGATCGCAGCCGGCGTGGAACTTTCGCAACGGGACTCGATCTCAATTGAGGAAGCGGCGCGCCGGATTACCGAGAGTGCTCTGGCGAAGAAGAAGCGGCTGCCCGGACTGGGACATCGCGTCCATTCCACCGATCCGCGCAAAGCGATTCTATTCACATTGGCGCGGGAGGCGGGCACTGCCGGCAAAGGCGTCGCTTTTATGGAGGCGCTCGAACAGGCGGCGAGAGAGAAAATCAAGCCGCTTCCGGTAAATGTCGACGGCGCGCTGGCGGCCGTGCTTTACGATCTGGGATTCTCACCGCTGTTCGGCAAGCTGGTTTTCATCATTGGACGCGTCGCCGGATTGACTGCCGAGGTGGCGGAGGAGTATGCGCGCGAGAAGGCGATGCGCATCCATATTCCAGTGACCTATGACGGAGTTCCGCCGCGAGAACTCGATTGAGGGAAGCTACCGTAGTTGACGCAATGGCAAGATCATATCGACGAGATGGCAAAGACGGCGCCTCCCTTGAGCCTCTCAAGTTTTACGCCAATCCAATAACGACGGCGCCGCGGGCCACGCTCGTCACAGCCCCGACGACCGGGAACGCCGACAAAGACAAGCCTCCTGCGTAAAACATAGCGATCCACCCCGTAGCCGGGATCAGGCAACCGGTAATCGGCATCAGGCGGTCGATCTTGTCAGACAGGGCGCCGGGGAGCAACTTGTTACAGTGTAGCTTGTTACGGTGCAGCTACGTAAAGACTCGCTCACGGCGTGGCAACTGCGTATGATTGCGGCGATAATGATTGGGGTTTGCCAGAATCCGGGCGTACGCTAAACCAGGCCTGAAGGGCCGGTGACCAACATGGCAAGAGCAATCACGGAACAAGAGAGGCACGTTGCCGGCGAGATGTTGAGCAAAGCGCGCGCCGCCATGCAAGCGATCGAAGACTACGATCAGGAGCGGGTTGACCGGCTGTGCCGCGCAGTCGCGTCGTCCGCGGCAAACATGGAGACTGCCACTCGCCAGGCCAATGTGAGCGTGGACGAATGCGGAATGGGCGGAAGAGATCCAACCCGGCGCGCGAAAGTGCTGGGCATTCTGCGCGATGCGCTTCGGCAAAAGAGTATGGGCGCGATTGAGGAGATTCCCGAGAAGGGCATTGTCAAATATGCGAAACCGGCGGGCGTAGTAGCCGCGCTGATGCCGAACGAACACATCCACCAGTCGGCGCTGGTTGCGCCGGTCAGCCGCATTATGGTCCGCCAACCCCAATCCGCTTCGAATGCGGGAACATTCACCAACGGCATGCCAATGACATCCAGCATGGGATGTGGAATCTGGGGCGGTAACAGCACCAATGAGAACGTCTCGCTCAAACACTATATGAACGTGACTTGGGTGAGCTGTCCGATTCCGGAAGACCGGCCATCGGATGAAGAGTTATTCGGCGAGTTCTATAACGGCGAAGTATTCTGACTGGTGCTTACCGGCTTCGGGAAAGGCCGGCTGAAAATGAGCGCTCCTGACAGTCGCGGCTCCATAATCTTGCAGACACACGCAGTCGACGCAGAGCCGCGAGCGTGAGGGAGCGGGATTTCGCGGCTGAGCGAGGAAATCCCGAAAACGTCTAAGCACCCATTCTGACTTGACTTAGGAACTTGACTCCAGCCGCAGTTTAGATGTCGATCCGCTGGCTGCACCAAAAGCGTCGTTGACAGGCGCATGCTCGGATTCACGGAGCCGGATTGCGTCGAGGAAATTCGCAATCATGCGCACGAGTGGCGATGTCGAGACTTCTCGCGGGGAAGGCCCCGTTTGCAATGCGGCGCTGATGGCCGCCCGCTCGGCGGTGTCGAAGTTGAATCTAACGGCGACCCATGAAGAAGATCGCGTCAGCCGATGGAACCCATCGACAGAAAATTCGAGGCCTTCAACTGGCATGTGCTGAAGATGGATGGCCACAACATGCCGGAATCCTCGCCACGCTCCAGGCGGCGAGATGGTGATCGAGGTCGCCGAACGACGAACTGTACGCCAAGGCTGTTAGCGAGTTGCGCGGCGGCCAGGCATGAGCCTTACGAAAGCTAAGATTGCGACACGGCGCGCGTTTGGCGAACAAGTCCTGGAGCGTGAACGCCTATGACCGTGACTTGGTCTTGTTTTGAGAGCGATCCGGCAAATCCAGCCAATCGTACCTGTTTGGCGATGGCTATCCGGATCGCTACTTCAATTTGGGAATCGCCGAGTGGAACACTCTGGCCGCCGCCGCGGGCATGGCCGCCAACGGCCGAACCGTATTTGTCGCGGGCTACAGCGCATTCCTGACAATGCGAGCGCTTGAGGCGGACCGGTCCTTCATCTGTTACCCGAAGCTGAACGCGAAGCTCTAATGCGTCGCACGTCGGACTCACCGCCGCGATCGACGGAGTGACCCATAAAGGCTCCGAAGATATCGCGTTCATGACCAGCATCCCGAACATGAAGGTCATCGTTCCCAAAATGACGAAACGGAGAAGTCCTTTGCATGAACTGGTGCGGATGATAGGACTTGAACCTACACTCCCTCGCGGGAACTGGAACCTAAATCCAGCGCGTCTGCCAATTTCGCCACATCCGCATTTCTATGTAATGCATCGAAAGCAAAAGAAAATGCACGAATCGCACTCGATTGAGTATGTCGCGTATTCTCGCCTACTTCACCCGCTTCAGTTTAGCCCACTTCCGGGCCGTAAGGAAACTGTTCATCTTCTTGTGTCATCTTCGTGGCTGCGTCCTTCAGGTCCGCGTCATCGAGGATGTTGTATCGCGCTTCCATGCTAGCAGTCTTGCGCCCCGAGATTTTCATCCGCACACTCTGGTCGATCCCGGCGAGGCGCATGTTGCGTACCGCCGTTCCGCGGAGGTCGTGAAAGAGAAGTGATGGGAGACTAGCAGCTTCGCAAGCTTCGCGCCACCCCCGCAATTGCGCGCCCACGGGCAAACTCTGAGCATCGTTCGCGCCGCAAAAGGAGCCAGTGTTCCATCTCTCCGTAGAACGGCAGTTCCCGCGCCTTCTTGCCTTTGGTGGGATGCCTGCGCTACCCACGAGTAGTCGTCAAGGATTTGCCGAGCGCTATCGACTGGTCCGGGCGGATAACGCACCAGTCGGAAACTGTCGCGAGCGGGGGGCTTCCGATAATGCATATATCGTCCCATGGAATGGCCCGTTCTTGCCCGTTCAGGGACCGCTCGGCATCGCGGCAAGGCCGCTGAAAAAAGAGAGAAAACGGCAGTCTCGGTGTATGATCGTTCACCCATGGAACTTCATTGAACTAACTAAGCTAAGCTAGCCGCAAACCGAGCCTGGCCTAGTGAGGCTGCGAGCGCACCTCCGCCTGGTAAACAGACCATCGCCTTTCGTGGTCTGTTATGCTTCGGTGAAGTACGGCCGCTTGACCGACGACAAAAGACGATCGTCTGTCCCACCTCGCGGCCGCTTGACCGGGCGCCGCTCAGTCTCCGGAGCGCGCCACCGCGATCCGTACCCGCCGCGCGGCATGGGTCTCGGGCCCGCACCCAAGCGCTATGTACTCCGCCACAGTGTCCGGAGGATCTTCCACAAAAAGCCTCCAGCAATCGATGAGTACGCTGCCGCGCTTCAAATCGGCCGCCCGAAGCTCGTGAAATTCGCTCCACGGAGTCATGATGGCCAGCACATCGGCCTGACCGGCGCAGTCTTTCGCGCTGGCGGCGAAAGCCACGTCACCGCCCGCCAACCGCGACTTCGCGTTATCCATTGCCGCGGGATCGAATGCGACCACGCGGACGCCCCGCTTCAGCAAGCACTGCGCCAGAGCGAGACCCTGCGATTCCTCGACCACTTCGGTGTCGGGCTTGTAAGATAATCCCAGCACGCCGGCCGTTCCATCCCGCGGCAGGCGCGAAACCACCAATTCCACCAGGCGTTCCACCTGCCGACGGTTGACCTGATCGGTGGCTTCGGCCAGCAGCGCGGGAACCCCGTTGGCCCGCGCCAGAGCGGAAAACGCAATGTTGTCGCGCGGAAAGCAGGGACCGCCGTAACCCAATGCGCCCTTCAGATACTTGCGGCCGATGCGGGAATCGCACCCGATGGCGGAGGTGACCACATCCACCTCGGCGCCGGGCAGAGTCTCGCACATCTGAGCCAGCATGTTGGCATAGGAGATCTTCGTGGTGACGTAAGTGTTCACCGAAATCTTGGTGAGCTCGGCGTTGACGAAATTCATCCGCTGGATACGCGGGTCGCTATCGCACATGCCCTTGTACATCTTTTCGAGCAAGTTGCCCGAGCGCGCGTCCGATTCGCCGATCAGGATCATGTCCGGATTGAGCATGTCGTGAATCACGCTGCCAAGGGCGATGAACTCGGGGTTGTAACACAGGCCAAAATCCACGCCGCACTTCTTGCCGGAGTGAGCTTCCAGCGCGGGCAGCAGATGGCCGCCGGTCGCTCCCGGCATCACCGTGCTGCAGAGCGCTACCAAGTGCCATTCGTTCTTCTTTCGCAGAGCGGCGCCAATTTGCCCGGCCGCGTCCAGAACGTATTTTACGGAGAAGGTCCCATCCGGACCGGAGGGCGTGGGCACGATGATAAACGTGATCTCGCTGGCGAGGATGGCCTCCTCAAAACTCTGCGTCGCCGTAAGACGCTCGCGATTGCCGTGGATCATTTCGGCGAGGCCGGTCTCATTTACCGGCGCCCGGCCCTGCTGCAGCGCGGCGACGAATGCGGGGTTCAGGTCCACTCCTATGACGGTGTGGCCCTTGTGCGCCATCACGGCCGCCATGGGTGAACCCAGCTTCCCCAAACCTATGATCGATAGTTTCATGATTGTCTATTCCCGCCGGACCTATGCTGCCGGACCTATGCTGCCGGACCTGCTCTTGCCGGACCTACTCTTGACGCACAATGGGCATCCGCCAACCTGTGCCGAATGCGCGCGACGTAACCTTTAGAACCGGGGCGGACTGCTTGCGCTTAAACTCCGCGATGCGCACCAATCGTAACACCTTCCGCACGGTTGCCTCATCGAAGCCCTGCGCGACGATCTCTTCCGCCGACTGGCATTGCTCGACGTGCCGCTCGAGGATTTCGTCAAGCAGCTCGTAGGGAGGCAGGCTGTCCTGATCGGTCTGGTCCGGCCGCAGCTCGGCCGAAGGAGCCTTGGTCAGAATGGATTCCGGAATCACGGCGCCGCGGCGGTTCCGCCAGCGCGATACGCGATACACCATCATCTTCGGCAGATCCGCGATGACGGCGAGGCCCCCGTTCATATCGCCGTACAGCGTGCAGTAGCCGACCGACATCTCCGATTTGTTTCCGGTGGTCAACAACATAGAGCCGTACTTATTGGACAATGCCATCAGCAGATTGCCGCGGATGCGGGACTGGATGTTTTCTTCCGTTACGTCTTGCGGCAAACCCTGAAACGCCCCCTTGAGAACGGCGCCGTAGGTTTCCATGATATCGGCGATGGGCAGCGCGATCGTCCGGATGCCGAGGCTTCGGGCCAGCTCCACGGAGTCGCCGACGCTGCCGGGGCTGGAATAAATGGAAGGCATCATCACGCCGAGCACGTTTTCAGGTCCCACGGCATCGGCGGCGATGGCGGCGGTCAAGGCCGAATCGACGCCGCCGGAAAGCCCGAGCAGCACCTGGCGGAAGCGCGTCTTTCTGACGTAATCGCGAACGCCCAGGACGAGCGCGTTCCAGATTTCAGCCTCCGGCTCGAAATCGTCTTGCGCGATCACGCCGGTTCCGGCGGGCAGGTCCAACATGAGGATGTCTTCTTCAAAACCCCTGGCGCGGGCGAACATGCGCCCTTCGGCGTCGAAGGCGCAACTGCGGCCATCGAAGATCAGATCGTCATTGCCGCCCACCTGATTGACGTAAGCCAATGGAATGCGATGCCGGCGCGCCATGTGCCCCAGCATCTCTTCGCGCATGGGCTGCTTACCGGCCGTGAACGGAGATGCCGAAAGGTTGAGAATGGCATCGACGCCCGCCTGGGCCAGAGCTTCGACGGGATCTTCGTGATAGCGCCTGCGCTGCCAGAAATCGCGATCGTTCCAGACGTCTTCGCAGATGCTGATGCCCAGGCGGCGGCCGTTCCATTCGAGAATCTGGAGCCCCTGCGCCGGCTCGAAGTAGCGGTCCTCATCGAAAACGTCGTAGGTGGGCAGCAGCGTTTTGTGGAATGCGCCGCCAACCGCGCCATCCTTCAGCAGAACGGCGCTGTTGAAAAGCGGCCGTCCCATCTCGGCGGGATTGGGGGTGGCCACCCCTACCAGCAACGCGGGAGCGTCCCGAAGCTCCTCCGCGATGCCGATCAACATCCGGCAACTGCGCTGTACGAAGCCCTTGCTCATCAGCAGATCGCGGGGGAGATAGCCCATCAACGCCAGCTCTGGCGTGACCACAAGCTCCGCGCCTTGCGACTGGGCGGCGCGGACGCCGCGGACGATCAACGACGAGTTTCCCGAAAGATCGCCCGCCGTGGGATTGATCTGGAGAAGAGCAATGCGCAAAGAGCGTACCTGCTTGAGCTGATAGGGTAAACAACCCGATTGGCCAGTATAACATCAGGCGGAGCCGCGCCCGCTCGGTTTCGGCGGCGCCAGAGAATCGGGTGGAGAGGGTTTACATGCTATTGGCGGCGGGGTTGGGCCGCGATCCGGGGCGAATGGCTGGGGTTCGGCAGGGTTTGCGGGGGTGTCGAGGCCGTCAGACGGCGGGGCGGGCGCCGGTCTTGGGGCTGCGGGAGGCGGGGTTTGCGATGGGTTGCAAAACGAAGCTGAGAACGTGGAATCGGGTTTGAATTGTTCGGATTGCGGGGTGCGCAGGGCATGGCCCCGCGCCACTTCGATGCCTTGCAGCTCTTTGAGGGCGCGGCGATAGTTGCGCTCGTAGGAATTGACCACCCGTTGGAGGCGCCTAAAGGGGCCGGTGGCGTTTACGATGGCATCGCGTGATCCGGCCGGCTCGTCGTCCCCGGGTTGTTTATCGGGGAACGTATCGGGGACGAGGTTGGTGGCGACCACCCGAAGGTCGGCTTCGACGCAGCGCAGCCGGCGGCGGCGCCATTCATTGCTGATGAGGGTATCGACGATGAAATGCTCGGCGGAGTTGGCGGGGCTGTGCCGCTGGTGATATTCGGCGGAGAGTTGGGCGAGATCGCCGGCGGATTCGGTGAACATGATATGGCTAATGGCATCAACGCCTTGCTTCACAGCGCTGGAGGGGGATGCGGCGGCGGGGGTGGGAGGATCGGCGGATGTTAGCGGGTTGGCGCGGCTGGCTGCTTTTTGTTTAGGAGTTGGCATAAAGCCTCTCTATTTGAGGGTAGCAGGGGCGGTGGTAATATTTTGCGAAGCGATTTTGATAAGTAATTTGGAATGATGAGGTTAGCGATTTTTGAAGTGCTGTGACCGGAAAAGGTCTCATCAGTTTCGCGGCGCAGAAGACCCGACAAGCTCAAGCACACGCGTCAGATTGACTTCAAAGAGCGGCAGCTATCGGTTCTACTGGCCAATCTAATTCCGCTTCGTGAAAGGTCTGGCTCCCAGGTTAATTTGAAATTAGCAAAGACAGACAGCTCTGAACCGGAGATTGTGGTTTTTGGGCGGTAGCATTCGTGCGCGTAGTCGGCTCAGGGAAGCGAGTCCACAACGAATCGGTCCTGTGAGTCCCGGTCACAGAAGGATTGGGACCGATGAACCCGCTTGCGACCGTTGATTTGATAGCGGTAAGCGCTGCTGACTGCCTGGCCGGACTCGCGGGGCAGATCGGAGACGCCGAAGTCCGCAACGGCAACACCCGCGCGCCGGCATTCACGCCGAAAATGCCGATGGCGCGCGCGGCATGCGGCGGCCGGAGAATCTTCACATCCAGCCGGTACCCCGCGGCGCCGCCCGTGTCTAAGCGCGCGCAAACGTAGCAACGGATCGAAGTCATGATTGTCGGCGGCCCGCAAGGCGGCGCTATAGCTTTGGCGCACCGCGCCGGCACTGCGCAAACTCTCCCGCCCCCACGAAAACCGATCGCGCCCGAGCCTCATCGCGAGAAGATCGGCCATCAGGCGGGAGTGGCGGCCGTTCCCATTCGGGAAGGCATTAATCTGCACCAGCCGGTGATGGAAACGCACCGCGATCTCATCGGGCGGATATGCGCTGAATTCGATCCACGCTTTGGCGTCGTCAAGCAATTGGCGGAGAGCCACGGCAATCTCCCAACCAGGCAATTCCGATATTGCGCTCACTGGTCCTGAACTTCCCGGCCCAGCGCCATACTTCGCCGAGCATCCGCCGGTGCAGGTCCTTGACGAATTTCTCGCTCAGCGGATCGCGGCGGCGGTTGAGCGCCAATCCTGTGCGCGCGCGATATTTTCCTGCTCGGCTTCATTTAACTCGAGGCGATTATTATTGAGAATGTCAATAGAGTATAGCCGTGGCAGCCGTGCCGCCGCCGCGCGGGTCGAAATGGAGCGGCATAGGGCGAGATGGGCGGGTGTGCTTAAACGCTTTCGGGATTTCCTCGCTCGGCCGCGAAATCCCGCTCCCTAACCCGGACAAGCCGGGACCAAGAAGAATGCGGCCGGTGTGTAGCGTCAGGACCAGCATTTCTCGTATCCTTTTCTCGTCATGTCGATGATGAAACTGGTGGATCTTGCCCGGACTGAGCAAAACACAACTACCAAGGTACTGACGGTCGCGGCTCCGTAACTATCCGCGGACACACGCAGTCGACAAAGAGCCAAGCGCCGTAACGCTCCGCGGTGTGGGGCGGTTTGTGATAGCGTGGGTAAGCTGCCGGGCGAGTGCTTCGCGGCGATCGCGCGAGCGCGTGCGCTGGTCAAGAACGCAGACAAAGGAGGGCACAATCTAATGCAGTTTCCCATCCAAGATCCCGACGACGTGAAAGAAGTTCAGCAGCGCCTCGGGGACCTCGGCTTCGACGTTTCGGCAGACGGCATCCTCGGTCCCGAAACACGCGCTGCCGTGAAAGCTTTTCAGGCCCAAAATGTGGACGCATCGGGAACTCCCTTGGCAGTGGATGGCGTCGCCGGCCCGGCAACCTGGGCGAGTCTGATCGCTAAAGCGGCGGCCCCCGGACCGCCTGCGGAAACCGGCGGAATTCGCACCGGTTTCGATACGGCGTTTTATCCCGGCGACGCGAAGATGCAGGCGTGGAAGCAATTCTCGCCGTACGGCTTCGTCGGGTATTATCTGGCAGCTCCCGCTCATCCCAATGCGTCCTGGATGGGCAAGCGCCAAGAGCTGTTAAACATGGGATGGGACACGGTGGTCGTCTACGTGGGACGTCAGTCGCAAGGTCCCGGATCGAGCGTGTCCCCCGATGCCGCCGGCGGCCACCAGCACGGCGCGGACGCTTTGGCGAAGATGCAGTCCGAAGGTTTCCCTGCCGGCAGCGTGGCGTATCTGGACGTGGAACCGATGGACCGGATTCCCGCCAGCATGATCGATTATGTGAATGCATGGCTGAGCGAGTTTGCCGCGAAGGACTACCTGCCCGGCATCTATTGCCACAGGAAGAATGCAGCTGAACTCAAAGCTGAGACAGCGCAGGCAAGCGCGGATATCTCCTTTTGGGTGACGGGAAGCGGCAGCAATTTTACGCCTGGCGTCAGCCATCCCACCGACTCCGGTATTCCGTTTGCGACAATCTGGCAGGGCGCCTTGAACCAGGCAAAGACCTTCGGCGGCTTCACCATCAACATCGACGAGAACGTGGCATTCGCCGCAAACATCGGAATGTCCGCCGCGGCCGTCAGTGTCAGTTGAATCCTGTACAGGCTCGTATCGCCTGGCGCGCTATCGCGGCAATTGTTGTTATCGGTAGCTGTCCGGCTACCGTTGGGCGCTACTCCGAATGCCGGCGCCGTTACATAGGGTCCCCGGACAGTTGGCGTTCGGGTATATACTTCCGTCCAGGATAGAATCGCGGGCGCTTCAGCGTCGACGGCGTATGACGAGCATGAGGAGGAATGATATGCGGACCGCACGATTTCTTCGCTATGGAGGCCCTGCCGCTCTGGGCATCGCCGTTTACCTGATCGCAACCCGAGGCTCGCTGGACGCCCAAAAGAGCGCCGCGGTCAAAATCAAAACCGCCGATATCGGGGGAGTGGTCTCAAGCGCCAATGGACCCGAAGCCGGTGTCTGGGTGATCGCGGAAACAACGGACCTGCCGACGCGCTACATCAAGGAGGTGGTCACCGACGATCGTGGACGCTACCTCGTCCCGGACTTGCCCAGCGCAAAGTATACAGTCTGGGCGCGCGGCTATGGACTGGTGGATTCCCCGAAAGTGGAGACTACGCCGGGGACACTGGTCGATCTGAAGCCGGGGGTAGCCCCGGACAGAAAAACCGCCGCGCAGTATTACCCCGCGAATTATTGGTACGCATTGCTGATGATTCCGGAGAAAAACGAATTTCCGGGCACCGGTCCCAAGGGCAATGGCATTTCGCCGAATGTCAAGAGCCAGGGCCAGTGGATACACCTGATCAAGACTGACAGTTGCGAATCGTGCCACCAGCTTGGCAGCGAGTACACGCGCACCATACCGCCGCTATTCCGTAACCTCGATTCCCCCGCGCGGGCGTGGCTGCGCCGTGTTCAGTCCGGACAAGCCGGGAACGCCATGATGGGCGGCTTGGGGCAGTTGGGGGCGGAGCGGGCCACGGCGGAGTTTGGCGCCTGGACCACGCGGATTGCGGCCGGCGAACTTCCCTGGGAGACGCCTCCGCGCCCCCAAGGCGTGGAGCGCAACGTTGTGATCACGCAGTGGGACTGGGCCGATCCGAAGGCCTATCTCCACGATGAGATCGCGACCGACAGACGAAATCCGCGCGTGAATGCGAACGGTCTGATCTACGGATCTCCGGAGGAAAGCCGCGACTACCTGCCGGTGCTCGATCCGGTACGCAACACCATCAGCCAGGTGAAGATTCCGTACCGCGACGCGAACACTCCAGGGCAGCCGGCGCCGCTGAAGCCGTCTGCGTTCTGGGGAGACGACGCGATCTGGGACAGCCACACCACTGTTCATAATCCGATGTTCGACGAGCGCGGAAGGTTGTGGTACACGTCCCGAATCCGCGCCAATGACAACCCCGCTTTCTGTAAGGCGGGATCGAGCCTTGCATCGGCGAAGGTCACTCCGCTGAATAACTCGGGGCGGCAGTTAGCCGTGTACGATCCGGCGACCAAGCAGACAGCGATGATCGATACCTGCTTCGCCACGCACCACCTGGTGTTCGCGGAAGATGCCAATAACACGCTGTGGACCAGCAGCGGCGGCGGCGGTGGCGTGGTGGGCTGGCTCAATACGCGGATGTGGGACCAAACCCACGATGCGCAAAAATCCCAAGGCTGGACGGCGTTGGTGCTGGACACAAACGGCAACGGCAAACGCGACGCGTATCTCGATTCCGAGCAGAAGGTCCTGACGGCGCCGAGCGGGGAAAGTCTGGGCACGTCGTCCGCTCTCGGCAAGACGGCCGACCCGAGCCGGGACACGCGGCTGAACGCGGCTTTCTATGCCGTCGCGGTGGGCGCCAACGGAATGATCTGGGGCAGCGTGCTGGGCTTCCCGGGCGGAATCGTGAGGGTGAATCCGGGACCAAATCCGCCGGAAACCGCGCTGGCGGAATATTACGAGGTCCCATGGAACAACCCCAAGGCGCAAGTGTGGGGCTATTCTCCGCGCGGGATGGATGTGGATCGGAACAATGTCGTCTGGGTGGCGCTGGGAAGCGGGCATCTGGCTGGCTTCGACCGCCGCAAATGCAAAGGTCCGCTCAATGGGCCGGAAGCCACCGGACAGCACTGCCCGGAAGGTTGGACGCTTTATCGAACGCCCGGTCCCGCTTTCAGCAACGTGAAGGATTCGGGAAGCGCCGACTCGCACTATTACGACTGGGTGGACAGTTTCGACACATTGGGACTGGGCAGGAACACGCCCATCGTGACGGGTAACTCGTCGGATTCGCTGATCGCGCTGGTGAATGGGAAGTTCGTTATTCTGCGCGTACCCTACCCGCTCGGCTTCTTCGCGAAGGGGATGGATGGCCGGATCGACGACGTGAAGGCCGGCTGGAAAGGGAAAGGACTCTGGACCACCTGGGGCACCCGCACGCCTTTCCACAGCGAAACGGGCAAAGGGACGACCGCCAAGGTGGTGCATTTCCAGATTCGACCCGATCCGTTGGCGGATTAGTGCAGGCGGTCCTCTTCTCGCCGGACGCAATTCACCGGATCGCTGCGAAGCGCGACGCGCAGACTACGGCACTCACCAGGAATGACCTATTGCTCGTTAGAGTGATCCCAAACGAGAAACGGATCAAACCGTGGCGCACGCACTCATGCGTGCGCAGCGTTCACACTCGTGTGAACGCGCTTCCAATTGAGCCGAGACCGTCTCTCCCCGACGGTTCCCAGTTAGGCGGGGCCGGTCTCCGGCCCCAGTGAATTCAGACGCCTTAACTGAACAGCACCCGGTAAGCCCCAGCCGGCGCCAAACTCTGCCGGCTCAACCAACGCCCCCCAGCGCCGTTTAAACCGGAATCGCCATTAGCTGCTTGAGCCGCTCGATCTCCATTACCGCGTCATGGTAGTCGGTCACATCGGTGAGGCATCCTACGTAGCCCATGAACGTTCCATTCTCCAAACACCGCGGCTCGCCGCGGGCGCGCATCCAGCGATATTCTCCATCCTTTCGCAGCATGGGGTATTCGGAGGTAAAAGGAGTGCGATCTTCAAAGGCCCGCCCGAAGCCCTCGCGGACAGACTGCCGGTGTTGGGGATGGATCGAGTCGCTCCAGCCGTCTCCCATCTCTTCCTGCATGCTCCGGCCCGTAAACTCCAGCCACCGGTTGTTAACGAACATCGGGGCGCCATCCGGTCCTCCATAGATGATGAGTACCGGGGCCGAATTCGCCATCGCCCGGAAGCGCTTCTCGGTTTCCAGCAACCGCCGTTCCCCTTCCAGTGCGTGGGATGCGAGCGCCCGCAGTTCCATATTGGCCGTGAAGGCGTGGACGAGAGTCCGGAGCGCCTGCCGGTCGGCGTCCGAGAAGCCCGGCCTGGGCGCATGGTCCGCGAGGATGAGCAACCCGAGTGGCAACCCGTTGCAACTGCGAACCGGCGTGGCGACGAAGAATCCCAATCCTCCTGCGTTGCCCTCGGGCAGCCACTGCGCGGCATCCGGCGCAATCAGGGCGTCTTCGAAGGCGCGGTGCAAGGGAAAGCCCTCGATGACGCTCCACCATTCCATGCCAACGCCAACGCGGGCCGTCATCCGTTCGGCATGGTCGAGCATGGCAAGAAACGCGATTGGCGTTCGGAAGACAAGCTGGGCTAACGCTGCGAGGTTTCGCGTTTCGGCCAGCGCCGGTTGGCTCAATATCTTTTGGAAGTAGTCGCAATCGGATTCGTATCCGCGATAATCGCCCGTCATGCCAATAACCTCAGACTTGTTATATCGTCTGGTCTGGCGCGACCTTGTAAACAGACTGTCAAAACTAAAGGTTGCTTCCATTTCGCCGATAAATAATGTGCCACGGCGCCATGATCTCCATTAAGAAACTGCTCAACGCCAATCCGGAAGCCGCCGGCTCGATGCTGCGGGCCGCGCAGATTCTATTGCAGGGAATCGGAGATCATGCCATCCGATGCGATCCCGACGAGTACATCCAGTTTCGCCAGAGCATGGAACAGACCATGGCGGCGCTGGCGGATTGCGCCACCGGCTCCGAAACCCCGATGCAGGCGGCAGGGGCCATCCGCTTGCTGGAAGAGTACAACCGGCGAACGGCCCAGCAACTCCGCGTGCGTGGCAGCGAGTTGCAAGGCATGGTGATGATGCTGACCACCGCCATCGGCGAAATCTCGAAGGCGGGCGAAGAGAATGTCAGCAGTCTCCGCCGCATCGAGGGCCTGGTGTCTTCGGTAATCCAGGTCGAGGATGTCCGCGCCATCAGGGCGCAGCTTTCCGTCTGTATTGCCGAGATTCGCAAGGAAGCGGGGCGCCAAAAGGTGGTGTCCAGCGGCGCCGTCGACCGCTTGAAGCAAGACTTGGGGCGGGTGCAGGCCGATACATCCACCGATGCTTTGACAGGGCTTCCCGTCCGCGCCCGTGCGGTAGAGCTGATTTCCAACGCCTGCGAGTCGGAGCAGCCGGCTTTCGTTGCCATAATGGTGATCGACAGGCTCCAGGCTGTCAATGCGGCTCTAGGCTCCGAGGCGGGAGACCAACTGCTGCGCTACTTCTCGGGATACGTCGGACGCGGTCTGACATCCGGCGATCAGCTGTTCCGTTGGACGGGCGCGTCGCTTCTGGCGTTGGTGCTCCGGCCGACCAAAATCGAGACCCTGCGCGAAGAAATCAGGTACTTAGTGGAACAGAAGCTCGAGTACACGGTGCGGACGGCCACGCGCAGCGTCCGGCTGCCGGTGACGGCGCGCTGGACACTGTTTCCCACGATGGCTTCGTCGCGGCTGTTGATACAGAGGATCGACAGTTTTGCGTCGCTGCAGCCCCCAAGGGATTAGTTAGCGGGGCTACGGTTTCGACGCAGAGGCGCTGAGGCGCAGAGCTGACTGCTTTCCTTTTTGAGGAACCGGCTGTTTGCGCTCAAGGTTTCTGAGGCTCTGCGTCAAAAGTCGCGGTCTCAACCTTCTTACTGCGCCGCCTCGATCAGACCAGCCGCAAAACCGCGGATTGCCCAAACCTCAGTCATAGCACTTTTGAAAAAATCCCCATCCACCAAATATCGAGTTCCGCCGACGGCTTCTGCGCCACGCCTCTATCTCCCCTCTCGGCAGCAACCCGCCGCCGGCGTTCCGCTCTCCAAATCTCCGCTTTCCACGCGCCTCCCCATGCTAACGTGGAGCCGGGTCTGCCAGTCCGGCATCACACAAGCCACCTCCTCGCCGGCATTGACTTGCACCGCTGGTTCTGATAAAAAACAACCAGTGTTTCCGCGTGCGAAACGCCAGGAGTATCAGTCATGCCGGATTCTCGCTTCAGTCGCAGAGGATTTCTCGAACAGGCCGGCGTACTCGGCTCCGTTCCCCTGATCGGCACTCTTATGGCCGCCGGCCCCTTTCAGGCCAAGGCCGTGCCGCAACTCAACGGCAAAGCGAAATCCGTCACCATCCCCACCCACGAATTCGCCGGTCCGAATGGCGCCCCGTTTATCGAGGAGCGCATCGATTTCCCCGAAAGCTGGGACGTCCACGTGATGGAGATGGCCGGCCACAACATGCCGGCGCTAACCCCGCGGCAGATCGCCGAACAGTGCGACCGGCCCATCGGCGCCAAGTCGTTGCGCGAGCTGGCGGAGGGCAAGAAGACGGTCGCGGTCAGCTTCGACGACCTCACGCGCACCACGCCGGCTTATGCGGTAGCGCCGTGGGTGGTCTCCGAGCTGGCAAAAGCCGGCGTCAAGGACGAGAACATTTTGTTTATCGGGTCCTTCGGCACGCACCGGGCCATGACGCAGGAAGAGGTGGGCCGCAAGCTGGGACCGGAGATCGCCAGGAACTACGCCTGGCTCAACCACGACGCGTTCGATAACGTCAAGGAAGTGGGCGCTACCACTCGCGGCAACAAGATTCTGCTGAACCAGACCTTCCTCGGCGCGGACCTGAAGATTTGCATCAGCGGCGTCAAAGTCCACCAGGACGCCGGATACGGCGGCGGCGCCAAGGCAATCCTCCCCGGCCTTGCCGCGCTGCCCACGGTGGAATACAACCACACGCAGATTCTCACCAAGGTCCGCACCACCGGCCCGGTGAAGATCTTCAAGAACGATATGCGCCTCGATATGATCGAGGCGGCCAGGATGGCCAAGGTCGATTACACGGTCCAGATCCTATATAACGATCGCCTGCGGCCTACGCAGATCTGGGGCGGCGACATCGTGGACGCGCACCACGCCGGCGTCCGCGTGGCGGCCAAAACCTACTGTACGCCCACCTTCAAGGATGCCGACATCGTAGTGGCCAACGCTTATCCGCAGAACGCGCAGGCGTTCCACGGCGGACTCTGGATCAACTACTCGCGGCGCCCCGGCGGCACCGGAGTTCTGATCGTGCAGCATCCGCTGGGTCTCGACCCGATCCACTATCTCAACAATCGGCTCGCTGGTCGCTCCGGGACGACGCAATTCGATCTGACCGCCCGGCGCGTCGGCGGCCTGGGCCGCGGCGGCGCCGCTCCGCAGGCGGTACAGGGCAACATGATCGTCTACTCGCAGTATCTGACCCGGAACCTGAAGAACAACTACCGCACGGGCACGTTCTTCTGCGATAAGTGGCCGGACGTGATCGCCAAGCTGAAGGAACTCCATCCCGGCGATCCGAAGGTGGCGGTTTACCCGTACGCCGGCATGCAGCACCAGGAAATCGAGCTCGACGGCTAGCAGTTAGAACGGGCGTCGTGGCGCACGCACTCATGCGCGCAGCGTTCACAATCGTGTGAATGCATCTTCCTCGGAGTCTGTGAGGTCTGCGGGCCGGCGAAACCTTCGCCCCGCAGTAATCCAATTCCAGATCCGCGCGGCGTGTCGATGCATTGCATATGCAATCAAAGTTACGATGTTCGAATGAGACCGGGACAACCTCCGCAAAATCCGGGCGCATCGGAGAAGCGTGAGCAGGCGCTCCCGACGATCCGATTCCCGTCTATGAGCAAGACGTTGAGGGAGAACTCCGATTCGTGCATTACGGCGAAACCCATGCGCCGCCTGCTTGCTGTGGTCGTGGACGGAGCGCGGCGAAAATTTGCGAGTGGTGACGGCCTATGGCCTCGACGCCGGCCGACGACGCGATGATCGCACATGAAAAAGCGCAAGAGGAGTGAGCGCAACGATCAGGAAGGCGCGGTCTGATAACCAAGTCCCTTGCGCTCAGCCAGCCTTCGCGCCTGGGTCAGATCGGCTTCAGGCAAGCGAATCGCGATCTGCACACTGGTCTTCCGATTCATCTTCGCGGCCAGGCTCGATCCCCGCGCCTTGCTCATACACGAGGGCTTGGCACGCGAAGCCCGGCGAGGCTGATTTTCCCGCTCGGCTGCGCGATTCGAATAGGCCGGAACGCAGATGTGATCAATCGCGAGTCAGACACCGGCCGCAAGATCGTCGGCGCTACGCCGTCACGGCGCCGCGGCATTCCCCGAACCCGATCCGCCGCAAGCCCGGCGCCTCGCAATAGCCGCGCAGAATCACCTCGTCGCCGTCTTCCAGAAAACGGCGCGTCTCGCCCGACGGCAACTGCAGCGGTTCCGTTCCACGCCACGTAAGTTCCAACAGGCACCCGCGATTTTCCTTCTCGGGTCCCGATACCGTCCCGCTGCCAATCAAATCGCCGGGCTTCAAGGGGCAGCCGTTCGATGCGTGATGAGCCACCATCTGCGCCAGCGTCCAATACATGGATGCGAAGTTGCCGCGGCTGATTCGTACCGGTTCCGAACGCGCCGTGCGCAGCCAAACTTCAAGAGTGATACGCAACGCGTCATTGCCGCCGGTTTGCAGATACGGCAGCGGCTGCGGGTCCCCTTCGGGCCGTGCCTCGGCTGCGCAGCGGAACGGCTCCAGCGCCTCCATCGTAACCACCCACGGGGAAATTGACGTGGCGAAACTCTTCGCCAGGAACGGCCCCAGAGGCTGGTACTCCCACGTCTGAATATCGCGCGCCGACCAATCGTTGAGCAGGCATACGCCGAACAAATGGTCGAACGCCTCCGCCGCGGGAATCGCTTCGCCCATTGCGTTTCCCGGACCGAGGAACGCGCCCAGTTCTACTTCGTAATCCAATCGCCGGCTGGGCCCGAACGACGGCGGGCCCGCCGGATTCTCCACGGTCTGCCCGAGAGGCCGCCGCACGGGCGTGCCGCTCACCACGATCGACGATGCCCGCCCGTGATACCCCACCGGCAGCCACTTGTAGTTGGGCAGCAGCGGATTGTCGGGACGGAACATCGTGCCGGCATTGGTCGCGTGATGAATCGACGCATAGAAATCGGAATAATCGCCGATCTCGCACGGCAGCAGCAGGCGCGCGGCGGCCATCGGCGTGAGCAGCGATTCGGCGCCCGCCGTGTGCTGGGCCAGCAGGGCGCCGATGCGGGAGCGTAGCTCCGCACGCGAACCCCGCCGCATCGCCATCACGTCCTTCATGCAGCCGATGCCAAAGGCCGCCGTAGCATCGAGAATCCGGTCCCCAATGCCAACGCCGAGCCGGGCGTTGCCATCGCGTTCGAACATAGCGAAGGGCAAATTCTGAATGGGGAAATCCGTAGCAGGATCGTTGGCGGATTCCACCCAAGACTCTTTGTGGGGCAGCCAATCCTGGCTGCAGCCGGGTTTCAGCCGGCTCTCTTGACCCGCGCCCGCGTCGGTTTCCGGCGCCGGAGACTCTCCCGCCAGGGACCGTCCGTCGCTCGTGTGACCGCGCGGTTCGTCCGTCATGGCAGCAGATCCAGCTCGCGCAAGTCTGTCACCGGCTCCTCGAACGAGCACGACCCGAAGCTGTGCGCGAAATCGCGCCGCGCCTCGGAGATCTGCTGCGTGCTGAGCCTGTGTCCGCCCCACGCGATAGCCTTCTCGCCGAATTCGAATGCGCCCGCTTCGGTTTCGTTCAGGATTTCCAGAATCACTCCGCGCTTGGTCCCGTGCCACGCAAACGCCGCAGCCAGAAAGACATTCAAGAACCCGTGCATCATGGCTTGCGGACTATCCTGCGCGTAAGTCAGCGGACGCAGCGAGCGCAGCGGATGGTGCAGCCCGGCGGTCGCCTTGAAAGGCAGACGGCGCGCCGCCGCATCGCACAGAAAATCCGCGATCTCATCGGCGCTGGGGATGGCTTCGGGCGTCAATCCGCCAGTGCGAATTTTGATGTAGGCATCGGCGATCTGGCCTATGGGCGCCTCGCAGTAAGTAGGCAGCGAGAGTTTGTGCGGCAATTTCACTTCGAGCGTTTCCACCTGCCGCGGCAACGGCCCAGGCTCGTCGTCCACCAGCGCCGTGATGCGCCAATTGTTTTCCATAGACGCCTCCCGGAGCTTCGCCAAGGGCAGCACCAGGCGGTTCAAAATCCACGCGTCCGGTGAAGCCAGGAACCCGCGATAGCGCTCCAGCACGATTCGCAGCGGCAGGGCGGCGGGCGGATACAGGCCCGCGTAGTCGATGAGATTCGCCAGCAGAGCCCGGAGCGGAGGCGCCATAGTCGGACAGGCCTCCTGGCCTGTCTTTCCGGTTTGCCGAATGCGCTTGACCACCGTTAACCTTTGACAGGCCGGGAGGCCCTGTCCTACATCGTACTACTGCTTCCGCTCCGGAAGCTGTTCCACGCCTGCCGTGAGCTGCCCGGTTAGCCGCAGCACGTTCCAGCGCGCCTTCTCCAGCGCGTATTGCGCGTCGTAGAGGGCGATCCACTTGGCGTTCTCCGCCACGCGCGCCTCTTCCAATTCGCGCATCGGAAGGCGCCCTTCCTGCATCTGCGCCAGATCCACGGAAACCTGCTCGCGCGCCACTTCAAGATCGAGCCGCGCCACCTCGGCCGCACTCTGCGACCTGGTGGCGTCGCGGAACGATCGTTGCAAATCGGCGGCGATGCGGTTGCGCGTGTTGGCCATCTCAATTTTGAGATGGTCGATGTCGATCTCCGCCTGCGCCACTTGCGCGCCAATGCTCGCGCCGGCAAAAATCGGCACCTGAAAAGACATCCCGATCTGCCCGTTGTTGCGCTGGAATTTGTTGAAAAACTCGGCGTAGTTATTGAATTTGGCGAGCATGGTGTATTGCGCCAGCAGATCGATGCGCGGCCAGCGGGCGGCCTTGTCGCCGCGGATCTCGAGTTGCTTCGACGCCGACTGCGATTGCAACTGGCGCAACTCCTTATTGGATGCGAGCGCGGTTTCGATGGCCTCGTCCACGGAGGTTGGCAGCGGTGGCGCGGCGCGCTCTTCTTGCGCCGGCTGCACGCGGTCCTCGGCGGGGTAGCCGAGCGCCACCGCGAGCGAGGTTTCGGCCGCATCGCGCAGATCTTCCAGATCGAGCGTGGTCTGACGGGCCTGCGCGATAGCGAGTTCGGCCTGCTTTTGCGCCAGCGGCAGCGCGCGGCCTTCCTGCACTTGCGCCTGGATGGCGGCGAGCACGCGCTGCCGGCTCTCGATATCTTTGCGCGCCAACTCGCTCAACCGCACGGCCCGCTCCGCGTCCAGGTATAGCGCGGCCACGCGGTATGCGGCTTCGTCGCGCTTATTGGCGGTGGCGAACCCCGACCCCCGTGCGTCTTCCTTTGCCTGCGCCACCAGCAGAGACTGCTGGCGGTTGAAGATGTCGAGCGTGGTGACCGCTTGGGCCACGCTGGGCGCGGAGCCCGCGATACTCACTGGAAATCCGTCGCTGTAAGCGAGTCCGCTGCCGGCTGTGACGCGAGGCGTGAAGGGGCCGTGCGCCAATCGAATTCCTAGCTGCGCTTTCTCCTGGTCCAGACGCGCCATGGCGATTTCGGGATTCTGTTTGAGGGCCAGTTCCACGGTTTGGCGGAGCGTCAGGGAATGCGTCTCGGCTCGCAGGAAACAGGCGAATGCCAGCGCAAAGAGAGATGCTTTGGACATGCTTTATGGTGGCATAGCCGTTGCAGCGTTTATGCCCGCATCGCCGATTTCCTGCAAAAACGGCGGCGCCATCGAAGCCGTGCAGCCTGTCTTTCGCAGTTGTGGCCGGGTAGTTTACACCTGACCGAGCAAGCGCAGCGGCCAAGGGAATTTGCCGCTCGGCAGTTCGATCCCGTGCTCGGGCGGAATGCCACATCCAACACTCGCGCTCACGCCGGATACAGCGGCTTCTAATTCTGCCGCGCCCCGAACATCGACATCAGGTGATGCTGCGCGAACTTTTCTTTCCGAATCCGCCGCCAGATTGTGAATACCTCATCCGCGAGGTCGAGGCTACGGACCACGTCGGTATAGAACCAAATCGTGGCGACGTTGTAGTCCGCCTCGTTCCGATCCTTATTGCAGTTGGGCGAATTTTTCGATAAGGGTCTTGATGTCGGCTTCAATCGGGGTCGGATTGCGCTTATTGCCTGCCTCGAATACAGCGCCGCTCATTCTGCGGTGCTCGAACATCCTGCCGAGTCGCGCGCGCTGGCCGGGTGTGCGCCAGTTGGCGACGAAGTCCGCTACCAGAAGGTGGAACGCCGCATAGTACGCCGTGGACACGGCGCGGCGGAGGCTCGATTGCTTCGGGTGTCCTCCACCCCGTTTCGCAAGGTGGCGCGCATCTTTCAACAGGTCGTCTGCATACGCCATCTCCTATGCCCACGCTTCTTCCCGCGACGCCGCCTGCTCGGATTCGCTTCTGAAGTTGTGGTATGCATGGACGCCAAGGGCGTCGAAATCCAAATGCTCGGCGAGACGCCACTCCACATTGTTCGCCACCTGGCGCAGGCGATTCTTTGCGGCATCGTCCGACAGGACGATCCGGAAGAATATGGCCCACCTGTCGGCCCAGTCCTCGCCTATGTTGTACCGGATACTCACAACATCGGGCCTAAGCGCGGCCTCAACCTCCCGCACTTCCTCCCTGATCTTCTCTCGCTGGCTAACGGCTGCGGGCAGCATGCGGAACTCTCCGCCTTGAGGATAACGCATGGGCATCCGAACGAGCCGAAACCACCAAGGCCTTACACTGAGTAGGTAAGTGGAGTTCAATCCCTCGTCGATGTCGCGGGTCATGGTGCGCGCCACCAACTGGTTGGGTGACGCGGTGATGTCGCTGCCCGCCATCCGCGCCATTCGCGGCGTGTTTCCGCAGGCGCATCTGGCGGTGGTGGCCAAGCCGTGGGTGGCCGATTTGTATGCGCGGGAAAAGTCCATCGACCGCGTGATTCCGTATACCGCCAAGACCTTCGGCGACAAGCGCGCCTTCGCCGCGCGCCTGCGGAGAGAGCGCTTCGACGGCGCGATTCTGCTGCAGAATGCCTTCGACGCCGCGCTGATGGCGTGGATGGCCGGCATCCCGGAACGCATCGGCTACCGGCGCGATGGGCGCGGGTTCCTGCTGACGCGCGCGATCGCCGTACCCGAGCCGGGCGACATTCCGCGGCACGAGCGTTTCTATTATCTGGAGCTGCTGCGCCGCGCGGGAATGCTGGAGCGCTTTCCCACTACGCCAGCCATTTCGCTCGGCGGCGCCGACGCCGCGCGTGAATGCGGCGCGCAGCGGTTGCGCGAGATGGGGATTCACAAGCCGCCCATCGGTATCAGCCCCGGAGCGGCCTATGGCAACGCCAAGCGCTGGTTGCCGGAGCGATTTGCGGAAGTGGCGGCGCGGCTGGCGGGCGCGAATGAGACGGCGGTGTTGGTATTCGGGTCCGCGGCGGAGCGGCAACTGTGCGAAGCGGTCACCGGGTCGATTCGAGCGGCCGGAACTGAGGCGCGGAATCTCGCGGGCGAAACGTCGTTGTCCGAATTCATCGATCTGGCGGCTGCCTGCCGCGTTTTCGTGACCAACGATTCGGGCGCCATGCATATCGCCTCGGCGCTCGGCGTGCCAACCGTGGCCGTGTTCGGAGCCACCGACGACTCCACTACCGGGCCAACCGGGCTGAACTCCCGCATTGTGCGCGAGCACGCCGAGTGCAGCCCATGCCTGCTGCGCGAATGCCCCATCGACCATCGGTGCATGACGCGCGTTAGCGTGGATCGGGTGACGCAAGCTGCGATCACAATCGGAGCTGCGACCGTAAGGGAGCGGTCGTGAATACCCGAAGCAAGATCGTAGACGCGGCCGCTTGCTGCGGCAACGGCCCCGTGATTGTAGTTACAGGGTATTTCGACCCGCTATTGGCGTGGCATGCGCAAGAATTGGAGAGCATCCGCTGCCGCGCCGGCGCCCTTGCAGCAGTTGTGCTGCCGCTCGCGGGCGAGCTGCTTCCGCAGCGCGCGCGCGCCGGCCTGGTGGCTGCGTTACGCATGATAGACTACGTCTTAGTCGCCGACAATGAAGACTTGGACAAGCTCTTCGCGGATCTCAAGCCGGCTGAAATCGTACGCCTGGAAGACGACGATCTTCGCCGCCGTGGCGAGCTGATCGAGCATGTTCGACGCCGGCAAGCCCGTTAGTTCCCCTACCGTTCATTTGAGCCAACACCGGCGCCCGCCGGATTGTGGGGCGGACCCTCTGGTCCGCGGCCGACGGCCCCGCCGGCCGCTGGGGGTAATTCGTTGGGCGAAAAGCGGGTCCGGGGGTACTCGCGCGGACCAGTGTGCGGACCAGGGGTCCGCCCTACAGAGCGGCGAACCAGGTGAGCTATGCCCGCTAGCCAAATCTTGATCGTGCGGCTCGGCGCGATGGGCGATATCGTCCACACGCTTCCCGCGGCCGCCGCGCTCAAAAACGGCCATCCTCAATCCCGGTTGACGTGGGTCGTAGAGCCTCAGTGGGCGCCGCTGCTTGAAGAGAATCCATTCCTCGATCGGGTACTCCCCTTTCGCCGCGAGCGCTTCTTCGAAAGCCTGCGCGAATTGCGGGCCGAGCGCTACGATTTTGCGGTGGATTTTCAAGGCCTGGTGAAATCCGCCGTGGTGGCGCGCCTCGCCAAGCCGGGCCGCATTTTCGGCTTTGCCGGCGGCATCGCCCGCGAGCGTGCGGCGTCGCTGTTCTATTCGAACCGGGTAACCACGACCGCCGTCCACATGGTGGATATGCGCCTCGACCTCGCCGCCGCCGCTGGAGCGCGGAAGGCCGCGCCAGTGTTCCCGCTGCCGCCGGGACGCGCGGAAGGGGCGTTGCCCTGCGGTGAGTTCGTGCTCGCCTCGCCGCTGGCCGGATGGCGCTCCAAGCAATGGCCCATGGAGCATTACGCCGAGTTGGCATCCCGTCTGCGCAGTCTCGGCATTCCCCTGGTGCTCAACGGTCCGCCTGCCGCGCGGGCCGACTTGTCGCAAGTTCCCGGCGCCGTCCTGCACTGTTCGGGGATCGCCGGCCTGATCGACGCCACCCGCCGCGCGGCGGCCGTGATCGGCGTCGATAGCGGCCCCTTGCACCTTGCCGCTGCGTTGAACAAACCTGGGGTGGCAATCTACGGCCCCACCGACCCCGCGATCAACGGCCCTTACGGAGACTCGCTCCAAGTGTTGCGCGCCCCGGATGCGGTCACCAGTTATAAACGCGGCGGCGAGCCCGATACCAGCATGTGGAAGGCGCTCCCGGAGCTGGTGTTCGAGGCGTTGAAGGCGGGGCTCCTGGTTCGATGATGGGAGCGGTCTGATGTTGGCGTTTCCCAAACCTTACGCCGATGCCGTAGCCCGCTTGCGTGTGCCCAGCGGCTTCCTCGTCGTGCTGGTCTTTGCGGTGTTTTCCCGTCCGACGGCGCCGTCGCTCGAACTGGGGCTGCCGGTTTCGGTGGCGGGTCTGGCGCTGCGTGCCTGGGCGGCCGGGTGCCTGGCCAAGGACCAGCGGCTGGCTAAAGGGGGCCCCTATGCTCATACTCGCAATCCGCTCTACCTGGGGACTTTGCTGGTGGCGGCCGGCTTGGCGATGGCAGCCAGAAGCCCCTGGTTGGGCGCGCTGTTCGCCGCCGTATTCCTCTTCGTGTATCTGCCCGTAATTCAGCTCGAAGAACAGCATTTGCGGCGACTGTTTCCAGACTATGGGGCGTTTGCGGACCGCGTACCCGCACTGTGGCCGCGCTTGCGGGCCGTGCAGGATGCAGGCGCTCAACGATTCCGCTGGGCGCTCTACGCGAAGAACCGGGAGTATCAGGCGGCACTCGGTTTCGCGGCCGGCGCCGGCTTTCTGCTGTGGAGACTGTTGTGGAAACTGTAGCCGTTCTTATCGGGTCTGAAATTGACAGACGACATAAGGCGATCGTCTGTCCCACCTTTACACTGCGTTGAAGGCCCAGTCTCGTGTTCGACTTATTCTCTGCCCATGGAGTACTTCGAGGGAGTCTGAGAACTCTCCGCGTGATCTCGCAATTTCCGCGCCTCCGCGTTGAGATCGAGGGTACGGGCCAAGTTTATGTTTGGGCGATGCCCGGGAGGGAATACCGGCCAGTCCCGCCGCCAGTTTGTCATACTTGAGAGTCTCGGAGGCCCCCACGTGAAGATCTTCCGCCGCGACTTCCTTAACAACACTCTCCTGGCCGCCGGCGCCGCCCTCCTGGAAATGCCTGCGCCGGCCGCCGCACAGCCCCGTGCCGCGCGCGACACCTTCACCGGCTACGGCGGCGTTGGCGACTACGCCGCCTCCAACGGCGATCCTTGGCCGGTTGTCACGGCCGGCCACAAGATATCCCAAGGCGCTTATACCCCGCTTCCCGCAGGCATCCCCGACACTGGCGCATCCTTCGACCTGCTGATAGTGGGCGGCGGATTGAGCGGTCTCGGCTCAGCTTACTACTTCGCCAAAGCTACCGCCGGGAAAAAGCGCTGTCTGATTCTCGAAAACCATCCTATGTTCGGCGGCCACTGCAAGCAGAATGAGTTCTTGGTCAACGGCCAGCGTCTGATCGGGCCGCAAGCCTCCAATGACTTCGGCATCCCTCGCGAGGGCTCGCACAATCAGCTGGACGAGTTGTTCACCGATCTCCATCTTCCCCGCGAGTATGTCTACGCCGCCTGGGACCCGGCCCTCAAGCCGCTGCGTTTCCCGCGCGACAACTATTCGCACATGGATGGCATCAACGACACCCAGGTGGACATCGGCTATTGCTTCGGCCGCCAACCCGGCGGCTCCAAGCCGCTCTGGGTGCGCAACATCTTCGCCAACAAGCTGGAAGGCGCTCCCTTCTCCGGCCCGGTGAAACGCGACTTACTCAAGTGGCGCAGTATCACGGGCGGATCGGAAGCCCTCCGCCGGCATCTCGACGGTATTACCTACAAACAGTATCTGGAAAGCGAGCTGGGCCTCGATCCGGAAGTGACGAAGTTCGTCGAGCCGGTGATCGGATTGATCTGCGGCGCCAGTCCCGACGCGGTCTGCGCGCGCGCCGGACACAACCTGGTGATTCCCGCCAACTCGCCAGCCGGTATCTCGTTTCCCGGCGGTAACACCACGTTCGCGCGGCATCTGGTGCGATGGCTTATCCCCGATGCCATTCCCGGGGACTTGAGTTTCGCCGGCGTGCTCAACACTCCGGTGAATTTCGCCGCCCTCGACCGGCCCGATTCTCCCACGCGCATTCGTCTGGGCGCCACCGTCATCCGCGTGGAACACTCCACCGGCGGCGGCGTGGCAGTGACCTATGAGAAAGACGGCAAACTCTACCGCACTCGCGCCGACTCCGTGGTGATGGCGTCCGCCGGATGGATCAACCGGCATCTGCTCGCCGATCTTCCGGGCGACCTCCGCGCCGCGTACGGCGAATTCCAATACGCCCCGGCCCTCAGCGTCAACGTGGCGCTGACTAACTGGCGGTTCCTCTACAAACTGGACGCACCCGCCGTGCGTTATTTCAACGATGGCTTTGGCTGGTCCTGCAACATCCGCCGCCCCATGACGGCCGGTTCCTACAACCCGGTTCTCAATCCCGATAAGCCAATCGTCCTCACCTTTTACCTGGGTCTGTACGCCGCCGGCCGTCCAGCTGCCGAACAGGGAGACTTAGGGCGCAAGAAGCTTCTCGGTACGACATACGCCGATTACGAGAGCCAGATCCGCACACAGATGACGACCTTGTTCCACGACGCCGGGTTTCGCGCCTCCAAAGACATCGCCGGCATTGTGTTGAACCGTTGGGGACACGCCCGGATAATGCAGCCGCCGGGGTTCTACTACGGCCGCGACGGAAAGAATTCGCCGCGGGAAACGGTGCAGAAAGGTTACGGACGTATCGTCATCGCACACTCCGAGCTTAACGGCCACCAAAGCGCCACCGGCGCCCTGCAACAAGCCAAGCGCGCCTCGGATCAAGTGATCGGATAGCGCCTGGACTCGGGGCCTTGCGAAGCCATCCGCGGCAGACAGTCTCCGAACTGAGTTAGACAGGCAGCCGGGAATTTGGCAACAGTCTAACCGGCCGCTTTGGCGGCCGCTGCCCGGACCGCAGCCCAACGTTTCTTGGTGGCCTCGATGATTCTCTTCCGGCCAGCCGCGCTCAGTCTCCGTTTCGGCTTTTGGGCCTCCGGCTTCGCCGCTTTCGCAGGCGCTACGGATTCCTTCCTGGACGCAGCCCATCTCTTACGCTGCGCTTCGGCGATTCGCTTCCTTCCAGCCGCGCTCATCTTCCGTCGCTTGCGTCCAGGCTCGGGAGTAGCCGCGGGTTCGGCGCTGCCGCCACCCAATTTTTGCCGGATCTCTGCAATCTGAGTGTCGATGTGCTTCTTCTGAGCCTCGAACCCTTCGATGGCAGCGGCGAGAATTTCGTTGTCTAGTTTAGTGGGCATAATGTATGTGTCTTTTTGAGTCTCCGGATCGGATTCCGCTAACCAATTCTACAGCAAGATATGCCGATCCGCCACCTTATTAGATCACAAGTGTGGTCTCTCAGAGGATTTTTAGGAGAATTTCTTTCGGACTGCCGGCCTCACCTTCAGTGTGATTTCCCGAGGCTCCGGCTAGGTGTTTCCTTGGAACCTAGGTTCTCGTTTTGACGCACGCGCGGCCCATCGGAGCCCGTGTTCGCGCCATTCCGTGTTGGCCATGACTCAGCGCCGAAAGAAGCTCTGATCCAATCGATGGCGCTTCGCAGATGACTGAAGCCGAACTAGCTCGGAACCTTTATGGCGTATTCGGACCAAGGGTCCAGGAAGGCGCTGAGATCGTGATCGAGCCGGAGTGAGCCCGTTGACTTCGTGTCTCATTCCGGAGGCTCGCTTCAATCCGGGTCCCTGGACTCTCGCTTGCCCTTGCAGAGTACTCCTCCAATGCCAGCAAGTTTCGTAATCGGGCGTCGGCGTTGAGACGCTCGTCTTTCCCTTGAATTGAAGGCAGAGAGGCGCCATTTCACTTGGACCCGTGATTCGGGCAGCAGTAACGATACGCAAAGCCTCTGCTCCGTCGGATTCAACTAGTTCTCCGACCGCTAATCGCTCCCTTCCGGCCGCGACTCCCCAGAGCCACGACCGTGAGGGAGTGGTTTCCAGGAAGAGCACAAAATCACTCGGTCGAACACTACTAGACCTTTGAATTTCAAAGCAGCCTTAGCTTTGGAATTGCGGTTACCGCCCAACCCAGGAGTCTAGCGAGATCCGCCGCGCCGCATTCTTCGCAGCTACGGGTAAGCCGGACGAAAGTCTGGCCGGCAACGTCTTTTGCCGGGTCTGTTGAACAGTCTGCTGAGCACTCTGCTGAACAACAGCAGGCTCGGCGCGCCGGACCGGGCCGCCACATTATCCGGATAACCATCGCCATCGAGATCGGAAGGGCAGCGGATCCGGAGGGCCGTACTATGACCGACTTTTGTCCTTCATAGCGCCGAATCTTGGAAGCCGAGCGGACGATTGAAAGGCGCTCCATGTTGGTCCTGACCGCCCGCGAGACGGAAGCCTTTGCGAATGCCATTCTCGACCCGCCCAACCCAGGCGTCGCGTTGCGCAAAGCCGCCCGAGAATACCGCCAAGAGCTGGCCCTGCAGTGAGCCGTGCGCGTGGCGTTGAGTATGGGTAGAACCGCTCAACGCCTTCCACGACCGGGCGGTTTTCCACTCGGGCGCGCCGGAGGGGCCACTATCTTCGCCATCGGGCCGGCCAGGATGCCGGCGAAAGGTCGCTCCTCTTTCGTCACGATCGACGCGAACAGCGTAATTCCCGGCTACTATACTCTCGGCTTATAGCGCCCATCTCAGCGGGTTGCCGGAAGCGATAGCCAGGAAGCTTCCCCGCTATCCGCTTCTTCCCGCGACCCAGTTGGGGAGGATGGCCATCGGCAGTTCGCACCGGGGCAAAAACCTCGGCCGTCTACTATTGATGGACGCTCTCTATAGAAGCTGGAGTAATACGCCGAAGGTGGCATCGGTTGGAGTTGTGGTCGAAGCTCCGGACGAGACGGCCCGCACTTTTTATCTTCACCATGAATTCTCGCAGCTTCAAGATCGCCGAAACAGACTCTTCGTTGCCATGGCTACCATCGAAAGGGCTTTTAAGGCCGCTTGAACCTATCGCCGACGCCCCCGCTGCAAATGGGAGATTACCGCTTGCGTCGTGTCGTTCACACCAAGGCGGGCAAGCTAAAGCTTACCCTACCGAGAACGGGCTCGGTCTTTACGATAAGATAGACGCGGCATGAAACTGGCGTTGTCATTGCTGGTGTCGGGCGTAGCGGCCCTGGCGGCGGGGACGGAAACCAAGGTTAAGCTTCCGAACAGCCGCGCCGACCTTCTTAATGGGGCGAAATTGTTTCAGGTCCATTGCGCGCGCTGCCATGGGCCGAATGGCGAGGGCGGGCGCGGGCCCCTGTTGACGCGGGCCAAGCTGTCGCGGGCGCCCGACGACGCCGCGCTGCTCAAGATCCTGGAAGATGGCATTCGCGGTACGGAGATGCCTGGGGCGGGGGCAATGTCCGACCGCGAGACGCGGCAGACCGCGGCATATGTCCGGTCGCTCGGCAAGGTGGCGCTCAAACCGGCGCCGGGCGATGCAGCGCGCGGCGCGGAGATTTACCGTGGCAAAGGCAACTGCGCGGGCTGTCACTCGATCCACGGCGAAGGTGGCGTCGCGGGGCCGGATCTGTCGGCGATCGGCGAGTCGCGCAGCGCGGCATATCTTCGCGAGTCTATCGTCAACCCGGGCGCCGCCGTGCCCGAGGGTTACCTGCTGGTGACGGTGGTTCCGAACAGTGGACAGCCAGTCACCGGGGTGCGAGTGAATGAGGACTCGTTCTCCATTCAGATCCGCGACAGCGCCGGGCGCTCGTATTCGTTCTGGAAGAAGGACCTGGCGCAGGTGGATAAGCAGCGGGGCAAGTCGCCCATGCCGTCGTATCAAGGGCAACTGCAGGATGCGGAATTGACGGACCTGGTGGCGTACCTGGCATCGTTGAAGGAGGCGAAATGAGAATCTTGATCTGGCTGGGCTGTGTCTGTCTGGGCTCTGTCTCTCTCACCCCAGCCGCGCTGCTGGCGCAGGTGAACGTATCGTACGACCGCATCCGCGATGCCAACCAGGAGCCGGGCAACTGGCTGACTTACTCGCGCGATTACTCCGGCCAGCGTTACTCCCCGCTCGACCAGGTCAACACCGGTAACGTAAGCAAACTGCACATCGCCTGGATGCGTCAGGTAGACGAGACGGACACGTTCGAGACTTCGCCGATCGCGGTGGATGGCGTCTTATATGTGACGGAGCCGCCGAACGCCGTAGAGGCGCTCGACGCCGTTACCGGCCGCTCATTGTGGAGTTACCGGAAGGAATTGCCGCACGATCTCCGGTTGTGTTGCGGTAAGGTGAATCGCGGCCTGGCCATCCTGGGTAACACGCTGTATTACGCCAGCACGGACGCGCACCTGATTGCGCTCGATGCGCGCACCGGCAGCCTGCGGTGGGACGTGACCATGGCCGATTACAAGAACGGTTATTCGGGCACGGGAGCGCCGCTTGCGGTGAAGAACGCAATCATTACCGGAATGGCGGGTGGCGAGTTCGGCGTGCGCGGGTTCATCGACGGGTACGACGCCAAGACTGGAAAGCGTCTCTGGCGCTTCAACACCATCCCGGGCAAAGGCGAACCTGGGAACGAAACGTGGGCAGGCGAGAGTTGGAAGACCGGATCGGCCACGGCTTGGGTGACAGGCGCGTACGATCCGGAGACTAATACGGTTTATTGGGGCACCGGGAATCCTGGGCCGGACTGGAACGGCGATGTGCGCAAGGGCGACAACCTGTACTCGGACTGCCTGATCGCACTCGACCCCGATACGGGAGCGAAGAAGTGGCATTTCCAATTTACGCCGCACGACATGTACGATTGGGACTCGGCGCAGACGCCGATTCTGACCGACGGGACGGTTGCGGGGCAGGTTCGCAAGCTGGTGTTGCTGGCCAACCGCAATGGCTTTTACTACGCGCTGGACCGCGTCACCGGCAAGTTTATCGCCGGCCGGCCCTTCGTGAAGCAGACGTGGGCTACGGGTCTCGACGAAGCCGGCCGGCCCATGCGCGTGCCCGACGCGGAGCCTACCGTGGAAGGTAAGTTAATCTGGCCGAGCCTTGGCGGCGGGTCAAACTGGTATAGCTCCACTTATAACGCGAAGACCGGCCTGTATTATGTCAACGTGAAAGAGGAGGCGGCCATTTATCATAAGGGCGAGGCCGAGTACCGGGCCGGCGCGTTCTTCAACGGCGGTGGCCAGAGCGATTACAAGGGCGAGGAGCCATACGGCGCGGTGCGCGCGCTCGAAGCGGCGACGGGCCAACTGCGTTGGGAGTACAAGCTGCACCGGCCTTCGCACTCGGGACTGATGACGACGGCGGGAGGTCTGGTATTCGGGTCGAACCTCAGTTCGTTCTTTGCGCTGGACGCGCAAAACGGGAGTCTGCTGTGGCGCTTCGAGACCGGCGGCGGGATTGACGCCAATCCGATCAGTTATATGAGCGAAGGCAAGCAGTACATCGCGATCCCGGCCGGTCACGCCCTGCTGGTGTTCGCGCTGGATTAGATCTCGGTTGCCAGGCGAAAGCGCCTGTCCCGCAAAAACGCTAACCTATGCGCGCCGGCCGTGGGACAGACGCTTTCGTCTGTCAACCCCGCGGTCTCGGCAATTCTTCCCAGCTTCTGAGCTGAGGGAGCGGGTTTTCGCGGCCCAGCGGAGGGAATCCCGAAATCCTTTATGCTCCCCTGAGCGGCAGCCACGCGCGCCGGCCGGTCAGTCTTTACGGAAGCCTTATTCTTTCTCCATTGCTTCCTGATGCCTTTCCGCGTAGTCTCAAATTGACAATGCCGAACGGGAGCGAAACTGCAATCCGGCGCCGGACCGAAGCAAGTGATTCCGGCAGCCGCCCTGCAAATCCCGACGTATGACGTGGCCCGCTCTGGCTCAGCTCGTCGTCTTTCTGGCCGCGCTGGCGGCAATCACAAAGCCTCTGGGCGCCTACATGGCCAACGTCTTCGAAGGAGAGCGCACGTTTCTTTCCCGTGTGCTGGCTCCGATTGAGCGCGCCATTTATCGGACCTGCGGGATTGATCCGGCGATGGAGCAGACCTGGACCAGCTATGCCGCAGCCACGCTCCTCTTCGGGTTCGTCAATTTCGTCCTCTTCTATGCCCTGCTGCGTTTGCAGGGCTTTCTGCCTTTGAATCCAAACCAGTTCGGAACCGCGCGCGCGCCGGCCGGCAGTGTTCCCATCACTCCCGACCTCGCCTTCAATATCGCCATCAGTTTCATGACCAACGCCAGTTGGCAATCGTATCCGGGCGAGACGACTCTCGGCTATTTCGCTCAGATGGCAGGTGTGGCCGTACAGAGTTTCACTTCGGCTGCCGCCGGCCTCGCGGTCGCGGTTGCCCTGATTCGCGCCTTTGTTAGTGAACGGACGGGTTATCGAGGCAACTTCTGGGTTGATATGACGCGGAGCACACTGTACGTGCTCCTCCCGATTTCCTTCCTCGGAGCTTTGTTCTTGTGCTCGCAGGGAGTGATTCAAACCCTCGCGCCCTATCGCGAGATCACAACCGTCGAGGGAGCCAAACAGGCTATTCCCATGGGGCCGGTGGCATCGCAGGAATCGATCAAGCTTCTCAGCTCCGATGGCGGAGGGTATTTCAACGCCAACTCCGCCCACCCATTTGAAAACCCAGCGCCGCTGACCAATTTCGTCGAGATGCTGCTCATGCTCGCGGTTCCGGCAGGCCTGACCTACACCTTTGGCCGAATGGTGAACGACCACCGGCAAGGTTGGACCCTCTTCGCCGTAATGTTTGTGCTGTTTGCAGGCGGCAGTGTAATCGCGAGTTTGGCCGAGCAGGCTGGTAACCCGATCCTGCGCATAGCGGGCATCGACCCAAAGCCCGGCGGCGGCCAACCCCGCGGCAACATGGAGGGCAAGGAGGTCAGGTTCGGCATTGCCGGTTCCGCGCTTTTTTCCGTGGCCAGCACCGCTTCCTCGGATGGCGCCGTGAACAGCTCACACGATAGCTTCACTCCCTTGGGCGGCCTGGTCCAGATATTCAATCTCACCACCGGCGAAGTGATTTTCGGAGGGGTTGGTACTGGCATTGTATCGATGATTTTCATGGTCCTTGTGACCGTCTTCATCGCGGGCCTGCTGGTGGGGCGCACGCCGGAGTATCTGGGCAAGAGGATTGAGACTAAGGAAATGAAGATGGTCATGTTGTCGATTGTGGCCACCGGCGCCGCGACGTTACTGTTCGCCGGCGCGACATTTCTGGTAGAGTTTCCCAAGGCAAGCTATTGGAACGCTGCCGGCGCGCCGACTGAGAACCTCACGAATCGGGGCGCCCACGGGCTGAGCGAGGTCATTTATGCCAACGCGAGCGCCGTCGCGACGAACGGGAGCGCCTTCGCGGGGCTCAACGCCAATTCGCCGTGGTTTAACCTGACTCTCGGCCTTGAGATGCTCATCGGGCGATTCCTGGTCGTTATTCCGGCACTCGCCATAGCAGGGAGCCTGGCGCGGAAAAAGCGTCTGGCAGTCACCGGCGGAACCATACCTACGCATGGTCCGCTGTTTGCAGCCCTGCTGCTTGGCGCCATCGTGCTGGTGACAGCTTTGACTTTCTTCCCGGCCCTATCGCTCGGGCCCATCGCCGAGCACTATCTGATGCATCTTGGGACCACGATCCGGTAAACGACGGTCCAGCGAGCTAGCATTCCCCGACCGTGAACATCGGTAGTGCCGCAATACCGCTGGCTAACGCGCGCGGCTCTGATCGGAGCCACGACCGTAAGGGAGTGTTCTCCAGCAAGGGCACAAAACCACCAGGTCACAGCACTACGGATGCAGCTTCAGAGTTGCCTTGCCGGCAGAACCGGTGTAGAGCAACTCGATCGAATCGATGTTATCGGACTTGCCGTGGTACTGGAAGAAGATCAGTCCTGCCACGGGAGGTACGCGCTCTCCTTCCGGCAGCGTGGCCTTCTGCACGCGCAGTTCCCACCCGCGCTCCACCTCGATTGGAACATGGACCACCGGAGGCGTGGAGCCGGGGTCGTTCTGACCGCCTCCCCCAGTGCCAAGGCTCGTCTTCGACTTCGATTCAACTGGAACAGCCGGCTGCCACTCGGGATCTTTGAGTGACTTGAACACCGACGCGTACGGCCGCGCGGGCAACGCTGTCTTCTTTCCATTGATGCGGAGCGAAAAGTCCTCGTAGGATAGTTTGAGCTGCGCCTCTGGCGGGCCGAAGAACCCCACTTCGACCACCACATAGTCTTCCGTCGCCAGGACCGACTGCGGGCTGGTTATGGAATGTCCCGTGAACTCGGCCGCGATGGTAACGGCGCCTGCCAGAGCATGGGTCTGATAATCGGCGGGAGTCGCTCTCGGCGGCAGGCCCTTGGCTTCGCGGATTTGCGCGTCCTTGCTTTGCGCGTCCTTGCTTTGCGCGTCTTGCCCACGCGCACCCTGGCAGAGGACCGCGGTCAAAACCATGGCGATTACGCCGCCCGCTCTCGATTGAAGGGAAAACTGCATGACATTCAATCTAACATGGCCCGCTCGGAAGAAAGGGAGGCCGCGGCCCGGAACTGTTGGGCGGACCCCCTGGTCCGCGCGGGTCCCCCTGGACCCCCTCTTTCGCCCAGCCAATCAGCCCCGTGCGATTTCAGAGAGGCCGACCAGAGGGGTGACCAGGGGGGTGATCAGGGCGTCCGCCCCACAATTTGTGCGGAATAGCCGCCGGTATCCAAAGTAAGTGACATTGGATTGTCGATCTGCGGGCGAATTGCTAATCCGCCTCGCGACCCGGAGGTCATGTTTGCGGCCAAGTCGCAAGGTAGGTCAAAGCCCGCTCCGTTTCCTCCGATTCCAGGTGCGTGCCCGTCGCAGAGCGAGCATGCGTGCGATCCTCGCAGCCGCATATGATTTACAATGGGTAATGAGCACGTCCCCTAACCACTCTCATCACGCACCGCGCGATTACGCGAAAAATCCCATGAACCTGTATTGGGAGATGACGCAGTCTTGTGCTCTTGCGTGCCGTCATTGCCGGGCTGAAGCGATTTCGACGCCTCACCCGATGGAGCTGAACTTCGAGGAGAGCGTGGCATTCCTCCGCCAGATCCCCGATTTCGACGCGCCGCTGCCGCAGTTGATTCTGACCGGCGGAGATCCACTGGCGCGGGCCGATCTTTTCGAGTTGATCGACGAAGCGCGCAACTTGGGTATCGCGGTCTCCATCACCCCGGCCGCCACGCCGGCGCTCACGCGCGAAGTGCTGGTGAGGCTGAAGGAGCATGGAGTGGACGGGTTAGGCTTGAGTCTCGATGGCTCCGCCGCGGACCGCCACGATTCCATTCGCGGCGTCCCCGGAACCTTCGACCGCACCATTCAGGCGCTCCGCTGGGGGCACGAACTGGAAATGCCGGTGCAGGTCAACACCTTGGCTGCAGCCGAAACGGTGGATGACGTACCCGCGATTTACGAACTGCTGAAACCCTTCGGCATCGCTCGCTGGAGCCTGTTTTTTCTGATCTCCGTGGGGCGCGGCAAGGTTCTGCAGCCGCTGTCGCCGGAGGATGGAGAAAAGCTCATGACCTGGATTTACGACACTTCCCGGTTTGCGTCGTTCACGGTCGCCACGACGGAAGCTCCCTCATTCCGAAGAGTGGCGCTGGAAAGAATGCGCGAAGCGGGCATGACCGGCGAGCAGATCCGCAGCAGCGGCGCCACCCGCAGCTATGGAATCCGCGACGGACACGGCATCATGTTCGTGTCCAACACCGGCGATATCTGCCCAGCTGGATTTCTGCCCTTACCAGTCGGCAATGTCCGTAAAGACCATATTGTGGACATGTCCGCAATTCCCCGCTCTTCCGCCAACTCCACGATCCTTCGCAATTCGAAGACCGCTGCGGCGTCTGCGATTACCGGACGCTTTGCGGCGGCTCTCGTGCCCGCGCATTCGCGGCTACGGGAAATCCGCTCGCGTCGGACCCGATTTGCGTTTTCGATCCGGGCTAACTGCTGATGTTGAATTCGCCGCGGAACGCGCGCTCCGCCGTCACCCCCCTTAAGTTTTCCCAGAGAGCAAACGCAAGGCAAGCCCAGCCGGACGGAGACGCTCGCATCCCGGGTAACCACTAAGCCGGGAGTTAGAAGCCGGAAGAAACTCCGCGCGCCCTCACGCACTCATGCGTGCCGCGTTCACACTCTTGTGAACCCGACATGTGTATAGCTCCCCTCAGTTCAAGTAACCCTTCCCTTGCGCCCTGACGTATCCTATCCTATGCACACGCTGCGCAACATTCTCGCTGCCTGGATTCTGGCCGCCGCCGCCCTCGCCGCTCAAACCGTCGAAGGACATGTGGTCGACTCCGTGACTGGCATCGGAATCCCCGATGTCGCCGTGGAGATCTTTCGGGACTTTGCGAAGGTCTACGCGCCCACCACCGACATCCAGGGCCGTTTTCGGTTAGAGGACGTCCAAGAGGGCGTCTATACCGTCTTTTATAAGGCGCCCAATTACCAACCGGCTCGCGAGGGAGGCAGCCAGTTTAAGGTGGTCAAAGGAGCCGGGCCGGTCCATCTGGAGGCCGCCATGATCCAGACCGGCAAAGTCTCCGGCCGGGTGCTGGATGGCGCCGGCAAGCCTGTCCCGAAAGCCATCATCCAATTGGACCATGAGATCGACAACGGAGGCTTCCGCCAGATATTCGACGCTAACGAGAAGGGAGAATACAGCGCCGCCGTGCTGCCCGGAACATTGACTCTGGCCGCAACCGCGCCATCGTCCTGGACGCCACCGGAACCACCGCCGGATTCGCCCGGGGTCACGCCAGATGCCCAGCGCCTCGGCTGGGCGCTGACCTACTATCCCAGCGTGGCCAACGCCGAGCTTGCCGCCAAGATCGACGTACCGGCCGGAGGCGAGGTGTCGAAGCTGGATATCAAACTGGCCGCGGTTCCGGTGCATCGCATTCGCGGCGTGGTTCTCGATCTCCGTGGCGATCCGGTGTCCAAACTCTCCGTGACGTTGGGCACAGGCGTCATGCTCGGCGCCCAGAGCCTCCATCAGGACACAAAGCCCGATGACGGAACATTCGAATTTGCCGCGGCAGCCGATGGCGACTGGAACTTGTCGGCGGCCGTGATTAAGGATGGCGTAAAGCTCTGGGCGCACCAAAAGGTACAAATCAAAGGCGGTGACTTGGAAAACATTCAGCTACGGCTGAGTCCGCCGTTTTCGATTCAGGGAAAGATCGTGATGGAAGTTCCCGAAGGCATGCCTGTTCCGAAGCCGCCCAGTGTCATGGTGGAGTATTCCGATATGTCCGCGGCCGTCCCTGATCGGATCAATGTAGGCGGCCTCTTCAACCCGGACGGGAAGGGCGACTTCACGGTCACGAATCTTTATCCAGGGTCATACGTGATTCAGCCCGGTTTCCTCTCGCCAACGACGGGGCCGTATTATCTCGACTCTATCCGGCTCGGTGAGCGCGATGCGCTCGAATCGGTGCAGATCGAGTCTGGCGCGCTGCCGATTACCGTCACTTACAAGCTGAACGGCGGAACCGTTCGCGGCTCCGTGGAATCCTGCGGCGCCGGCGAGGTCCTGTTGATTCCCCAAGATCCCGCGCTACGCCGCAACGGCTTCATCCACCAAACCAGTTGCGCCCAGAACGGCCGATTCGAAATCCCCGCCGTGCGTCCCGGAGAATACTACGGCTTCGCGCTCGCCGTGGACGCCCCAGCCGGCGTGCGGCGCAAGTTGCACGGGTTTCATCCGGAACTCGACCAGAACCTGATCAACCAATCCGTCCGCATAACCGTCCGCTCCAACGAAGCCACTCTTGCCGACCTCCGCCCGATCAAACAGTAGTAAGTGGCTCTAGTTTCTAGTAAGTGACTCTAGTCTCTAGTGTGTGGCGCACGCACTCATGCGTGCAGCGTTCACACTCTTGTGAACGCGACATGTTGTCTCGACGCCCGTCGTTTCCCTGTTATAACTGTCCCCAAATGGGGATTACGTTCTTGACGCGTGTGTCAACGCGTGAGCGATAGGCGCAACAGTGCGGTATGGTATTCGGCTCTCGGCATAAGGCTGAAAAGGCTCTTTGCGGTAGCCGTGCATGAGGTCGAGGATTGCTCTATATCGGCGCGGCATACCGCCGCCCGGCGCCTGCATCACAGCGCCAAAACCCGCCAGGGAGGGTGAATCCCACCTATTGCGACCCGCCGTGCGGGCAGCCACGGCCGTAGAGCGTAACCAGGCGCCAGGGAAGAGAATAGCCCCCGTCTTGTCTCACAAATGGTCCTTTGTGCAACCACCCGCGAAGCCGGTTCCACGCTTCTACGTTAGGCCCGCGTGCTTCATCCCGTTCACCTCGTCCCTCCGGATTCGGCCGCGTTAAGCCTCGCTCCCGCGGATGCCGACGGCGGTTCAGCCTTCAGACGCTTGCGCTCGGATCGAGTCCATTGATAGAGCCGATCAACCTCCGGGCCGGAAAGCCGGGCCTCCGGGTGCAACACAAGGTAACGCTGCGGCGGCATCCCGTGGTTCCGCACCAGGCTCCCGATTTCGGACAGGATTTGCTGGCGTTGGCCGGGGTCGTAGTCGCGCCATCGCGACAGGTTCATATGGCTCCGCGCGTCGTGCACATCCTTTTCGATCATCCACGACATCGGAGCAATGTAGCTGTAGAGCGGCCACTCCGTGTTTTCGGAATGGCAATTGCGGCAGGACCTGGACACGATGCCCATTACTCCGGATTCCACCGGGACGCCCGCCAGAAGAGGTACGGCGGACGCGGCGCGCTTCACGCGGCCGTAGGGATGCACCATTGAGGCGATGCCGGTAGCGCAGACCAGCCCGAAAACAATTGCGCGTAAACGTTTCTGCTTCACACCATTCTGTCTCACACCATGGAATACAACGCCAGGCAGCCGCTTATTCCAACCGGAGGGAATAAAAATGCCCGCCAGCCGGTCTTGCCCGTTGGAGGGTACTTTGAAAAAAACAATTATTCACGATCATCAGAAGGACGGTATCGACCGCCGCGGATTTCTGCAATGCATGGCTTGGGCGGGCACGGGCGTGGTGTGGACTATCGGCGCCGGCATGGCCAGTTCAAAAGCCTTCGGTCAGGAGTCCGACGCTGCGGGAAAGGGCGGCTTCAGTTTCGTCCAGATCAGCGATAGCCATATGGGCTTCAATAAGCCGGCGAATTCCGACGTCACCGCAACCCTGCGGGCCGCTGTGGACAAGATCAACATGTTGCCGCAAACGCCGGATTTCATCATCCACACCGGCGACCTCACTCACTCATCGAAACCGGCGGAGTTCGACACGCTGGACCAGGTGATGTTGGGCGCCAAGGCGAAGCAGGTCTTCTATGTCCCAGGCGAGCATGACAACTCGGTGGATGACGGCAAGCTATACCTCGATCGCTACGGCAAGGATGCAAAGGGCAAGGGTTGGTATAGCTTCGATCACAAGGGCGTTCACTTCGTGGGGCTGGTCAATTCGGCCGCGCTGGAAGGAATGGGTAAGCTCGGGGCCGATCAGATCGAGTGGCTGGCGGCGGACTTGAAGGGCCGTTCGTCCAGCACGCCGCTGGTTGTGTTCGCTCACCTCCCGCTGTGGACTGTCTATCCCGACTGGGGTTGGGGCACGCAAGACAGCGAGCAGGCACTGAGCTATGTGAAGCGCTTCGGCTCGGTAACCGTGCTCAACGGGCATATTCATCAGGTGATGCAGAAGGTAGAGGGGAATGTGGCGTTTCACACGGCGATGTCTACGGCATTTCCGCAGCCGGCGCCCGGAAGCGCCCCCGCGCCCGGACCGATGAAGGTTCCGGACGAGCGTCTGCGCAGCGTGCTGGGCATCGCCGAGGTTGCGTTCGTTCCGCAGACGAAGAGCCTCGCGGTGATCGACATGCCGCTCGTCGCGGAGGTGGGGTAGTAATGCGTAGGTCGAAAGTGGTTGCAGCCGCGGGGCATGCTTTAGCTTGCCCGGCGGGCCAAGCGAAGCGATGGCAAGCGCAGACACTCCCGACGCTGTGTTTAATGCGATCCACGGCTGCGGCGGTTGTCTTGTCAGTTGTCTTGTTGGCTGCGGCATCCTTTGCGATGCCGCAAGCCGCCGATCCGGCAAAGGGAAAAGAAGTGTTCCAGCGGCGCTGCGGAGGCTGCCACTCTCCGGACCGCTCCATGGAAGGGCCTCGGCTGCGCGGCGTTTACGGACGCCGGTCCGGGTCCGCGCCCGGCTTTCAGTATTCGGAAGCGTTGAAGAATGCGAAGATTACCTGGAATGACGGCGCGCTCGACAAATGGTTGAGCGATACCGAGGCGCTGGTCCCCGATAACGATATGACCTTCCGCGTCCCAAACCCGGACGAAAGGCGGGACATCATCGCGTATCTGAAGACGCTGTCTCAGTGACGCTGTCTCGGCGATGCTATCTCAGTGATGTCGTTTCAATGATGTCGTCTCAATGATATAGCCCCGCGAATTGGCGCAGCTCGGCTTGATTCAGGTCCGAAATGGCGCAGTAGTTCATGCCCGCATTATTCCATGCCACAAGATTGAATCCGTTGGCGGCCTCGGGCGCCGCCAGCGGTGAGTTAGATGGCCAAACGAAGAGATTGATCACATGGTCGCGGCGCTTGTAGACCAGGGCCGCGACGGGTCTGCGATCGATGTAATCCACCCGGCCGCCGATCAGCGGGAACCCAGCCGCGGCGAAATCCCTCACGTCCGGCGCATAGTCGAGCTTTCCGTTAAACCACGGCTTGACCGTATGCTGTTCGGTGGAAGGCACATCCAGCAGATGAGCGCCGATGAGAGACCGGACGTGGCTGGAAACAATCTCCTGCGCGGTATTCTCCATCCTATTCTTCTGCGACTGTAGCAGCCTGACGTTCCAGCCCGCCGAAACCGCGAGCAGGACCGAGGCGGCCAGGGCCCATGCGGTGGACGGCCGGAAGCCCCACGCCGGGAAGCCCCACGCCGGCTTGGCGAGGGCCTCCTTCCGCACGGCGCTCAATACGCGCCTTTGGAGATGCTCGGGAGCGGTGTATCGTGGCGCCAGCGTTCGCAAATCGGTTCCCAACCCGCTAAGCCGCCGATACATCGCCGGGCAGTTTGAGCACTCGCTCAGGTGCGCCTCAACCTCCGCCTTCTGCGCCGCATCGAGTTCGCCGTCGAGATAAGGCTCAATCAGCGAAAGCGCGGACTTGCATATCATCATTTCTCCTCCATGCAATCGAGCAGGCGCATGCGGCCCCGCGAGAGGCGCGACATCACCGTGCCGATGGGCACTCCCGCCGCCTCCGCGATCTCCCGGTAAGACAACTCTTCGAGTTCCCGCATCACCACGATCTCGCGATACTCGACGGGCAGCGACTCGACGCACCGCCGCAGCGCGTCCATCTTCGCATTCTTGACCAACTGTTCTTCCACGTTCTCCTGTCCGCCGGTGGGCGCATGCACCTCCTCATTGAACTCGACGCTTGCGCCGCCGCTTTTATTCCGCCGCAGCCACGTCAGGCACGTATTGCGGACCACCGCCAGCAGCCACGCCCGGCCGTCGCCTCCGTGGAAGCCGTCAAAGAATCGGAATGCGCGCAGATATGCTTCCTGCACCAGATCCTCCGCTTCATGCGGATTGCGGGTCAGCCAGCGGGCAAGGTTGTAGGCGGCGTTCAAGTGGGGAACGATGGTTTGCTCAAACAGGGTGAGTTTGGTTGTTTCATCCATTGAGGACCGCTGGAAGATGCCATTGTCCCACGCCGCGTGCCCTTCGCCCGCGCTCGGTTCAGGCCAGCCAGCACACGCTCAGATGGGCGGGATGCGTTTGCGAACGCGTGGCCGGTGGCGCGCTGGTTGGGTCGGGCCCGGGAAATCCGGAAGCAGGCTGTGGAGTCTCCGCGCGTGGCGGGGCGCCATCCAGGGGCACATTGTGACGGAAGGGGTTGTTACTCGTGGGGGGCCGGGGGCTAAGCCCCAAAAAATCCGGAAGCGGCGCTGCGTGGGTTTTAAGCCGGTGCTGGTGCGCTCCTTAGTAGCCGCTGAGCAAGCGATGATCGCGGCGGGCAAGCGGGAGTTTACCGGGAGACTCTGAGCACAAAAAACTGAGCTCACATTTCGAACGCATTTGCATCGATTTATGTCGTCTTACTGACCGTGGCGGCTGCAAAAGGGGTAGCGTAGCATAGCACCACCCGGGGAACGGTCCCCGGGTGATGTAATCCGACTCAAAGCAGGAGAGAATCCCAAGCGATCTGATCCCTTCTACCGCTTCGTTAGCAGCTCGGCGCCCATTCCAAGCATCGGGACCCTAAATTTTCCTGTTAGGGCTCCGGCTATGCCGGGCCAGGGATTCTTGGGGTAAATTACTCGCCCAATTCGAGTTTCGTGCTGGAACCGCCGAGCTCGATGGCCGTGATCTGATCCGTGCCGTTATTGGAGTTGGTGTTCACGGCCGTCGCGTTGAACTTCTTGCCCGCGTCTTCCGATTTCACGGCAGTGGTGAAACTCTTGCCGGTCTCCACGTTGGTGAAGATGGCGTTGCTGCCCTGAACCTTCAGGGAGTATTCGCCCGCAGCCAGTTGGATGCTGCCGGCCTTCGTCGCTGAGGAAAGGACGATGTCGTAGGATTTAGCGCTCGCGATGCCAGCCAAAGCCAGAGTTCCGATAAGAAGTAGCGATTTCATTGTCATTTTTAAGTTTCTCCTTGTTGCGAACCGGAGTCGCTTTCGCTTATGTTGGCTCGCAATTGTATAGGTGCTGGAAGCCTGCGTTTGGTGACTACCGTCCAGGGGGTATATGTGGCCCCGGCGGCCGGGTAGGCTGACGCGGCAGCGAAAGTCAAAGACCTCTCTCCGTGAGCGGCAAAACCTCGTTTCTTGCGCCCCCACGCAGACGTGTATCTCCATGCAAGGCAAAGATTCCGTGCGGGTTCGGTATACGCCTTGGCCTACCCGCGAGGTTTGGGTGCTTACCAGCTTTAGGAATTCGTTTCGGACTCGGCGTGTTTTCAGATGCTTACAGAGCCGCGGCCGTTAGGGAGCGTTCGCCGAGAGCCGGCTCCCCCAGATCGGTTAATTTAAGCACCCGCGAGGTTTCTGAAATGTGACGCGGCTCGCCGTAGGGACGATCATTATGAATCGCCCTCCGCACAGACCCCGCCGTCGGTTCCTTGGCCGCTAGTTGAACACCGTCTCCGGCAGCCGGACGATCTTCTTCTGAATCGCATACGTCACCAGCTGCGCCTTATTGTGAATATCCAGCTTGCGCATCAGGTTGAACTTGTGCGCTTCGACGGTCTTCACGCTCAGATCGAAATTGGCTGCGATCTCCTTCACCGACAAGCCTTCCGCCAGCAGTTTCAGAATCTCGCGTTCGCGCTTGGTCAGCGTGCCGAAGCGAGGTTGCCGCACCGCTCCTTCCTGGCCTTGCAGGCGGAAATTGTCGACCAGCTTGGTGAGCAAACGCGGGCTCAAGTAGCTGCCGCCGCGATGCACTTCGCGGATCGCCGTCACCAACTGCTCCACCGGGCTTTCCTTCAGGATGTAGCCGCTGGCGCCGATATCGACGCATTCCGCCAGATAGTCTTCGTCGTCGTACATCGACAGAAACACGACGCGCGTATCCGGCCGCTCTTTGCGGATCTGCCGCGTGGCCTCGAAGCTGCTCATGCCGGCCATGCCGATATCCATCAGCACCACGTCGGGCCGCATCTGCCGCGCCAGATTGACGGCATCGGCAGCATTCCCCGCCTCGCCCGTCACTTCCATATCGGGCTCGGCTGTAAGCAGAGTCCGGATGCCCTGCCGGAACAGCATGTGGTCGTCAGTCAACAATACGCGTATTTTTGCCATTTGATTTCCCTGGCGCCTCGTCCAGCGGGATTTCGAGACGCACCGTTACTCCTTTGCCAACCGCGCTCCGGACGGCCAGAGTTCCGCCGAGGAGCGTCGCGCGCTCCCGCATGCCCGCCAAGCCGAACGACGCCAGCTTGCCAACGGCCGCTTCGTCGCGGAAGCCGGCGCCGTCATCGGAAACGCTCAGCCTGATGCATGTATCGGTGGCGCGGAGGGAAAGCTTTACCCATTTCGCCCCGGAATGTTTGACGATGTTCAACATCGATTCCTGCGCCACCCGATAGACCACTTCCTCCACACCGTGCGGCAGGGGCTTGCGGCCCAGCGTCATCCGCACCTCGATGCCGGCCGCATCCATCTTGCGGAAGCGCGCCGCCAGATGGCGCATGGCCGCGCGGAGTCCCAGCCGCTCCAGCACCGAAGGGCTTAGGGCTGCGACAATCCGCCGGATCTCCGTCACCGCCGATTCCGCGACGCCGCGCGCTTCGGTCAGGCGCTCGCGCAAACCGGGCGGCGCGTCCCGCTCCATCATCTCCAGTTGCAGCCGCAGCAGCAGCAGGCATTGGCCGGCCTCGTCGTGCAGCTCGCGGCCGATGCGTCTGCGCTCCTCCTCTTCCGCCCGCTGCGCCATCGCCTGCAGCCGCCGGTTTTCGCCTTCCAGCCGCGCGCGCTCCTCAGCCGCCCGGCAGCGCTCGGCGGCAGCCTCCAGCAGCGCCAGCTCGCGCGGCAGCCACGGGTATTTCACCGCGAAACCGAACTGCGCCAGCAGCTTCTCGCCCAAAGGATACGACCAGAACGAGGCATGCCGGCCGCGCATCGTGCGGTCTGCCACCAGGCTGGCATTCGCGCTTGCGCGTTCGATATACAGCGGCTTTGCCAGTTTCCCCTTCACCGGCTGCGAGAGCGCCACAATTCGCCCCGCTTGCGCGTGGAAAGCGGGCGTCAGCACCCGGACGAGCCGACGAAGCAAATCGTCGAAATCGACCGCCGTCACCTCCGCGCGGTAGATGCCGAACAATGCCTGAGTTTCGGCCTCGCGGACGCGATAGTACGCTTCATTCAAGGTAAGCGTGGTGGCTAGATGAAGCTGTTCGCGCGCCGGCTGGAAGCGGCCGGCCAGCACCGGGTCGAGCAGGGCGCCGCAGTCGCATAGCGCTTCCTGTACCTGCGCGGGTGAGACGTTCATCTTGGCTAGCCGCCGCCCGTTGTATTCCACCTGCTCCAGAAACTGCGGCAGCGTACGCAACCGCGCCGCCGCGGCCGGAGTGATGGCCAATAAAGCGCGGACCTGCGCGCCATTGTGGCCGCGCTTTCGCAGCGCCGCGGAAAGGCGCCGGTCGAGCCGCGCCGCCGCGGGTTTTATCGCGCGCGCCATCTCCGCCGCGTAACGGCTGGCGGCGGGGGTTAGAATCTGCGAATCGGAGGGCAAGTTGAATAGTAGGTTGAACAGCCGGTTCCTCTCAGAAATCTTGGCACACGACGCCGCAAGCTGTTGCGTTGACGGCCCTGGGGGCATGCTCTAGCTTGCCCTCCGGGTCCGCTCGGCGCGTGGGGAGCGCACCTTAGTCCGTACGTCCGGCATCGGGCGGGAATCTTATGCACATCGGAGCGGGTCGCGCTACTCCGCCAGCATCGCTTGAGCAACCACTGCGTACACTGCCACACAATCGCGAATAGTCGGAAGGAATCACCTGATTCACCGGAACAGGGGAGGTACCACTGGTACCTGGCGCAACAGGCGCTTCGCGGATTATTCGAATCCGTAAATCACTGAATCGCCAAAGGTTTACTTTGATAATCAATGCACATCTGTGTAAGCGTTTGAAACTAGGGTAGATAAGGCTTGCGCACGCTATTCGTTTTGTGGCACACTAGAGTTGCCGCGTCTACACCACTGCTCTGCTTTGAAAGGCAAGCGGCAAAGAAGAGTGGGTTATAGGCAAAAGCCAGAAGCTCACCAAAACAAAAGCGTACTCTGTTGTTTTTGGATTGGCTATGGAGAACCCAAACATGCAAGCGGCCACGTCAGCGTCCTATATACATCTCCGTCCCGGTTGCGCATAACGGCGAACCATCATGCGTCCGCGCTCAATGCAGAACGTGCTGGGGCTTGATCGGAACGGTAGCCCGTTTGAACGGTTCAAGCAGGTCGCGAGTATTGTTGTTCGAATTCCCAAGGTTGAGGCCGATAAGAATATTGAGAAGCCCGCAGGTAAGGCCGGGGCGCGTCCAAGAACAAAGTGAAGGGAGGATCGAAGGCGCATGAATGAAGCTCTCGCACTACCACAGGGGCTGGGTGCGATTGGTGTACGCGAACCCATACCGTTTGTAGGATTCCCTTCTAAACGGTCGGCTAAACAGCTTTCCGGGTCCGCTGAAGAGTTGGTCGGGAACATTGCCGCCGTCATCGATCAGTTGATGGTAAGCGCAATTGAAAAGCGGACCGCTGTGGAATTCGTCGCGGTGTGGAATGAGGTCTTCCCCAACTATACGCGCATTATGTGTGCGCTGGGGGCGCTCTCTAAGGCATTGATCCCCCCGCTTGTTCTTGAGCAGGTTACGGCAGATTCGCTTTGTGAGATGGAAGCGGAGTTTAGGGATCACGCCCTGGTGGCGTTCGGTTCGGCTATCCGTGATCAAGCTCTCTTTACGGTTTGGACCCTCAGAAAAATCAATGATCTTGCACAGCGACTTTCCAGCGCGGAACTTACACAAGACGACAAGTGCAAAGACAAAGAATTCGCCTCGTCATTCATCTATCATGGACTGCGGATGCGTTTTCATCTGGATTGCCTCCTTACGTCCATGAAACATAAACGCCCAATATACCCTGAGATTCTTGCCTCAATCTCCGACGGCCTGCGATCGGGAGTGGATGCGTACGCATGGATCAGGCAGTGCGTTGATCTCAGGATCAAAACTGAAGAGCCCGTGTTACCCTTCGCCGAACTAGATGAGGAAGACCGTGAGTTCATAGATGCGTCAGCACGGGACATGGCTAATGAGTCCGCTTAATGCAAACAATCGAGCAGGGCGACATTTACTGGGTCACCCTGACCGGCGTAGGCTCTGAGCAAAGCGGAAGGCGTCCATGCATTATAATGTCGCGATTGGCTGTTAATAATGCTGGGAGAACGGTTATCGTCGTCCCGATGACAACGACAGTCACCAGCGCTAACCCGTATTACCGCATTCTTCTACCTGTTTCGGAAATCATCAAAGACCCGAGTTGCGCATCCACAATACAGACCAGCGTTGCAAAGTGTGATCATGCTCGGGTGCTGGACAAGTCCTTACTAGAAGGCAAGATCGGCAAGTTGACCCAGACCGCCGTCATAGCGGTAGGGCTCGGACTTGCATACGTATTCGATATTCGCTGACCTCCCCCCAAAAGAATCTAGACCAAGTAAATTTTGGCTTGCGTTGCCCTTGTAAAGGGCGGCGGCATTTGCAATCGGCAATCGGAACATAGCGCTAAGCCGCTTTCCGAGCTAACTAAAACATCAGCTTGATCGCCATTTGCAGCAAGCGCGGCGAGCCGGCCTGAAGAATCTGGCCGAAGGCCGGCGATTCCAGATCGTTCTCCGGCAGCCCGAAATTGGGGTGGTTAAGCAGGTTGAAGCACTCGGCGCGGAACTGAACGCGCTTCGTCTCGCTGACAGTGAAGTATTTGAAAAGCGATAGGTCGCGCGATCGTCTGCCGCCCGGCAGCGCTCGGCGGCGGCCTCCAGCAGCGCCAGCTCACGCGGCAGCCACGGGTATTTCGCCGCGAAACCGAACTGCGCCAGCAGCTTCTCGCCCAAAGGATACGACCAGAACGAGGCATGCCGGCCGCGCATCGTGCGGTCTGCCACCAGGCTGGCATTCGCGCTTGCGCGTTCGATATACAGCGGCTTTGCCAGTTTCCCCTTCACCGGCTGCG
>PLDF01000146.1 GCA_003135055.1 Bryobacterales bacterium | reverse complement strand
TGGTGCCGCTGGTGGTGGCGAGTCCTGAAGCGGCGACGGATCGCTGGAAGGCTCGATGCTGTGATTGCAAGGCGATGACGGCCGCGCGGCGGAAGAAGGTGGCGGAAGCGCGGGTGACGCGGAGGGCCCAGTCGAGCGCGAAGGGGTTGCGGATGGCCGGGACCTGACAGGCCTGAGCGGCGGCGAGGAGGGGCCGAAGGATTCCGGGGAAGAGGTGGGTGTGTTTGTGTGTGTCGATGTGGGAGACACGCAGGCCGGCGGATTGCAGGCGGCGGATTTGCGCGGTGGCTTCGGCGGTGATTTCCGAAGCGCGAATGCGGAAGGTGAAGAGGTCGCGGACGAAGTGAGTCAGGCTGGCGCGAAAGGTTTGTCCATTGGGGCAGAGGGTGGGGATTTGTTTGGGAGGCAGGGCCGGGGTTCCGTCGACGAGGAGGATGTGGCAGCCGACTTCGAGGGTAGGGTTGGCGTGGGCCTGAGCGACGGCGTCGTCGAAGAAGTTTCCGGTGGCCATCAGGGTGGCGGAGGAGAGAGCGTGCGCGCGGTGGAGTTCGGCGATGGAGCGGTTGACGCCTGGGGTGAGGCCGAAATCGTCGGCGTTGACGAGGAGGGGCACGAAGTCCAGCGTACAGCGATCAGCGTTCAGAGGTGCTGCTGCCGTAGATTGCTGGGTTGAGGGTGGGGTCGTTGTACATCTTGAGCTGGCGGTAGATTTTGAAGCGGCGCTTGCCGGCGAGCACGTCAGACCAGAGTTGGTCGAGGCAGTGGAGGAGGTCGTTTCGCTGTTCGGTGAGGAGGGCGAGGCGCTGGCGGTTGCGGCCGGTGTGGCCGGGGGGCGCGTTGGGGCGGTCGATCTCTTCCTTGGTGTGAAAGATTTTGAGGGCGAGGATGGAGAGGCGGTCGATCATGAGGCCGGGGCTTTCGGAATTCAAGTCGGCGGCGGGATTGGGTAGGTTCGTGGGACGGAGCGCTTCAAGGAGCATCGTGTCGCATTGCTCGGCGAGGTCGTTGCGGGTCTGATTGAAGCGGTCGATGGCATGTTTCACTGCGGCGATGGCGGCGTCGGTGGCGTGGGGGGCTCGGGCGCGGTCTTCGGTGTGCCAGAGGTCGAAGTTGGCGCGGTGCTGGGCTACGACGGTCGAGTAAAAGGGCTGGCCGGTTGTGACGATGTTGAAAGCATCATCGTGCCAGAGTCGGGTGGCGCGGTCGTGCAGGCTGGCGACTTCGACGGCGGAAAAGTGGAAAGGCGAGGACATTGAGGTTCGTGAGGCTATGGTAGAACACAGGCATCGATGAACATGAGCGAACAGCCGCGCATTCTGTGCATGACCAGTTATGAGAAGGGGCAGGCGTTTATGCAGGAGTGCGCGGCGCTGGGTTGCCGGGTGGTGCTGCTGACGGTCGACAAGCTGCGGGGAGCGGACTGGCCGCGGGCGATCCTCGAAGACCTGATTACGATGCCGGAGGGGCTATCGCTGGAACAAGTCACCAACACCGTTACTTATCTGGCGCGGTCGAAGCGTCTCGACCGGATTGTGGCGCTCGACGAGTTCGATATGGAGACGATGGCGCATTTGCGGGAGCATATGCGGATTCCTGGGATGAGTCGCACGCTGACCTCACATTTTCGCGACAAGCTCGTGATGCGGTCTGAAGCGCAGCAGGCGGGAGCGCTGGTTCCGGAGTTCACGCGGGTGCTGCTGCATGAGGAACTGAGGGATTGGATGGGGAAAGTGCCGCCTCCGTGGGTGCTGAAGCCGCGCAGTGAGGCATCGGCGATTGGGATTAAGAAAATGAACTCAGCGGACGATGTTTGGCGCGCGCTGGAGCAGCTCGGAGATCGGCAGAGTTATTACGTGCTGGAGCGGTTCGTGCCGGGCGACATTTTTCATGTCGACTCGATCGTGAGCGAGGGCCAGGTCGTGTTTGCGAGTGTGAGCGGGTATGGAAAACCGCCGATGCAGGTGATGCATGAAGGCGGGGTGTTCACGACGCGGATTCTGGAGCGCGATTCGCCGACAGCGCGTGCACTGGTTGAGATGAATGCGCGGCTGATTCCGGCGCTGGGGTTGGTGCGGGGCGTGACACATGCGGAGTACATCCGGGGCCACAAGGATGGGCAGTTTTACTTTTTGGAGGCGGCGGCGCGGGTGGGGGGCGCGTTCATCGCGGATGTTGTGGAGGCCGCGACGGGGGTGAATCTGTGGCGGGAGTGGGCGCGGATTGAGGTCGCGCATCTGCGGAGTGAGAAGTATCACGAGCCCGAGCCGCGCGGGCTGTATGCGGGGAGCGTGCTGTGCCTGGCGCGGACGGCGGAGCCCGATACAAGGATGTTCGAGGCGCCGGAGATCGTGCTGCGGCTGAAAAAGCATCATCATGCGGGACTGATTGTGCGGAGTGAGGATCCGGAGCGGGTGCGGGCGCTGCTGGAGGAGTATGCGGCGCGGTTTGCGCGGGAGTATCTGGCGACGGCGCCGGTGCCTGATCGGCCTACGGCGTGAGGAACAGGGATTAGGGATTAGAGTTTAGGGTTTAGAAAAGCCAGGTCAAGGGCTAAGGGGAGTTGAGCTTGACGGAGTCGTTGGGATTTCCGCATCGGCGATTTAATCCGCTGCGCAGGCAGTGGGTGCTGGTGTCGCCGCATCGGACGGATCGTCCGTGGCAGGGCGAGGTCAACAAGACTTCGGGGTTTTCGGATGTTCACTACGATCCGCAGTGCTATTTGTGTCCGGGGAATCAGCGCGCCGGGGGGAAGGTCACGCCGAAGTACGAGAGCGTGTACGTGTTCGACAACGATTATGCGGCGCTGCTGCCGGAATCGCCTGAGCCGCATCGCGAGAACGCGCCGGAACTACTGCGCGCGGAGCGGGAGCGGGGACGGTGCAGGGTGGTGTGCTTCCATCCCGACCATAGTCTGACGCTGGCGAGGATGCAGGTGGGAGATATTCGCAAAGTCGTGGATGCGTGGACGGAGGAGTACCGGACGCTGGGAGCGGTGCCGGATTTTCGCTACGTGCAGATTTTTGAGAATCGCGGGGCGATGATGGGGGCGAGCAACCCGCACCCGCATGGGCAGATCTGGACGACGGAGCATGTGCCGGACGAGCCGGCTGCGGAGACCGAAGCACTGGCGGAGTATCGCGCAAGCCGTGGGAGCTGTTTGTTGTGCGACTATGCGGGGCTCGAGGCGCGCGAGGGTGTGCGGGTGGTCGAGGAGAATGACGGATTTCTGGCGGTGGTGCCGTGGTGGGCGGTGTGGCCCTTCGAGACGCTGGCGATCGCGAAGAGGCACCTGCGGTCGCTGCTCGATTTTGGCGATGCGGAGCGGGACGGGCTGGCGGACATTTTGAAGCAGCTGACGACGCGCTACGACAATCTGTTTGAGACGAGCTTTCCTTATACGATGGGCTTCCACCAGGCTCCCACGGACGGCGAGGGGCACGAGGAGTGGCATTTTCATGCGCACTTCTACCCGCCGCTGCTGCGGTCGGCGACGGTGCGGAAGTATATGGTGGGATTCGAGATGCTGGGGATGCCGCAGCGCGACCTGACGCCGGAGGTGGCGGC
>PLDF01000365.1 GCA_003135055.1 Bryobacterales bacterium | reverse complement strand
CGAGCAGAGTGCCGGCGGCGCGCGGAGGGGCGGCCGGCGGGCGGGGCGGGGCAGGCGGCGGGCGGGGCGGAGCGGCTGGCGGCCAGGGCGGAGCAGGCTCTGGCGCCGGAGCCGCTGACGGCGACGACGCAGGAGGAAGGGGGGCTCCGATGCCCACTGGCGGCGGATCCGACGATATCGGCGACGTCTCATGGGCCGTGCCCACGGTGACGTTGCGTTACCCGGCCAATATTCCCGGCGGTCCGGGCCACAATTGGGCCGACGGCGTGGCAATGGCGACGCCCATCGCGCACAAAGGAGTAATCGCAGGGGCGAAAGCGCAAGCCATGACCATGCTCGACATTCTCACGAATCCCGAGATCGTGGCGAAGGCGTGGGACTACTTCAAGAACGTGCAAACCAAGGATGTGAAGTATAAGAGCTTCATCCGCGATGGCGACAAACCGGCGACATTCCTAAACGAGAAGATCATGGGAACCTACCGGCCTCTGATGAAGCCGTTCTATTACGATCCGTCGAAGTACGATAATTACTTGGAACAGTTGGGGATCAAATACCCNNTGAAAGTCCTTTACCCAACCTGGTGGAGGTGAAGCGTTAGCGAAGCGCAAGGGCGTCGTCGCGAGGCCGGGTCTGAAAGAAGCGTGGAGCAAACGCGCGAGCTGATGTGCAAGAACCGGATTTGAGGCGAGAGCGCAGTTCTACTGCGTCATAAAAAACAAATCTGTCTTAAAATGTTTTCGTGGCTGCGAAGAACCCGGCGCCAGCGCCACAAGAGAAACGCTTCACGGCATATATGGGCTGGCTGGCGCAAGCCGTGGGGCATGCTGATCGCAACGTTCCTCTGCGTAGTCACTGTGCGGGCCTGTTGCCGGACGGCGTACGGAAAAGCGTCGAGCCGATGGCGGCGCGCTTGGCTCCCGATCATGTGCGAAGCATGCACGAGTCGCTGCATCGTTTCGTCGCGCAGTCGCCCTGGAGCGATGCCGGCATGTTGGGGCAAGTGCGGAGTTACGTCCTGGCGGCGATGCAGAAGATGGGACCGGTGGTGGCATGGATTGTGGATGAGACGAGCTTTGTCAAGAAGGGCACTCATTCGGTTGGAGTGGCACGGCAATATTGTGGCCGGCTGGGCAAGAAGGAGGGCGAGTGACGCAGAGCGGCGAAAGGAAGTCGATGTTCCCAAGGAGGTGCAGTTTCAGACCAAGCCGCAGATTGAGCTGGTGTAACGGCGCGCACTCCGCACTTTCATCATGCTGCGCACCGCCCATCAACCAAACGACGATATGCCAAACGACCCTAGTCCCATTTCCGAACAACTCGCTTCCCGCTGTGGAGCAATCGCCGCCCTCGCCGCAAGCCACTGATTCCGAATCCCTTAGTGGGGCAGCCAATTCTGGCTGCAGCCGGCTTTCAGCCGGCTCTCGCTCCCCAGCCGCCGCCTCACCCGCCAGCCACGTTCCCGCCAAACCGGCCGCCCTCATCCCGGCGCGCCGTCACGCGCGAAAGAACCTGGGGGCGCCGTCTGAGCAGCCCATTTCTCCATCCTTCGAGCCACTCCGCCGCACCATCGCCCGTATTCCGCCAAAGTGGGACAGGCATCCCGGCCTGTCGCCTCTTCCCCAAACACTCCATCTCCAGCCCGCTACAATATGCAGATGCAGGTTGGTAGCGGCGCCTATTACCTCTTCGTCGCCACCGTATTTTTCCTCTATTGGGCCGCCGCACGCGCACGCCGGGCGCGCCTCGGCATCGTCCTGCTCGCCAACTACGTCTTCTGCGCGCAGTTCGGCGTCTTCTACGTGCTCCTGCTGCCGGCCTGCTCACTGGTGGATTATTCCGTCGGTCTGGGTTTGGCGAGCAGTCTCACGCTCTTCCGCCATCCAGCCCTCCGCCGCCTGCTGGTTAGCGTCAGCATCGCCCTGAACCTGGCGCTGCTCGTCGGCTCGCGCTACATGCCCTGGCTGCTCAACCGCAGCGGCGCCGTCCAATGGGATTGGGTGTTTCCGCTGGGTCTTTCCTTCTACACTTTTCAATCGCTCACTTACACCATCGATCTCTACCGCCGCGACGCCGAAGGCACGCGCAGCCTGCTGGAACATTTCTCGGCCGTTTCGTTCTTCCCCACCATCGTCGCCGGACCCATCACCCGCGTCACGGAGCTCGTCAAGCAATTCGCCGCCGCGCCCGCTCTCAGTCCCGCCGATGGCGGCCGCGCCTTCTTCCTGATCGGCCTCGGCCTGATGAAGAAGGCTCTGATCGCCGATTACCTCGCTGCCAACTTCGTCAACCGCGTCTTCGATACCCCCAACCTCTATAGCGGCGCCGAAGCGCTGATCGCGGTCTATGCCTACTCGCTGCAACTGTATTTCGATTTCTCCGGCTACACCGATATCGCCCGCGGCGTCGCGCAGCTTCTCGGCATCCGCCTGCCCATCAATTTCGACCGGCCTTACCTTGCCGCCAACATGACCGAATTCTGGCGCCGCTGGCACATCACGTTTTCCAACTGGCTGCGCGATTACCTCTATTTTTCGCTGCCCGGAAAGCGCACCAAAGTCATGCCCTACCTCAACCTCGTAATCACCATGATTTTAGGCGGCCTATGGCACGGCGTCACATGGAACTTCGCCATCTGGGGAGCGCTCCACGGCAGCGCGCTAGCGGCAACCCGTCTCTGGCAGGCTCTGCGAGCGCCTGGTAGGGCGGACCCCCTGGTCCGCGGCCGACGCCCCCGTCGGTCCGCTTCGATGCACCAGAACAAGGTGGACCAGAACAGCTGGTCCGGGGGCCGCCCGCTCCGCATCTTCTTCACCTATCAATTTGTCTGTATCACCTGGATCTTCTTCCGCGCCGCCAGTCTCCCGGATGCGCTGACGCTCCTCAATAGAATCGCTTCCCTCACCACTGGCATCGAAAACGTCTCCTGGCCTCTCGCCGGCGTGTTGCTAGTCGCCGCGGCGTCCATGTTCACCGGCAAGAAACTGTATTCCCAAACTATGGACCTCTTCGCGAATAGTCCGTTCTATGTACACGCAGCCGCGCTGGCACTGGTTGCCGTCGCGCTTCAGTTACTCGGTGGACGCGGCAGCACGCCCTTCGTCTACTCAAGGTTCTAAGTGACCCGATTCCCCACCCAAACCGCATTGACCGTCGCAACGCTCGGCGCACTGTTCGCGCTCTTGCCGCGCGTCGCCCCCGCCATCAAAGGTCCGCGCCTCAGTCAGCTCGCTTCTCTGGCCGAGTTCGACCCCGAGCGAACGCCGCTGATCCCTCTGACGCCCCATCGGACTGAGGAGGTCGCTGTCGAACCGCCCATGCGCTCCATAGGCAAGCCAGTTGCGTCACTGCTCGAAGACGCCAACGGCGGCCTGGACCAATTCTATGCCGCACTCTGGCGCACCGAGCGCAAGGAAGCCGGCGCCGTCACCCGCGTCACCCACTACGGCGATTCGCCCACTACCGCCGACCTGATCACCGGCGACATCCGCGCGCAGCTGCAAGCCCGCTTCGGCGACGCCGGACATGGCTTCATCCTGCTGGCCAAGCCTTGGGCGTGGTATCAGCATCGCGGAGTCTCGCTTTCCGGCGCCGGATGGCAGATTGCGCCGGCCACGCACTTCGAAATCAAAGACGGCTTTTTCGGACTCGGCGGCGTCAGCTTCACCGCCGGCGCTTCGGCGCGCACGCGCATCCGCCTCGACGACCCGGGCCAATCGCGCTTCGAGCTCTACTACCTGCAACAACCCGGCGGCGGAACGGTGACCGTGACCACGAAGGGGGCTACCCGGGATACAGCGCGGGACACCGCGAAAGACACAACGCCAGAGACGACGCAAGCGACAACGCAAGCGACAACGGTAACTGAAATTCCCACCGCGAGCGATGCGAAGTCCCCCGGTTTTGCCCTATTCACCGTCGCGGGCGGCGCCTCCGAGCTCGAGCTGCGCACCGAGGGTCAGGTGCGGCTCTTCGGACTCACTGCCGAAAAACCCGGTCCCGGCGTTGTGTACGATAGTCTCGGTCTGAACGGCGCCTCCATCACCGTGCTCTCGCACACGTTCAACCAGCAGCACTGGGCTGCCGAGCTTCGCCAACGCAATCCCAATCTGGTGGTGATCAACTACGGCACCAACGAGGCCGATTTCCCGGAGTTCGTCGATAAGCACTACGAAAAGGAGCTGCGCGAGGCCATCCGCCGCGTCCGTGCGGCGCTGCCAGGCGCCTCCATTCTGGTGATGAGCCCCATGGACCGCGGCCATCTCACCGGCCCCGGCGAAATCGAAACCATGGCCACCATTCCGCGTATAGTCGCCACCCAGCGGCGCGTCGCCCAGGACACAGGCTGCGGATTCTTCGATACGTTCGCGGCCATGGGCGGCTCGGGAACCATGGCGCGATGGTACGCCAGCCAGCCGCGTTTGGTCTCGGCCGACTTCATCCATCCCTACCCGGCCGGAGGGAAAATCGTCGCCACCGTTTTCGTGAAGCAGATTGAATCCGGCCTCTCGCGTTACAAATTGCGGCAGTTGCAGAATCAATCCTCCGCAAGCGGCGCGGTACGCTAAGAAGGAACGATGCGCGCGCCGCTGCCGATTCTCGCCTTTACCGCAATCTGTGCTCTATTCCGGCTGGCAGTACCGTTCCAGGCAGCGCCCGCGGCTCAAATAGCGCCGGCGGTCCGCAAAAAGCCCCCGGCCCCCAACAAGCCTGAGGCCCGCAAAAAGCCCGCGGCAAAGAAGAAACCGCGCCGCACCACCGCCCAGGTCACCGCGGCCATGCGCGCGGCGGCGCTCAACAAGGTGATCCGGAATCTTGTGGCATCGGCGAACCTCACCCTGCGCCAGCCCGGCGCGTTCGCGCCCGTCTTCGAGCAGCTTCTGCGGCTCACCAGTGGCCAATCGCACGACCCGGTACACATTCTCCACTTCGGCGATTCGCACACCGCCGCCGACCAGTGGACCGGCGGTCTGCGCGACCTCTTCCAACAGCGCTTCGGCGATGGCGGTTCCGGGTTTTCCGTCGCCGGACATCCATTCGCGGGCTACCGGCGCTTCGACGCGCGCAGCAGCGCCACCGCCGGCTGGCAAAGCGAAGGCCTGCGCAAAGCCGATGGCGACGGCTACTACGGCTTGGGCGGCATCAGCATTGTGGCGTGGAGCGCGGGCCAATCGGTCGCCGTCGATGCCGATTGCGACCGCATCGAAATCGACTACCTGCAACAGCCCGGCGGAGGCGGCGTGGAGTTGTATGACGGCGACCAGCCGCTGCAGCAATTCTCCACCGATGGCGATCTGGCGCCCGCCTTCGTCACCTACGAAATCCCCGCCGGGCCGCACCACTTTGTTTTGAGAACGCTCGAAGCGAGGCCGGTGCGCCTCTTCGGGTGGGTTGCCGATCGTGACGGCGGCGTCACCTACGAAGCCCTCGGCATCAACGGCGCGGAGGCCGCGGTGATGCTCCGCTGGAACCAGGACATGCTGGCCACCTATTTGCAGCGCCGCAATCCGGCGTTGATCGTGCTCGCATACGGCGCCAATGAAGCCAGCGACTCCGCATGGGACCCGGCAAGCTATCAGGCGATGTATTCCTCTCTGTTGGAGAAGCTGCGCGCCGCCGCGCCGGCCGCTTCCATTCTCGCCATCGGACCCGGCGACCGGTGGGCGCGGTACCGCGGCGTGTGGAAGCCGGTGCCCGGCATCGACTGGGTTATCGCCGCGCAGCGCGCCGCCTGCAAAGCTAACGGTTGCGCCTTCTGGGATACGCGCGAGCGCATGGGCGGCAAAGGCTCCATGCCCCAGTGGGTCGTCGCGGGCCTGGGGCAGGTGGACCGCGTTCACTTCACGGACGCCGGGTACCATCGCCTGGCCACCGCGCTGTTTGAGGACCTGATGAGTCAGTATGACGTCTATCAAAAGGCGCGAACGGAATCCGAAAAGGAAGGGAATGGACGAATCAAGTAACATGCAGTCAAGTAAGATCCGGCCGGGTAAGATTCAGCCGAGTCGGATCCAGCAAGCCAAAATCCTCGAAATCGTGCGCCGCGTGGCCGCCATGCCGGTCGACCCGTCGCCGGACGAATCGCTGTTCGAATCGGGCATGCTCGATTCGTTTTCGCTTACGGACCTGGTGTCCGCGCTCGAAGCCGAGTTTTCCATCCGCGTGCCCGACGCGGACCTGACGCCGCGCAAATTCGACTCCATCGTGCGGATTCAGGCGTACCTTGAGAGCCGCGTCTGATGGCGTATCTGAGGGCGTTCGGATGCTATCTTCCCTCGCGCGTCGTCACCAACGCGGAGCTCGCGCCCATGGTGGGCGTGGATGAAGCGTGGCTGCTGCACATGACCGGCATCGCCGAGCGGCGGTTCGCGGCGCCGCACCAGACGGTCGCCGAGCTCGGCCTCTTCGCCGCCAAGGACTGCCTGGAGCGCGCGGGCATGGCGGCGCAGCAGATCGGTTTCATCCTGGTGGCGAGCGGATCGAGCGAGCGGCGGTTCCCGGGGCCGGCGTCCTCCATCGGCGCCGCGCTCGGCATTCCCGGCACGCCCGCTATCGATGTGCCGATGGCTAGCGCCGGATCGCTGGCCGGAATCGCGATGGCTTCGCAGATGGCAGCGGCCTACGGCAATGTGCTGGTGGTGGGCGCGGAGATCATGTCGCGCGTGGTGCAAGTGAGTCCGAACAGCCGCGACACCGCCGTCCTCTTTGGCGACGGCGCCGGCGCATGCGTGGTGAGCGCGGAATCGGGATTCGCCGAAATCGTGGATTCCGTGCTGCACACCGATGGCGACTACGCCGAATCGTTGCAGCTCGACCTCGATTCGCCGCTCTTCATGGATGGCCGCTCGATCATTCTGCACGCCACGCGCAAGATACCGCGCGTAATCGTGGAAGTGCTGGAACGCAACGGCTGCAAGGCGGAGCAGGTGGCCGCATTCCTGCTGCATCAGGCCAATCTGAATTTGATTCTGCGCGTGGCCCAATCGCTGGGCGTGGCCGAATCGAAGTTCTATTGCAACGTGCAGAGGTACGGGAACACGTCGTCGGCATCCATGCTGATTGCGGCCGCGGAATGGCATCGGGAGGTTGGCAAGATTGAAGCGCCCATTGTTTTAGCGGCTTTCGGCGCGGGGTTGAACTGGGGCGCGGTACTGGCGAAACCGGCAAACGGCCATCTCTGAGTGGGGCAGCCAATCCTGGCTGCAGCCGCCTTTCAGGCGGCGCTTGCTGTTTGGCCACTCCTTTCGTGGACAGGCAACTGACCGGGGTTTTGCGCTCTTGCGGAAAAACACTCCCTACGGTCGTGGCTCCGATCGGAGCCGGACCCAGAGGGCGCCATCGCCGCCGCCTCTTCCTCTTCGCGCGTGCCCGAGGCTAATCGGCCTAAAGAATATCCGGCAATATTTTGCAGAACTTCGATCCGGTCGGAGCGCCGGCCGGCAAACTTACGACGATCTGGTTCCCCTGATCGTCCAATGTCACTTCGTACAGTGGCAAATCCATGGGCTTGACGATGTATTGGCCCGTCTGCAGCGCGAACGAATCGGCGTAGCTGCTCGCCACGTAGGGGTTCGGCGCCACGGCGCGCACGCGGAACTGCCAGGTGGAAGGCTCGTAGTTCGCGTAGCTATAGCAGCGGCCGATGCAGACCCGGTCGATCATGTGGGCCATCGCGTTCACGCGCAGCGATGGGTCGTTGGCGCCGCTCACTATCCGCTGGCCCGGAGGCAGACGCATCACCATCCGCTGCATCCGGCCCTCGAAAGCGTTCAACGCGCTTTCGTCGTGAAACAGGAATCCAAAGAACAGCGCCGCCACCGCGGCCATGCACCATTGCTGCCACGCGCGGGCCTTGGCGGACGCCAGCAGCGCGCAAATGCACACCGCCACGCCCAGCGACATGCGCTCGGTGATATACACCAGATTGTTCCGGTAGCCCGGGATGGAAATGCCGCCGGGCAAGAGGAAGACGCCAGCCGCGCTCAGCACGCAGAACTGCAACGGCAAGCCGAGGAGGATTTGCCGCCGGCCCCGCTGCCGGATCAGTTCCGCCAACATCAATCCCCAAACTGCCAGCAGCGCCAGGAAGAGCGCGTCGTACTTGCCGTCGAAAACGGCCACCTGGTCCGCGCCGGTAACGAGCTTGAGCTGATCGGACGACCAGTGCGTGCGCCACGCGGTGTCCACCGCGATCACAGCCACGATCAGCGCTCCCAAGGCAACGCCCGTCACTTGCAGCAGGCGGGCCTCGCCCATTCGCTTCGCGGCCCACAGGAACGCCACAAAAGCCAGGCCCCAGGCGCATGCCAGCGCGTGCGCAAGCATTGCCAGTACGAATACCGCCAGCGCCGCCGCCACCCGCTTGGGTTGCATTTCCCACGCCAGCGCCAATCCCCAGAAGCTCAGTCCCAGGCCCAGATAGAAATTGAAAAAGCCCATGTGGAACACCCAACCGTACGCCAGCATCGCGATGCAAGGCAGCAGGCTCCACGCGCGCCGGCCCGAGGCCGCCGAAACAAACGCGAACGCTCCCCATACGAACACCAGCACCGCCATCGACACGGCAATGCGCTGCGCCAAATCCGGCCCCAACGTCCGGAAGAGGCCGCTCAGAATCCGGTCGAAGAGCATGTTCGTGGCCTGCTGCGCCACCACCAGACCGGGCAGCTTGCCCGCATCGACCAACTGCGCCAGCCACGAATTATAGACGTGGCTCGAAAGGTCGCCAGCCTGTATGCGCGCCTGCCAATAGCAAGGCAGCAGCACAAGCAGCGACGCCAGCGCGTAGCCCAGCGGGCTTTGCCCCAGCGCGGCGAGTCTCGCAACCCATTCGGGCGGCGGCGCGGATGCGGGGGCAACCGCGGGAGTGGGGGCAAATGGGGGAGTGCTGGAAGTCTTCGATACGCGGCGGACGCGTTTAGCGGACATTCAACTATTGTCTATCCGATAGGTCCGGAAATAAGGGATCAATGCGAAAGGCGTAGCCGCGCTGGCGATGCGCTCGCCGGTCTGCCGGATTCCCGCCTCGGCGATCTGCGCGCCGCCTTCGGCCGCGAGCCGCAAGTATCCCACCTTGGATGGATCGATGCGCATGATGCGGCAGCATGTGGCATCCACGGCCGCCGGGTCGCTGCCCGCCACCAGCACGCCAGCCGTCTTCGGCGTGCCCTGGATCGGCCCGTTGCCTTCCATGCCGACGATGCCATCCACCAGGGCGAATTGCCGCGGAAAGACCGAATGCAAATCGACGATGGATTCGTCGATGCCGGCCCAGTGCAGCACATTCTTCGGCCATCCATAGAGGCCGCCTGGAACCACGCCGAACAGATTCTTCATGGCAAGCGTGGCGCCCACCCAATGGTGCGTTTTCATCTTGGGCATTGAGACCAGCAAGTCCGCGCCCAGCACCGTGTTTGGCAGGTAGAGTTTGCCGAGACGCGAAAGCTGGCGCGAAAGATGCACGGGCGAAACGTCGTCGACATTCAGATCGGTGAAGACGTCTTCAAAGCCCGGAATGGTATGGAAGTAGCCCGCGGCGTCGGCCAGATCGAGCGTGTTGCGGCGATGTCCCGGGCCTTCGGCGATGCGCACGCTCGCGGCGCCCATGGCGCGGAACGCTTCGTAGGCGGCGTGCACCACCATGGGATGCGTATTGATGCTGCTGCCCGGCTCGAATTCCACCAGGTTCGGCTTGAGCACCACCTTGCGTCCGCGCACGTCGAGCCGGTGGTCCGTAAGCATGCGCCGCACGGTATCGTAAATGCTCTGGTCGTACGCGGGCGCACGAACAATGGAAACCATCTGCGGAAGCGGCGGCGCCGTTGCGTTCCTGCTGGTGCAACCCGCCAGCGCAACTGCGCCCGCGCCGGCAATCAGTTCGCGCCGCGTCATGCCAAACCTCCCAATGCCGCAATGTGGCTCAGCGCCACTTCGGGCACGGTACGGTATGCGATCCCTTGGGGCGGAGCGTATCCTTGCGGCAGCTCGCCTTGGGCGGCGAGGCCGAGCCGGAGCCAATTCTGCGCGTCGGCCGAACGCGTTTCCGCCAGGAACTTGCGGCCCAGGGAAAGCGCGCGCTCCATCCCCGGCGAGCGTACGCGGTCCATTGCCAGCAGCGCCATACCGGTGGTTTCCGGATACGGCGGCGCATCGTAACCCCAAGCGTCCGTGGACCCGTGATTCCATCCGCCTTCGCGGCACATGTGCGCCATAAGAAAATTTCGGCCGGCCTGGGCCCGCGCCGCCACGCGCGCCGATGGGCGCCGTTTGTGTTCAGCCTCCAAAGCCACCACGGCCATCGCCGTGGGCCCCACCCATGCCCCCGCGCCTGGAGTCCACGGCCAGCCGGAATTATTTCGATCGATCGGATGGGAGTTTCCCAACAACCACTGCCGCAGGCGGTATACGGCGGTGGTATCTTCGCCCTGTACCGGCAGCAGCCACTCGATAGCCCCGGCGTGCGCCGCTTGGCCCACGCGCTCTTCCGGAATCAGCGCGGCGAGAGCGGTCACCCACGAACTCTCGCCCACGCCTGGACGCGACGCCCAACCGCCGTCGCTACGCCGCGTCCGCAGGATCCAGGCAATACCACGCTTCCACCGCGCCGTCTCGCCCCCTGCCAACAGAGCCAGCACGGCGTAAACGGTGGGTTCCGTCCAGGAACCACCGTGAAGATACGGCCAACCTCCGTCCGGATTTTGTTTGTTCAACAGGAACTCGAGAGCCATAGGAAAACCTAACCGCAGGCCGGTAAGCCTGCGACCCCGTTGAACGGCCGGGCTGGCGCTTCACTGGCTGCCTGTGCAACCAACGCCAGCCCCGGTATCACGGACATTAGCGAACCACGCGACGCCGGCGGCGCCGCTGCAGAAGCACCACCAGCATTATTCCTGCGCCCAGCCAAACTGCGGTTTGAATCGTAAACATATTGTCTGTTCTCCTGTTATTGCGTTTCGAACTTACTGGCGCCCGTGGCCAGCCCAACTAACTACCGGGACTATTGCTGCGTACGGCGGCTGCGGCGGCGGCGCAGGAAAAGATACATCGCTCCGCCGGCTACCAGCCACATCACGGACTGAATGTATTGGTTATCCATGGTTTTTCTCCTTTCCTCGAAAAATGTCTATTTCCCAAAGCTTTGCATCATGGGGAACAGATCCTTGAAAACGTGCAGGAGACCGGGTCCCGCGGTTACAATCACCATCGACGGCATGATGAAAAAAAAGATTGGAAATACCAGCTTCACTCCAACCTTCGCGGCGCGTTCTTCCGCCTCCTGCCTGCGGCGCGTTCGCAGGTAATCCGAATGCGCCCGCAACGATTCGCCCATACTGGTGCCAAAGCGGTCGTTTTGAACCAAAATCGCTATCAATTTCCTGATTTCGTCTTCGCCGGTGCGTTCGGCGAAGTGCCGCAGGGCGTCGGAGCGGCGTTTGCCGGCGCGCATTTCGAGCGTCACCAGCGTCAGCTCTTCGCTCAATTGCGGATGGCTCGTGATCAGCTCGCGCGCCACGTGTTGAATCGCCTGATCCAACCCCAGGCCGGCCTCCACCGAAACCACCAGCATGTCGAGCGCATCGGGCAACGAAAGCCGGAGAATCTCCTGCCGTTTCTTGACCTTCTTTTGCAGAAAGAACTTTGGCAGAACCCAACCGGCCATGGCGCTGGTGAGGACGAGCATCATCTTCAGCGACTGGTTATTCGGCAAGCGCGACTCAAGCATAACGCCCGCGAACAGCATGCTCGCCGCGCCCACAATGCGCAGGCCGAAGAAGACCGGCGCCGCATTTTCGGAGCGGATCCCCGCCTGTAGCAAGGTCTTTCGCAAACCCGCGAGCTCGAGGTCGGAAGACGGAACGCGCGCGCCAATCTGCCGCAGCACAGTGACAATGGTGCTGCCCTGCGGTTCCGAAGCATCCTCGAGAATTCGCTGCTGATCGCCGGTGATCACCGGGCTGCCGAGCTGCTTCAAGAACCGCCCGGGCTTGTACAGAAAGCGGTAGCCGACCCAACTGCAGATCAGCATCACCATCAGAAATGTGCAAAGCGAAACGAAAGCGGGATTACTCATGTCAAACCTTGATGTTGATGATCTTCTTGATAAAGAAATTTCCCAGGAGCTGCATCACTACGGCTGCGCCGATCAGCTTCTTGCCGTCCGGGTCCGAGGCCATGCCCTGCAGGTAACCGGGCGCGACCATGAGCAGGCAGCCCATAGTGCCGATGGGCAGCAGCGTGAGAATGGTCGCCGTCATCCGGCCGTGCGCGCTCGCCGCCTTCACCTGTCCCTTTAGCCGGAAACGCTCGCGGATCACATAAGCCAGCCGCGCAAGAATTTCGCTGAGGTTGCCGCCCGTCTGCCTCTGCAAGAGCACCGACGAGGTGAAGAAGCGGACATCGAGAAGCGGTATCCGCTCGGTGAAATTGCGCAGCGCCAGCTCAAGCGGCGCGCCGAGATTCTGCTCGTTGAACAGCGCGCGATACTCCTGGCCGAGCGGGTCGGCCATTTCCTCGCCCAGCATCTCCAGAGTGATGGAAAATGCGTGTCCGGCCCGCATGGAACGCGCCAGGAAGTCGAGCGAATCCGGAAACTGCTCCTCCAACCTGTTCAGCCGCTCCTTGCGCTTGTGCCGCACCCACAGATAAGGAACGGCCGCAAAAGTCCCCGCCAGCGCAATGGCGGTCAGGGGTCCGTTCAGAAGAAACGGAGCCACTGCTCCGATTCCCAGCCCCGGGATGGTGGCCAGGCCCATGGCCGAAATCATGCGCGTGGGAGACCACGACATGCCGGCTTGCTGAATCTGCGTCTGCGCATGCTTGGTGAACTGGGACGTGGAGAACAGCCGGCGAAGGCCAGGGCCTCTATCGGCCTCGACCTCTTTCAGCAGGTTGGTGATGGTGATCACGGTTTCGCCTGCCGCCGTTTTCAGCATCCCCGCCACCTGGTTCTTGCGGCGCGCGTCGAAAAACTTCATCGCCACGCTCACCGCCAGAAGGATGAGCACGAAGATGACGACGAACACCGCGATAATGCTGCCGCTTGACATCAGTTGATCTCCACGACCGTCTGGAACATCTGCGTGGGCAGGGTGATGCCGCTGGCGCGCAGGCGATCGTAAAACTTGGGACGGACGCCGGTGGCGCGGAAGCGCCCCGTTACCCTGCCGGACTCCGTGATTCCGGTCTTTTCGAACAGGAAAATATCCTGCAGCGTGATGACTTCCTGCTCAAGGCCGCACACTTCCGTAATGTGCGTGATGCGGCGCGTGCCGTCGCTGAAGCGCGAGACCTGCACGAACAGATTGACCGCCGATGCGATCTGCTGCCGGACGGAGCGGATGCCCATATTGGCGTTGGCCATGCCGACCATCACTTCCAGGCGTCCCAGGCCGTCTCGCGGCGTGTTGGCGTGAATCGTGGTCAGCGATCCGTCGTGACCCGTATTCATGGCCTGAAGCATGTCCAAGGCTTCCTCCGCGCGGACTTCGCCGACGATGATGCGGTCGGGCCGCATACGGAGGGCGTTGATGACAAGCTGGCGGATGTGGATGGCGCCCACGCCTTCCACGTTGGCCGGCCGCGTTTCCATTCTCGCCACGTGGGTCTGCTGCAGCTTCAGCTCGGCCGCGTCTTCAATGGTGACGATGCGCTCGTCTTCGGGAATATACGAAGAGAGCGCGTTGAGCAGGGTAGTCTTTCCGGAGCCGGTTCCGCCGCAGATCAGAATGTTGAGGCGCGCCTTCACGCAGCCCTTGAGCAGCTCGAGCATGCCCTCGGTGAGCGCCAGTTTGGCCACCAGGTCTTCGCCCTTCATTCCATGGCGCCCGAAGCGGCGAATGCAAAGCAGCGGACCGTCCACCGCCACCGGCGGAATGGCGGCGTTGACGCGCGAGCCGTCGGGCAGGCGGGCATCCACCAGCGGCGACGATTCGTCCACGCGGCGGCCGACGCGCGACACCACTTTTTCGATGATGCGCAGCAGGTGTGCGTCGTCCTTGAACTCCACCGGCGTGCGATAAAGCTTGCCGGCCCTTTCCACGTACACCAGTTTGGGCGTGGTCACCAGAATGTCCGATATGGTGGGGTCTTGCAGCAGCGGCTCGAGGGGACCCAAGCCGAAGACTTCGTCGAGAATTTCCTCGATGACGCGGTCCTTTTCCACCAGGCTGAGCGGCGTCTTTTCTTCGTCGACCAGTTTCGCGACGGCCACGCGGATTTCCGCGCGGACGCGATCTCCCGCCATGGAAGACAAGGCTTCCAAATTGATGCGGTCCAGCAGCTTGCGATGGAGCGTAAACTTCAGCTCCTGGTATTCGGGGGTGTAGCCTTCGCGGTTGAAAAGGCGGCCTACCCAGCCGGTTTCCTTACTCTCCGCGTGGCCGTTTACTGAATTCAAAGTAGCCATTTTGATCTCGATTCCTTATCCGAACAAGGTGAACTTCTTCTTCGCCGTCTTGTCTTTTTCTTCTTCCACGCTCGCGAGCTTGTTCGCCAGGCGTACAATTTGTTTGCTGAGCTCGGACCCCTTGCCCAACATGCGGCCTTCCGCATAAGCTTCGTAGAGTTCCGGGTAGCCGTTCGGAATCATGCAGAAGATGGGAACTCCGAGCGTCTTTTCCAATTCGCCCGGGGTGATGTCCAGCCGTTTGGGGGTGCGGTTCAAGATCAGCCGGATACGCTGCTTGCCGTAGCCGCTGTCGAGCAGAGTCTGGATGATCAGCTTCGATTGATGCAGCGCCGGAACCTCCAGCGTGGTCACCAGGCAGGCTTCGTCGATCTCTTCGAGCGCCGCCATCGCCATGCGGCTTAAGCTGCGGCCCAAATCGACGATCGTCCAATCGTAATTGGGACGCGCGAATCCGATTACGTGCCGTATCTGGTCGTCCTTAGGCTGCTGCTTGGAAGCCAGAGCCAGCGGCGCGGAGACGATTTCCACGCCCGGAACGCCGTTCGAAACCAGCGCCTTCCAGTAGTGCAGATCGAGACGGTGCAGATTGTTGACGGCGTCGAGAATGGAATACGTGGCCTTCGTCTTGGTGATGAAGGCGATCATGCCGGCGTCGAGGTCGAGGTCGGCCAACAGCACTTTTTGATTCTGCCGGCCCAGCTCCATGGCCACGTGGCAGGCCAACGTAGTGGCGCCGCATCCGCCCTTGGCCGAAAAAAATCCGAACGCCTTGCCGGCGCCCTTGGTGGACCCGTCGCGCCGGCGGCTGCGCTCCACGGATCGTTTTTCGAGCGCCTTCCGCAGGCTCTCCTGCAGCGGCGGGTACAGATACTCGGTGATCCCCGCCCGCATAGAAGCCAGAATCGCTTCAGATTCGGCGCTGGTATTGATGGCGATGATCATGGGGTCGCCGATGGCGGTGCGGATTGCGCCGGAGAGAACGTCGAGCGAATCCTTCCAGGTGCTGATGTCCACCAGTACGACGTCGGGCCGCATGCGTTCCAGGCGGTCGTAGAAATTGCTGAGGTCGCCGGTATCCTGATGCTCCACGATGATGCGGAACGGCAGATCGGCCAGACAGGCCTGCGTCTGATCCCACAAGTCGCGGTTCTCGATCGCCAATCCGATCGTCAGGGGATACATTACTTCCCCCCCCCTGGCGCGGGAAGTGAGGCGGGCGCGGCCCCCGAACCGGGGGTCTGGGGCATCATAGGCGGCGAGTTGACTATGGTCGGGGCGGGCCCGCCGATCTGCATCTGTTTCTGCTGTTCCAGGATGAGCTGCTCGATCGGCATGCTGGGCGACGGCGGATGTACCGGCACCGGCCCGGTCTTATCCATTCCCGGCTGCATCATCGGCAAGCCCGAGTTCGAGGCCATGAAGGGGTCGGTGTATTTCAATTCAGGCGCCTTCTGATTTGCGGGGATGGGCCGTACCAGCTCCGGCGTCACAATCACCAGCAGTTCCGTATTGCTTTTCGTAATCAAGCGGCTTTGGAACAGCTTGCCCAAGAGCGGGATGTCGCCCAGACCGGGAATCTTGCTCAGCGTTCGGGTGGTTTCGTTATCCAGCAGTCCGGCGATCACGAAGCTCTGCCCGGGTTCTAACTCCACTACCGTATCGATGCGCCGCACGGTCATGGCCGGCACGGTAGTGCCCGCGATGGTCACCGAGTTAGCGAAATCGAGCGAGCTGACTTCGGGCGTGACCGCCAGCATGATAGTGCCGCGCGCCGTAATCTGCGGCAGGAATTTGAGTTGAATTCCATAAGGCTCGTAGACGACGCTGACCGCGCCCGTATTGGCCCCGCTCTGAACCGACGGCACGGGAAACTGGCCGCCTGAAAGGAAGCTGGCCACCTTGCCGTTGGTGGCCATCACGTTCGGCTCCGCCAGCATCTGCAGCTGATTTTTGGTTTGCAGCGCGTTGATGGTAGCGTTAAGGTTAAAGCTTTTCGAGAACAGTAAGACGTTCAGCGCGTCAGAGAGGTTGAAAGTGCCGGTTCCACCGACGCTCGACCCGGGGGACAGGGTGTTGGTGGTGGTTGGCTGGTTGAGCGCGAGGGACGCCAGATTCAGGCCGATCTGCTGGCTGACGCTTCGATCCACGTCCGCGAACTTCACCTTGAGGAGAATCTGCGGCTCTTGCGCCGGTACATTGACGCGCAACAGATTGACGGCCCTGCCCAGCGTGGCGGAGATCGCCATGATTCGGGTGGCTTCGAACGTGTCCTTCACGGAGCCGCGCACGAATGCCGTATCGTTATCGAAGGTGACGCTGATGTCTTCGTCGGGAAAATCGCGGGCGATCTGTTGGCGCGCGTTATCCAGCTTCTGCGTGCTGATGCGCACCATCAGATCGTAGACGAGGCGGGTTCCGCCCTGCTGCCATACGATCAGCGAAGTTTCTCCCGGCGCCTTGCCGTTGATCAGGATTTCCTGGGGATTAACCGCCACCGCTTCAGCCAAATCGCCATTGGCGATGGAGATCTTGGCGACGGCGACGGGGCTATCGATGATCATCGACATGCCCACGGTGACGATGAGGTTCCCATCGACGCCCGGGCGTTTGGCGTTCTGCGCGTTTTCCTGCGGCGTGCTGCCCGAGGCTCCGCCGAAGACGGAGCATAGACACGCGGCCACCGTCAAAGTCTTGACAAACAATCTTATGCGCGGCATCTATTTGCCCTCCCCGCCGTTTTGAAACGTGATGTCGGTCTTCTTGGTGCCGTTGATGATCTGCATCACGAAGGGCGGTTCCTTCTTCGGCGGCGGCGGATCGGCCTTGCGCACCGGCTGTACGGCGGCTCGCGGCCGCGGCGCCAACGCCGGTTGCGTCGGCGCGGACAGCCTGCCGCCCTGGAAGAGCAGCGCGACGGCCGTACCGGGGGTCTTGGCAATTTCGTGGTCGAGCGGATTGCGCAACACCAGCTGAATGCTGGTTTGCGCCGCGGCCAGGCTGAGCATTTCGGCCTGTTCCGGGGTGACCAGCAGATTTACCACCTGCACCAGCACCGGCTTGCCTTCCGCATCCTTCTTATAATCCTGGCCGGCGGAGAGCACTTCCATGTTCTGCAGCATGGTCTTGGTCATGGTTCCCACGGTGCTGTTGCCGGGGCTGCCGGAGATCAGCACGTCCACGCGCGTTCCCGGCGTAACGAAGCCGGCCACGCCGGCCACATCGTTTACGTGAATGGCTACCGCCCTCATGCCGGGAGGAATCATGGAAGCCAGACCGCCGCCGGCTCCGCGCGGCGCAAGGCGGGTTTCGAGTACGGGCTCCTTTTCATAGATAGGAGCGATGACGCCGCGGCCCACCAGATCTTGCGCTTTCAGAGCCGCGCCCAGGGGAATTCCGCCTGGCCAATCCGATACCCTGAGGTCGTCTTCCTTCAAGACTCTGCCTACTTCCAGATCTTTTGCCGCTACCACCAGGTGCGCCATTGCCGGCGCCGCTGTGGCAGTCTGTGGCCGCGACGAAGCCAGGAAACGATACAGCAGCAAGCTGGCCGCTGACGCCACTACAAATGCGAAGATGAGTACCCCGACGAATCGTTTTGTCATTTACCTTCTCGGTCCCGCCGCGATCTAAATGGCCGCGACTGTTAGGGAACGGTTTCGCATGGACGCTCCTCCGGCAATCCATGTTGCGCTCCGTTGGCCAAGCCGGCCAAACCGCGGCTAAGCCTCAGCCAACGGAACGCGCCTTTGTTTGCGGAGCACGCCAAGCCACTGCGTAATTACGCCTGGTATGCTCCGCGCCAAGACTAGCTGGATGCGCTGAGGGCAGCGGACGACAGCTGGCTGTTGGTCGACGTCCAGATGCTCGAGATGCTTTTGCCGGCGCCGATGAAAAGCGCGGCCGAAGCGAGTGCGACAAAAGCCATAAGCAGGGTGTACTCGATGAGATCCTGTCCCTGTTCGTCGTTCCAAAAGTTTCGCAAAAACGTCATGTTGTTAGCTCCTAAGTTGTGGATTTGGTTTTAGTGATAGTTAAACCGCTGGCCTGAGTTTTCGTGACCTCTCGATCACGGCTGGTTCCGCTCGCCGCGGAAACTGGTTCCCCCACGGTCCGGGAAGCGGACCGGAATATCAGCGCGACGCCGTCGTCGTAAACGAGGCGCCAGCGGCTGCATTCCTTGAGCGCGCCTGCGAGAGGCACGCCGGGGGGCAATAAAATCGTGTTGATTCCGAACTTGTCGAACGTCTGCTGCCACCCGTACTTGACGTTGAGAGCATCGACGGACTTCTGCACGAAGTCGGGTCCGTAAAAATCGCTGCGGCCGTCGAGAAAAACGCGGATCCGCGGATAGAGCCGGTAGATGAGGTAGTCGCCCCACTGGTCGGGGGCGAAAACGCGCGCCCCGGAGTCGCGTGCAATCGTCGATACGGCCGAAGCGGGGAAGCTGTTCGGGTCGAACTCGGCACGGAACTTCTTGGGCGGGTTGGGAGAATAGAGCAGCGCGGCGACCAGCAAAACGCCGGCCGCGCTGACCACATGCCAGCGACCGATCTTGTCGGTCTCCGTGATGTCCGCGGCCACCGCATTGAATCTTCGCGCCGCTGCGCGCAGCCAGCCGGCCACGTTGAATTCGGGGGCGCACGCCAGCCAATCGGCGAGCATCGCACACACCGGCGGAACGGCTACGATCATAAAGAGCGGAATGTTGCGCGTGGAGAGCAGCGCCCCGTGCGCCCACACCAGCAGCAACACCGCTTCCGTGTAGCTGCCGTTCTTGAAGCTCCGGAACGCGGCCCCGGCGCCCAGCAGAAGCATGGCTTCGAAGTAGATCGCACTGGGGTGATGAAAGCTGAGCGAGAAGAACTCCGCGATGTGCAGCGAGTAATAAGGATCGCGCAGATACGTAAAGATATGCTGATGCAGATGGTACGTATACGGGTTGACCAGGCTGGCCGCCAGACACGCGAAGGCGCACGCCAAGTAACCGAGCGCCCGAGTGCGCGCCGCGCGGCCCGCTTCCCGGTCGGACGATAGCGCGAACTGCAGAAGCTCGCCGCAGCCATAAGCGCCGACCATCACAATGCCCGCCACAAAGCCGCCGTGCAGGTTGGTCCATAGTATGGTGGCCGCCGGAAGGATGGCCAGGTAGGGAATTCCCGCCAGCCGGGTCCGCCCCGCGCGGACGCTCTCAAGGGCCGCATAGAATAGCACCAGGAAGAGCAGAGTAAAGAGATGCGGCCGGGCCAGCCAGTGAATGGAGGAAGAGGCGGCCGCCACCATCGTGACGACAATGGCGATTATTGCGTTCGATTTTTGACGGGCTAAAAGAAATAAGATGGTAAAGACGGTGGAAATTAATATAATTGCAGCCAGGGCTACGGCCGCCAATCCGCCGTGCGCATTCAACCAGGCAAACAATAAATCGGAAAGCCATTCCCAGGCGTACCAGGCGCCATTGGGCATCGAGTAAGAAAAGATATCGTGCGTTGGAACCGCGTGATTTGCGGCGATCCACTCTCCGGCGCGGATGTGCCAGCCGGTATCGCCATCGGCCAGAATGTTCTGCATTCCACCCAGCCGGGCGAAGAGAAACACTATCGGCATCAGAAATGCGAAATCCACCATCGAGGGCAGGAATTTAATGGCGATTTTGGAGTTGTTCGTTTGCATTTCCGTCACGCCATCCATGAATTTGCAGCCGCATGCGACGCCGCTTGTACGCCGACGAGGTCGGGGAACGACCGGAAGTCCATATAATTGAGGCGCACGGCGACGCGTGGGCACTCCTGGTCTTCAATAGATATTCGCGCGACGGCGCCCTGGCAGTGGATGCATTTCGGCGCAAATCCGTGATTGGCCGGCAATTCCACTTCAATAGTGAGGATCTGTCCAACAGCCGGCGTCGGGACCGCTCCCGTATCGCTTCGCCATGCCACCAGCAGGCCGCTGCGGCTGATATTTTCGATGTGCATGGCGCCGCGGGTCCATATGGCCGGAGAAGTTACGTAGCAATACAGCTTGATCTCCACCCGGTGGCTCTCGCGTCTGTTGACCTGTCTCATCTGCTTTGTTTCGACATAGGAAATGTACCTCTGCGGGGTTGAGCGGAACAATACAGTAAATGGGCTACAGGCTGGTGTATGCAAAGGTTATTAGGAAAAGAGAACGCCCGAGCAAATCAGGCGAGGGAGTCATGCATCGCCTATTACGTGGGAACGTTTACGGCAATATGCGGATACTCCCGGCAACGTTAATAGTAGGTGATTTGGGAAATTATGGATTATGTTTACGGAAATACCCACGGGCCGTAGTATCATGTAAATATCTGATAATAAGTAGTTTACTAATTTGCAAACGCGCCAGTACTGAAAATCATTCCGTGAAATTGGCCAAAAGTAATGGTATTTTAGTTGACAACCAAAGTGAATACAGACATAATATACACAGAAAAGCAAACAGTTATTTAGTAACTATCTCAGCTTTATTCCGCCTGCAACAAGGGCGGCGGTTTTCACGGAAAGGTAAGAAAATTGACGCGAATCCTACTTTATAGCGACGAGCCCATCCTGGCCAAGGGACTCGAATCGGTGTTGCGGCAGGCCGAAGCCTTCGATTTGCTGCCGACTTGCGGTACGGTGGCTTGTCTGATGGAGCAGATGACCGCCGGCGCGCCCGATCTCATCCTGATGGACCTCACGCCCGAGATCACCTTCGCCGTTTTGAGCGAAATGAAGCACGCCATGATGAACTGCAAGATCGTGCTCTGGGTGAACTCCATATCCACCGAGCTGGCGTTCCAGGCGATGGGCCTCGGGGTCCGCGGCATCCTCCGCAAGACTTTGCCGACCGACCTCCAGGTAAAGTGCCTGCAGAAGGTGCAAGCCGGCGAGCTCTGGTTCGAAAAGGCGCTCACCGACAGCTTCCTGTGCGCGCGGCGCGTGGCGCTGACGCAGCGTGAAGGCCAGCTGGTGAGCCTGCTCTCGCAGGGTTTGAAGAATAAGGAAATCGCCACCACGCTGATGATTTCCGAAGGCACGGTGAAGGTCTACCTTTCGCGGCTATTCCAGAAGGTGGGCGTCAAAGATCGCTTCGAGCTGGCCCTGTTCGGACTCAAAAACCTCACCACCGGCCAACTGCCGGAAAAGAGCTCGCGCGTCCCCAGCGCCATGCCTGGCCTGCGCTCGCTGGTGCTCGACCGCCCAGCCGACCGTCAGGCGGACCGGCCGGATACTGCAGCGCGGTTCCCCACGCCGATGCGTCACGTGGTCCAGCGGCCCTATTAGGTTCAGGCCCTTGGGCGGGCTGTTAGCCTTGCTTCAGCTAACCCGCGCGGCGGGGAAATGCGCCGGGCATTATGGAAGAGCCGCTGATGACTTGGGCGCGCCCGGGCTAAATGTAGCGTCCAATGAAATAGTACGTGGCTTAACGCGGCCACGCTAAGCGGCGGTACGGGCTGGAAGGGGAGCGCGGCGGCTCCTTGAATCCAGCCATCTTCGGCCGAGGGATTGCATTGGGCGCCCGATTAGATACGTGAGACATGCTGGCGCGCGCGATTACGACAGCAATCAGTATTTATACTCCACGCCGTGGCCGAACCACTCGCCGATCACCTCGGCGACGGAGCCCCTCAAGCAGACGCCATCGGATAGATCCTCGAGAATAGGCGCTCGCCAGCGATTTCCTGGAGCACAATGATTGCAGCGAACGGGATCCCGGCAGGAAGTCCTCAAATCCATTGCGGGATTCCCGCCAACTGGGCCGGAGACTGACAAGACCCGGCCGTGTTTCATTCTATCCACCAACATGCTGGATGAACGGCGGCGTACGGTTGTCGCGGTTCCTCTATCGTCCTTACCACGGTTGCGAATACAATCTCATTGTGGAAGTTCTCCCGCCGGCCAAATCTGTCGTTCCGCCGCCGGGATCGCTCCGCCGTCCCTCAAGACTTCGGGGCCGTAAGCTCTGCCGCGCATCCGCCTGCTAAGTTAACCTTGGATGATATTGCCACTTCTCCTGGGCAGCTAGAGACTGCTGCCTAAAGACTTGTCGGGATGCGCCAAACGGCGTTATCATGAAACCACTTCGGAGTTGGCCTATGTTCGTACTCAGCCCGCGGACGCAATTCGCCAGCGTGTTGACGTTTATGACTGTCTCGGCGCCGGTCGTGCCTGTCGCATTTGCGGAGATCGCCCTCGCGGCCGCTGAGACGGCAAAGAGGACTTCGCCTTCAGTCGTTCAAGTAAAGGCCGATTTCGGGAAATGTGCGGCAAGCGATCTCGCCTACGAGCGGAACGCTAATCCACCGCGGAGACTCAAGGCCGTGGCGGCGTGAGAATCGGCAAGTGGAACGTCACTAACCGCCAGCTAACCGTCGGTTTATGTCTGTTAGGCTTATTCAGTACCGGTTTACTAGGCGCCGGATTGATCATGCGCTTCTTCACTACTGCATTCGTCGGAACGGAGACGGACTTCCTGGCGCTTTACTCTGGCGCTCGTCTGGCGGGAACTAATCGTCTGTATGACCCGGAGTCGATCTGGGCAATCCAGGTCGCCACGACCGGCAGATACGGCCCGTCGCTGCTCTTTACCCGGATACCCTGCTTCGCACTCTTTCTCTGGCCGTTGGCGCAGTTGCCGTATGAAATGGCACGATACATTTGGGCTGCGTTCCAATTAGTCGCGGTAATCGCCGCGGCGTGGCTTTGGCCGGGGTCGCGAAAATTAGCTGCGATCGTCACCTGCTGGTCTTTTCCCATTCTCACATGTCTTACATTTGGCGCCGATACAGCGTTGCTCTTTTTCTGGTTGGTTTTGTGGCGGCGGCTGGAAGTTAAAAATCGTCCGGTTTGGGCCGGTATAGCGCTGGCGCTATGTATCGCCAAGTTTCATTTGTTTCTGCTCTTGCCGCTGCTGTTGCTTCGTCATCGGCGCTGGCCGGTAATTAAAGGCTCGGCGATCGGCGTCTCGGCTCTTTTGGCTTTGAGCTTCGTCAGCGCCGGCTGGAGATGGCCTGTAGACTACCTGCATGTCCTGACGATGCCTGGAATCAATCCAAACCGACTCGTTATGCCCAACATTAATGGCCTTGCGCCACCTGGATTCGAGATTCCGCTGGTTATCCTAACGCTCATTCTGGCCTGCATAGCGATCGTCGGATTGGATTATGTCGATGCCACGGTTGCGGCGCTAGCCGGGTCTTTCTTGTGCAGCTATCATGCCTATGTTATGGATGGCGTGATTTTGCTCCCGGCGATAATGCTGGTGCTCGAAAGGTATGGCCGTCCGGGTAAGACGCCGGCTGGCGGCCGGTTTGCATCCTATGTTGCTGGAATGTTGATAACTCCGATTCCTTGGCTTGCCGTCATGATGCGCAGGCTATGATGCCGCAGTTAGAGTGCGTGAAAAGGTCCCGCCCATCCTCAAGACTTCGCGGCCGTGGGTTCCGCCGTCCATTCCACCCGATAAGTTAACATTAGATAGCATTGGCGCTGCTTCTTGTCGGCTAGAGACTATCGGCCAGAAGCTTGTCATGATGCGCCAAACAGCGTATGATGAAACCACTCTTGAGTTGACCTATGTTCATAATCAGATGCCGATCATGCCCGTCGTATTTGGGAGGATCGTGCTACGGCCGCTCAGACCGCAAAGAGGACCTCGCCTTCATTGTCGTTCCAGGAACTGCCGACTTCGGGAAATGTGATGGCTGACGATCCAACCTACGAATGGAACGGCGATCCACCACGGAGAATCGACTCCACCGTCCTTGGACAACCCCTCGAACCTGGCATTGCAGCGGTGGCGAGTGTCGCCGCCCATGGCGCCGGAGCGATCTTCTCCCGGCGAGATGGTGGTGACATCCGGCCATGAGGATTAAGCAACTGGACGCCTTGAGAACCTTAGCGGTTTTTCTGGTTCTTAGCACTCATTTCAGTGCTATGGTTTCACGCCGTACGAATTGGTTTCCAATCTGGCAGCGCTTCGGTTGGAGTGGAGTCGATCTGTTTTTCGTTCTCAGCGGCTTTCTGATCTCCGGGCTGCTATTTCGGGAGTACAAAGCCTCCGGTAACATTCGAGTCGGCCATTTTCTTGCGAGACGCAGCATAAAGCTTTATCCGGGGTATTACACGCTAGTGCTAGGAACTATCGTTGCCGCCGCTTATTTTGGCGTCCCGTATAAATGGAGTGCCATATGGCCTTCTATAGTGTTTGCGCAAAACTACGGATCGGCCGGCGTTATGTGGGAACATTTGTGGTCAATGGCCGTTGAGGAGCACTTTTATATTCTGTTGCCTGCTGCTTTTTGGTTAGCGACAAGGCGTAAGAATCCGTTCGACAAGTTACCGCAGGCGGCGGGTATTGTCATGGCATTTTGCTTCGTTTGCCGCTGCATCGCTGTGTGGGATGGAAAAGGGCGCAGCTTTCCAATGCAATCTCATCTTCGGTTTGACGGGCTCGCGTTTGGGGTCTTGATCTCCTATTTCTGGGAATTTCGACCCGAGTTGATCGCGGGTATTGTCCGTAACCGTGGGCGCTGGTTATTAGCGGTTACCGTCGTTTTACTCTCGCCTCAGTTTTGTTTCTTCTTATATAACCCGTTCATGTATACGTTAGGCTTGACCGGTACATTTCTTGGCTATGGCGGACTCTTAATCTACAGTCTTAAGTGCGTGCGGCCGGACAACCTGTTGGTCCGATGCGCTGCTCCCATCGGTGTTTACTCTTACACCATCTATCTTATTCATCTACCGGTGCTTCAATGGACGATGCGTGGCGGGTATTCTACGGATTGGCGAATCAACATATCGTTTTTCCTGTACCTCTGGTTAAGTATCGTGATTGGAATACTGTTTGCAAAGGCTCTAAAATTACCGATGTTCCTTTTGGAGTCCGGAAGCCATCTTTTTAGGACCGCCCCGAAAGCGGATTTGCTTGCCGGCCCCTCGTTAGGAATCGGTCCGGCAAGCGACTTACTTCCTTGAGCCAGGTCGCCTTCCCGCGCTCAGCGCCAGGAGGGAAAGTTTGCCGAAGGCCGGCTCAGTCGGCCCAAGCCGGATCTTCTGGAATTCTTCCCGTCGTGAGAGGAACACTTTGCATTTTCGGGAGATTCCGCGGGTCAACGGCCAGGTAATGCCGAGTCTCCAGCCTTGTTTTCTTGAATACGTCCGGGATGATGCCCGTATTCTTGGGTCGTGGGCCGCCGTCGTCGCCTCAAGGGAACCGCTCTTCGAGACGGGTAAGCAAATACAACGGCTGGGTGACGAGAGGTGGAGCGCGGCTGTTGCTTGAAGCCAGCTATCTTCGGCCGAGGGATAGCATTGGGCGCTCGATCAGATAGTAAGACATACGCCGTGGCCGCACCGCTCGACGACCACCTTGGCGACACTGCCCACAAGTAAGACGCCATAGGATATTCGGCCTACTTGGAGCTTACGTTACTCTTGCTTGTTGTAATCGCGCTCGCCAGTAAAGACGCCATTTCGATTCTCGAGAATAGGCCACTCATAAGCGATTGCCTGGAGTACAATGATTGCCGCGAAGGGGTTCCCGACAGCAAGTCCCCCAAATCCATTGCTGGATAAAAAGACCTGTACGGCGAGCCTGCCCGGGAATCGTTCCGACCTGCCGTGAAACGCCACCACCGTAAGGGCTGCTATGCCTCGGATGCCGTCGAGGCCGGGAATGTTCCTGCGCTACAGATTTGGGAGCAGCCGTTCACGTCGCCCACGGTTACCGCCCCCCATTTCGTTCCTCAGGGGCGCCCGCCGATTTCGCCGCGGCAGCCGGGGGCTGGGCAATTGCCTCCAACAGCTTAGTCGAATTCCGGCACCCAAACACCCGCGCCAGCCGATTCGCGTAGAGCGGCTTTTCCCGCCACACCCAGCTATCCTGGACCGACCACACGAAATCCGTATCCGTGGCGATCAGGACATCAGCCCCAAGTTTCTCGCATGCCGCGGAACTTTCGGGCGCAATCTGGCCGCGTTCCGGAAATAGCATATTCGCGGCGGCCACAATGGGAGCGCAGAGCGACGCGTCGCCGCCAAAATCCGCGAGGCACCCTTGACCGGCCGCGGCGATCTGCCGGTTGGCATACAGGAACCCGGTCGTGTCCTGAAAGACGGCGTGCGGGCTGGATTGCACGATGGCGTTCGCGGGCGTATGTTTGTCCGCCCACTCGTAGGCTTCACGAACCGCGTAGTTACGCTCGCCCAGCTTACGGTCTGGCGACATCCAACCCAATTCAGGCAGCCCGCCTCGATCCGCCACCACCGGATACAGGCGGAACAGGAAAACATCGCACACCGTTCCGGCGGCGCCGAGGGCAATCATCGCCGCCAACGCCACGCTGCGTTTGTAGCGCTGGTCCGTGATAACATCCACCGACCAGAGCAGCAGCCCGAACTGCGCCACCAGGAGTCCTCGCCACCCCAAGTCGTTGTTCGAGATGACAGTGGAACACAGGCAGCTGCATATCGCCACACTGGTCGCGATCATCAACGCGATCGCCATTTCCGCACGGGAAAGGGGCTCGCGGCGCGCGCGGCGGCGCCGCCACCAGAGTATGCCCGCAGCCAGGAAAAACCCCAGCTCGAACAGGTAATTCAGCGGCAGCGTCGCGCCATCCGCCAAGGCCAGTCGCCACGCCTGGTCGCGCCCCTGCGAGGTAAGTATGGTGTGCACAACGTAGAAGCGGCGTATGCGGAATGCGATCGGGAACCCGCTTCCGCCCGAGCCTGCGCCGCCAGTCACGCTTGCCAGATACGGCAACGCCAAGACTGCGCAGAGAACGCCCGCCGCGATCAGCGTCCCCGCCTCGGCGCGCCATTTCCTGGCAACCGCGACCACCGTCCACAGCAGTAGGAAAGCTCCGAACACGAAGGCGACGTAGATCCCTATGCCCACGGACGAAGCCAGCGCGATTCCAGCCACGGTCGCATATTTCCACCGGCCCGCGCCGGTGTGGCGAGGCGCCTCCCACAAGAGCAAGAAAGCCGTCAGGCACACAACCAGCGCCGCCAGATAATGGGCCTCCCCCAGCGCCGTATAAGTGAAGCCTCCCACTTGCTCGTTCCAAGATTCCAGGTAGGGCGGGATAGCCCCCGTCAATCCCATCGAATACGTCAACCAATAGAAAGCGTTGGGCAGAATATCGAGGCCTGTGACGCCCAACAGCAGGATGCCAACCAGCGTACGCCGCCGGAACGTCTCCGGCCCCCGATAGGCGATGAGCCGGAAAAACAACGCGACCAGCGCCAGGAATCCGGCGCCGCACCAGATCGTGCCTCCGATCAACGCATGGCGCGGACCCACGAACGCGCCGCCGGCCACGTCCGCCATGCTGCACAGAATCAGCCAGAAGTAGTGGTAACGCAGCGGCTGGGCGTGGCCGGGGAAGAAGAACGGATTCGCCGGAGGAATGCCCGTGGAGCTGATGGCATGGATGAATTGCGTCCGCACCGACGAATCGAACGCCGTAGTGGTGTAATACAACTTGCCGCCGATCTGGAGATCGACCAGCGAGAACAGCGCCAGCGCGCCCCAGATGGAAAGAACCACCATCGCCATGCGCCATGCTCCGGCGGGCGACCGCGGCGCGGGCTCTTTTCTTCCTCTGAGCGCAACCCCTCTGAGGACAACGACAGCTACATACGCCCACGAGGCTGCGTACAGCCCCCAGACCGCGGTCATCGAGAAGTACCGCCCCGCCAGGTAACTGAGAATCGGCGCGATAGCGATGGAGAGAGGAACGCTCAACGCCCCGCGGAACAGCCAGGTCCTGCGGCGGAACTCAAAGAGATCGAGCAGCCACGCCACGGCATAGCCGGGAATCAGAACGAACAGCGGAAACAGACACACCGCCGCGATGCTGGCCGCGATGTCCGTGAGCGTAAAGTTATGCAACAGTCCCAATTTAAGGCTGCGGGCGGCCACGGGACAAGACGAAAACCGATATCAGGACGGCTGCTGACTAAGGATAGCCAGAGGCTGCGCACCCGACCAACTTATCTTTCATGCCCGGAGAGGTAGAACACCGCGCTGGCGAGCTTTCCCCGATCCAGCGGCAATTCCGGATCGACGTTATTTCGAATCGGCCGCGATGACGAGCGCCAGCGGCGTTTTGCCAGCTTGACGCGGCCCGAGCGGCGTTACAGCGGGAAGATGCTTGAGGCGAACTGCACCACAGTCTGGTTTCGGCGCTCCACCCTGCCTCGTGCGCTATGGAAGCTTCGTGGCTTGCGTTGGCTGGTGTGTGTAGTTGAAGCCGGTTGCAAATCCGTCGCCCGATCGCGCCTGAAGCGATCTGGCACGTTTAGTGGCGCAGCATTAAAGCCACCCACGGAAACGGGGTGACTAGCAGCACGGCTAAACATACGGCCATTTCAAAAACGAAACGACTACGGCGTGATGTGTTGTACAAAGGGACGCCGGCAGTGTAGCTTATTTTTTCCAAAATCAAGATTAATACTGGCAAAAGGATTACGCCATCATGGACGTAGGCGTGATAGCTGCACAAAAAGGACCCTAATGAAACCACGATAAAGCCGTCGGTATACGTACATTTATGGACGGCCCATATGGTTAAAATCAAGGTTAGCAGCACCAAAGGGAATTCCCAACCAGGTTGGGCGAAACCGTGGATGTTCGGCATAACCAAACGACTTTGGTTGGTGATCGCGGGCGAGGTCAGGACGTGCAGGTAGGCTAACGGCCAAGCCCAACCGGCGGTTAAACTGCTCAACAAACCTAGGATAATCAACCCAAGCGATAGTCCCTGCAATATTAGCCACCGGCGGTGCCGGATAAGCAGCCAAGGCAGGAGCAGGAAAAAGTGAAACTTCGCGATGCAAAGGGCTAAGGCTAGTCCGGCCCATATTGGGTAGCCTTTACTCTCTAAACGGCGCCAGCAAGCTAGCCAAAAGAAAATCATGGCAGTGTCGGTACCGAACGCGAGACAGGTTAGGATTGGGAACGACCAACAGGTCACGATCGCGGCAATTTTCCGGGAACCTGGCCAGAGCCACACGGCGGCGGCGATCAAACCACATTGCAGCGCAGCCCAAAGGTAGCGCGCGGCTTCATAGGGCAGTTGGGCTAGGGGCCATAAGAACAAGGCAAAACAGGGTAGGCGGATAAAAAGCAGGCCAGGGCTATAATGGCCGGTCGCCGCAGTTTGTGCGGCCCAGATAGCATGTTGGCTATAGAGGTTGGGGGTGCCGGCGAGACGCGCGCCCGCGTAAAAGGCAAAGAAATCCGTTTCGTTGCCTACGAAAGTAGTGGTGAAGAAACGGGTGATTAACCCAAAACCGAGAAAACACACAAAAAACAATCCGCCTAGGCATAAAGCCCAGGTGGTGGAAGAACGCCGCCAAACGGTGGTAAGCATATCAGTCGACCAGCGCCTGTTGTTCGAAGGCGGCCAAATCGGTATCTCTGGCGGCGCCCAAGGCACGCGCGGCCTGCAAGCGATCTGGCCCTGTAGCCGCCTTGAACGTACGCATCGCCTGACTGCTCAGAATCGGAGCGATAGCGATGGAGAGAGGAACGCTCAACGTCGCGCGGAACAGCCAGGTCCTGCGGCGGAACCCAAAGAGATCGAGCAGCCACGCCACGGCATAGCCGGGAACCAGAACGAACAGCGGAAATAAACACACCGCCGCGATGCTGGCCGCGATGTCCGTGAGCGTGAAATTATGCAACAGTCCCAAGATTAGGCCGCGGGTGGCCACGGGACAAGACGCAAACCGATATCAGGACGGCTGCTGACTAAGGATAGCCAAGGGGGATAGCCAGGGGCTGCGCCCTTGCCTTCCCGGAGTGGTTTACAATGTGAAACAACATGAAAACAGCCGTCAAAGCAGCCGTCGAACGGAAACCCGCGGGCGTCCGCGTGCTCCACAAGACGCTGGACGTTCTTGAAATCGTCAAATTGCGCGAATCCGGCTACACGCTGGCCGATCTCACTCGCGCCGTCGAGCTTCCCAAGGCTACCGTTTACCGCATCGTCAGCACGCTCGAGAAGCGCGGCTACCTGGACCGCGGTCAGGACGGCGGCTACCGGCTCGCCAGGAAGATGTTCGATGTGCAACGCCAGGATTCCATGGAACAGATCCTCAGCCGCGCCGCACAGCCGTTCCTGCAGAGGCTCGTGGACGCTCACAAGGAAACGGTCAACCTCGGCATACTCAACGCCGGCGAGGTAGTGGTGATCAACACCGTGGAAAGCCCGTTGGGCGTGCGCATGTCGTCGAAAATCGGTAACCGCCGCTACCTGCATTCCACCGCGCTTGGAAAATGCTTCCTGGCAGGGCTGCCGGACAGAGATCTGCTCCGCATGCTCCGCGTCAAGGGCATGCCGAGGCTCACGCCGAACACGCTGGTCGCCAAGGCCGAGCTGATGGCCGAAATCGATCGCGTGCGCAAGCAGGGCTATGCCATCGACAACGAAGAGAATGAGATGGACGGCCGCTGCATCGGCGCGCCTGTCCATAGTCCGGACGGCCGCGTCCTGGGTGCGGTGAGTATTTCGAGCCCGCTTTTTCGCATGGATATGAACCGCACGCGTTCGCTGGCGCCCGAGCTGAAATCGGTGTGCGCGCAGATTGCCGAAGCCGTCCGCGCAGGCTAAACCGGATGATCCTCGACCGATTTCGGCTTAACGGTAAGACTGCGCTCGTGACCGGCGCGCGCCGCGGCATCGGCCTGGCAATGGCGGCCGCGCTCGCCGAAGCCGGCGCCGATATCGTAGGCGCCAGCGCCACGCTTGAACCCGAGGGAAGCGAGGTGGCCGGGAAGATCGGCTCGCTGGGGCGCAAGTTCCGCGGCTACGCCTGCGACCTCGGCGACCGCGCCGCCGTCTACGCCCTCATCGAAAAGGTGAAATGGGAATGCGCGCCCATCGATATCCTGGTCAACAACGCCGGCACGATTCTGCGCACGGCCGCCGCCGATTTCCCCGACGAGTATTGGGACCGGACCATCGAGATCGATCTCAACGCGCAGTGGATTCTGGCGCGCGAATTTGGCCGCGACATGCTGCACCGTGGATCCGGCAAGATTATTTTCACCGCCTCGCTGCTCAGCTTTCAGGGCGGCATCACGGTACCGGCTTACGCAGCCGCGAAAGGCGGCGTTGCGCAGTTGACCAAAGCCCTGGCGAACGAATGGGCCGGCGGCAACGTGCAGGTGAATGCGATTGCGCCGGGGTACATCGCAACCGATGTCACTGCCGCCCTGCGCGACGACCCGGTGCGCAACCCGGCCATTCTGTCTCGCATTCCCGCGGGACGGTGGGGCAGCACCGAAGATCTCGCCGGCGCGGTGGTCTATCTGGCTTCGTCCGCGTCGGACTACGTCAGCGGAACCGTACTCACTGTGGACGGCGGCTGGATGGGGCGGTAGCGCAGCGTTTTGCGCGAGCACGGATTGGCTGCCCCCCTCAGCTAGCGGCCGCTGGCAACTCCGGCGTTCGAGAGCGTGCTCATGATGATCGACATCGGATCCGTCGAAGCGCTCTGCGCGCTACTCGACTGGTACGTCGAAAAAAGCTCGCTCAGCGCCTGGCTGGCGCTGCTGCTGGAACTGCCGCTGCTGGAAGTAGCGGCGGTCGAAGCGCTGCCGGCGGTGGAGCTGGAACCGCTGGTTGAGGAGGCGTGGTGGTGATGATGGCCGCCGCCCATGGCTTTCGCCAGATCCGCCACGTTGGGGAGCTGGCCGCTCGTTGAGGCATTGCTGAAGTCCGTCGCAAGCTGGTTCAGTTGGTTCGCGGCGGCCGTATTGCCGCTCGACGTGGCGGTTTGGGCGGCGCTTTGCAGGTTTGTGGCGATTTGCTGCGTAACCTGTGCGAACTTGGCCGGGTTCGACTGCTGAAGCTGCTGGAGCGTGTTCATCAATTGGGCGAACGGGGAAAGCTGGCTATTATCCGGCTGTCCCGTGGCCGAAGACGCACTGAGGCTGCTTGTGCTGGTTGGGGTTGTGTTGCTGGTCAAGCCGACACTCTGCATAGCTGCGCTGAGAACCGACTGTAGAAGGGGGCTGGAGAGATTTATAGATCCCATGAAAGCGTTATCGGCAGTTTTGGCGGCGACTTTAGCCGTGCCATAAAACCGCCGCGGGCCAGGCTGGATTAGCATGAAAGACGCGTTGCAATGAGAATTCCGTTCTCGTTCCACTCATGCAAGCTCAGGCGGCCGGATCCAGGCCAATTTCGCGGACCAGGCGTCTACCGGACACTGCACGCGATATTCGGGGAGTCGTACTGCCATCTGGCCAGCAGCCTCTCGCGGCGAGCGCGCGGCAGACGGACGCGTATCTTCTGGCGGTCGTTGCGCGGGTCAACCCCGCTTGCATATCGTCGGCCGAGCCTTCAACTGGCGGGAGGCCTGCTGGGGTTCCACTTCAGTTCACTGCCGATAACGAATATTATGTCAAATTTAGTCAATCGCTCCCAGAGCGTGCCGAGGCGCGACTTCGGCGTGGCAAATCGGATCGGGAGCCCGTTTCCTCAGCTCGGGGCCGCGGAAGCAGGCAGCCAGGAATAACAGTCCCACGTGAAAGCGGCGCGGCGCGGAGGTCCATGATTCTCATTCCGTTTTGGGAGGACCCGAATCGGGCGGGACGCCGCCGGTGAGAGCCTCCAGGAAAGCGATCAGGTCGGCGCGATCTTGCGCGCTCAAATTGATGCGTTGGATGGCAGGGTCAAGCTGCGGGTTGGAATTGGCGCCGCCGGCGTAGTAGTCCACAACCTCCTTCAACGTCTTTTCGCTGCCATCGTGCATGTAGGGCGCGGTCAGAGCGACATTGCGCAGAGTGGGCGTCTTGAATGCGGCGCGGTCCGCGTCGACTTTGGTCTGCACATAACGGCCAAGGTCGGTCAGCTCGCCCGTCGGATCCACGCCGACGCCGATATTGTGGAATTTGCCGTCGGTAAGCAGGGCGTAATCCTTTCCGATGAGGTGGCACGCGACGCAGTTGCCGCGCGCCGGATCGCGGAAGGCGGCGAGGCCTCGAATCGCGGCCGCGCTCATCGCCTTCGGGTCGTGGCCATATTCGTAGCGGTCGAACGGCGAATCGCCGCTCACCAGGGTGCGCTCAAAGCTGGCGAGGCACTTCGCGATCTTGTCCATGGTGATGGGGCCGCGGCCGAACGCTTTCTCGAACAGCGGGCCGTAGGACGGATCGGCTTCGAGCTTGCGGATGGATACATCGTGCGGCTGGCCCATCTCGATAGGATTGGCCATGGGACCGCCGGCCTGGTCTTCGAGGCTGGCGGCGCGGCCGTCCCAGAATTCCACCGGGTAATAAGCCGCATTCAAGAGCGACGGCGCGCTACGCGACCCTGTCTGGCCGCGAATGCCTTTGGCGACTCGCTGGCCGTCGGTGAAGCCGCGACCGGGATCGTGACACGAAGCGCAGGAGATGGAGCCGTCGGCGGAAAGCCGCGTATCGTAGAAAAGCCTGCGGCCCAGAGCGACAGTTTCGGCGGTTGCCGGATTATCGGGCGGCATGGGCGCCGCAGGCAAGCCCAGTGGACCGTTGATTTGAATCGGCGCTCCAACCGGCATGGAGCCGGCCTGTTGTTTGCCGGGCGCGCCGGAGATGCCGCAACCAACCTGCAGCAATCCAGCCGCGATCACGCAGATATGCAGGTGGTTAAACGCTCTCGGGAAAGGCCGGTTAAAATGACCGCTCGCTGACGCGCGCGGCTCCGTGACTATCTGCAAACCGAACTGAGCCGCGACCGGGTTGACAGACGAAAGCGTCTGTCCCACGTTGGCGCGCGTAGGTTTGCATTTTTGTGGGGCACGCGCTTTCGCTTGCCAACCGAAGAGACACGGCCCGCGCAAAGCGCTCATGTATCAATGGTAGACCCTTCGCCGCCTCAATAGAGCGTGAAGGCGAAAAGCGAGCCTTCGGCGGCCACCAGAATGTATTGGTGGCCATCGAGCATGTAGGTCTCCGGAGCGTTCGAAACCTGACCAACGCGGGAGTGCCACAGGATCTTCCCGTCGGCCGGATCGTAAGCCACCAGGCTGCCGCCATGATCGCCGCCGAACAGCAACTTGCCCGCCGTAGTCAGAAGACCGTTGCCGCCGCCTCCTCCGGCGCCACCTGCCGGATACTTGTGCTGCCAGGCAACCTTGCCGGTCTTATAATCGATGGCGGTCAGATAACTGCCCAGTGTGGCGACGCCCACTTCATCCTTGCCGCCCAGCCCCATGGCTCCGCGCGGATCGGTCTCGGTCAGATAGTACATCGCGTAATTGTCACTGCTGGGCACATAGAAGAGACCGGTGTCCGGAGAGAAGGCGGGTGGAGGCCAGTTAGTCGCGCCGCCGTTATTGGGCGAAACCAAAGCGCCGCCGATGTCGTAGTCTTTGGCTGGATCGCGCACCGGCTGGCCGTTGGCGTTCAGACCTTTCGCCCAGTTCACGGTGTCCGAGAACTTACCAGTTACTAAGTGCTCGCCCGTGACGCGGTCCAAGGTGAAAAAGTAGCCGTTGCGGCTGGCGGTGACCAGCAGCTTGCGAGGCTTGCCGTTGAAATCGGCATCCACCATCACCGGCGTCTGCGCCGAATCCCAATCGTGCGTGTCGTGCGGCGAGGTCTGATAATACCAAGCCATCTTGCCGGTATCGACGTTAACGGCCACCATCGCGCAGGTGTACAGATTGACGCCCTCGCCGCGGCTCTGGCCGGTGTAAGCGGGAGTGGGGTTACCGGTTCCGGTGATGTAAAGGTGCGTCTCCGGGTCGTAGGAGCCGGGTATCCACACGTTGCCGCCGCCATGCTGGGCCGCGTCGAGGTTCGACCAGGTTTCAAGGCCCGGATCGCCCTTTTTCATCGGTACCGAGTACCACTTCCACTGCACCGCACCGGTTTCGGGATCGACCGATTGCAGGTAGCCCGGCTCGTCCAGATCGTCGCCCGTGCCTATCAGGATGTGGTTGCCCACCACGACGGGCGCCATGGTCGAGAAATATTGCTGGCTGAAATTGGCGATCTCGATGTGCCACCGCTCCTTGCCCGTGCGAGCGTCCAGACAGACCAGATAATCGTCTGGAGTCTCCATGTAGAGCCAGTTGCCCCACATGCCAAGACCGCGGTTGCCGATGTGCGTGCCACCCTTGGTTTTCCAGACGTAATGCCATAGCGTGCGGCCGTCGCGCGCATCCACGGCCCAGGCGTTATCGGGCGTGTCGAGATACAGAATCCCGTTCACCTCCAGAATGGACGCGCGAATATTGGCGTTGCCGCCGCCGGCGCCGGCATCGGCCGTGCCCTCGCCGCCAACAATGGTTGGCGCTCCCCCGCCCCCGCCGCGTCCGCCGCCGCCTCCGGCGTTGCCCGCGCCCGCCGTCATACGGGCAGTCCAGGCCAGCGTCAGGTTCTTGACGTTGGATTGATTCACCTGAGTCAGCTTACTGTACCGCTTGCCCGAGTAATCGCCCGAGTAAGTGGGCCAATCGTTCGCAAGGGGCTTGAGTAAGTCGGCGGAACTGAGGCCTTGCGCCATGGCCATGCTGGAAAACATGACGGGAATCAGATACAAAGAAGCGCCGAGAATCAGCGTTTTTGGGGTCACGGGCGTTTTTTGAGTCACTTCAGAGTCACCAGATACGCGGTCAGATTATGAATGTCTTTGTCGGTATAAGTCCCGAGCAGCTTCTTATGCGGCTCCAGCGGATCGTGTATCTCGACTTTGGGCGTGTCGCCGTCGCGGCGGATACTGCGCGACAAACCGTCGGAATCCACCAGAGTGACCAGAAAATCGTCGATGCGCTCCAGCCGGCCCTCAATCTTCTGGCCGGATGCCATAGTGACAGTTACCGTGACCGGGGGAACGGTGAGCGCTCCCCCGCCCCCGCCGCCGCGACCGCCGCGACCGCCGCCGCCGGGCATCAGCCAGGCTTGCTGCAGCGAGCGCGGATCTTCGATCTTCGTAGCCAGACCCTTCAGGTCGCCGGTAGCCGAATGGCACCGGGAACAGGTGGTCTTGAAGTACGCTTCGCCGGCCGTGGCGTTGCCCACTACTATGGTTGGTGGCCGGTCGCGCGAGATGTCATAGCCTCCCACGCGGAAGGTATGGATAAAGGCGGCGATATCGGAAATCTGCGCGGCGCTCAAGTCGAATTTCGGCATGCCGCGATCCACGCGGCCGTTCTGAACCACCGGAGCGATGGTTTCGCCGTTCTGATCGCGCATGACGATTTCCGCGCGGATCAGATTCGGACCGCCCTCGCCGCCGCGCGCGTCGGAGCCGTGGCAAAAGCTGCACTGCACGCCGAAAGTCGCCTTGCCGCGATCAATGGCGGCGGGGTCGCCCGGCGGGTGCTGCGGATAAGCCTCCGGACGGCCGCCACCGCGGCCCCGGCCGGCCTGCGGTGCGCCGGCGCCGGCCGGCGGCGCTTGAATTGGTTGCTGCTGGGCTAGGGCTACGGCAGCCATCGCGACTGCTGCGATCACGGGGGCAGCCGTCTTTTTACTGGGTCCCAATCTCCACCTCGATCTTATTCAGCCTATCGTTAGTTGGTCAAAATCACCGGCGGCAAGACCGCCGGCGTTACGCTAATGCATCTTTACAGTACTGGAGGCACTTTTTCATTTCGGCGACGACATTCGAGTCTTCGGGAATCCGGTACTCAAGCTCGATGTTCGCCGGGAAGCCATACTTCTCTTTCTTGAGCAATTGGAGAACATCTTTAATCGGCGTGTCGCCTTGGCCCCACGGCACATTCATACCGTGGTCCTTCTTACGGTCTTTGATGTGCAAGTTCGTGATCTTGGCGTGGTGCTCTTTGATAAAGGCTACTGCATCGTAATTCGCCGCCGTGAAGTGTCCGATATCGAGATTCACGCCGTTATACTTCCCGTACGCCATCAACGTTGCATAGCTCTCAAGCGTCGCGGTCTGATTGGGGTCGTTGGTTGCGTCGTGCCCATGGTAGCCGACCAGCAGCTTATGCTTGTCGGCGATAGGAGCGATCCGCTTGGCCATGGTAAGCGTGGTGCTGGTTGAAATTCTTTTGACGCCGAGGCCCTCGGCCATCTGAAAACCGTATTCGATTTCCTCGTCCTTCATCCTGTCGTTCATGTTGTAGCACAGCAGCGCGACCTCAATGCCGGCGTCGTTGAACTTCTTGCGGGCGGCCTTCCAGGTGTCGGGAGTCGTGCCCGCGCGCCACTTGGCAACCGCTGCTTGCGCCTGCTCCATCTGCGCCTGTTGCTCAGGGGTCAACGGGGCCCGCCCTCCGCCTCCGCCGCGGCGTCCGGCGTCAGCTCCAGCGCCTGGTCCCGGCGGCGTCTGGCCGGCCGCAGCCGGCGGTGCGCCAGTCGCCCCTGAAGCGCCTGCCGCTCCACGGCCGCGTCCACCACCTCCGCCGCCGCGGCCAAACGATGGCGTGGCTGGGGCTCCAGCCAGCGCTTCGCAGTGGTTCGACATGAGCTCCGCTTCGCCCAGTCCGATTTCGACCATCGCCTTAATGATCGCCTCGGGATCGCTGGCGATGCTGTTGAAGCTGTAGGTGATCGCGCCGATTTGTACGCCATCGAACTTGGAGTTGATGGCCGCGTACGCACGCGCTAGCGGTACAGCGGCTAAAGCGATCTTGCCCAAATCCCGTCTGGTGTAATCCATACTTCCTTCTTTCCGCTTATCCGCAGCGTCATGCTTTACCTATCAAATTACAAGTGTATCGCAAGCGAGAGAATGAGGCTGACAAGCTTTCCAAACTAACCCCAAATACTGTTCACTTAATTCCTCTTAGCCGCCCAAAGCATCGCTGTTCCATCCGCCCGCCTCGCCTGGTCACTAGCCGGGCATGCCCGGCGCGACAGGACGGGAGGCCTGTCCTACTTAACCCGGCATTCTCACGTTGCAGGTCAGCGGAAGGTTCTTCGAAGATCCGCCCACCATCATCTTGTACTCGCCGGGGGCTAACTGCCAGCCGTCCTTCTCCACGTCAAAGATGGACAAGAACAATGGCTCAATGTTCACGGTTACGGTCCGGCTTTCGCCGGGCATGAGCCGGAGTTTCTCCCAGCCGACAAGCCGCTTGGGTGGCTCGCCCGTCCCGGCGGGCAGTGCGGCGAAGACCTCCGCGATTTCGGCGCCCGCGCGTTTGCCGGTATTTTTCACGGTGAAGCTGACGCTCACATTCCGGCCGGTCATGGCAGCCGTAGCGCCCGAGTACGCGAACGTGGTGTAGGAGAGCCCATAGCCGAACGGGAACAGCGGCTCCTTGTTCTCGGCGTCAAACCACTTATACCCGACTTTTAATCCTTCGGTGTAGGGTACGTCAAATGGCGGCAACCCTCCCCGCCCGCCGCCGCGTCCGCCTCCACGTCCGCCTCCAGCTCCGGCCGCGTCGGGAGGAGGAGCCTGGGTCTGCTGCAGCCTGAGTCCGGCGATCTCGGGATGGGGCAGATCGGACTCGCTCCGCGCGAACGTCACCGGCAGCTTGCCGGAAGGATTCACATCGCCGAACAGGATGTTGGCAACGGCTTGGGCGCCGCTGATGCCCGGATACCAGCTTTCCATTACGGCGGTCACGCCATTGATCCAGGGCATGCTTACCGGACCGCCCGTCTCCAGGACGACGATGGTGTGCGGATTCGCGGCCGCGACGGCGCCGACCAAAGCATCCTGGTTGTCGGGCAGCGACAAACTGGCAACGTCCCGCCCCTCGGCGGTAGGCTGATTCACGAAAACGATGGCCACATCGGACGCCTTGGCCAGCGCGGCGGCGGACGAAGGGTCGTTGCCGGAATCGTACTCCACCTTGGCTTTAGAGGCCTTGGCGCGAATGGTCTTCAACGGCGAAGAAGGATAGTAAACCGGACCGCCGCGCCCACCGCGTCCGCCGCCACGACCGTCAGCCGTTCCAGGCGCCGGCGGTGGAGGAGAAACGGCGTTTCCGCCGGGCGGATCCACCTGCGCCGAGCCGCCCCCGGAGAGCACGCCAACGTCGGCGTGCGAGCCGATCACCGCGATCGAGCGGACTGTGCCCGCATCCAGCGGCAATTGATTATTCGCGTTCTTCAGCAGAACCACGCTCGCCTCGGCGATGTGCTGCGCGTCTTCGAGTCCCTTGAACACATCCACAACTTTGGGCGCCGGCGGGTAGTCGACCACGCCGACGGCGAACATCGAGCGCAGAATCCGGTGCACCATGTCGTTGAGGCGCGCGACCGGCACTTCGCCGCTGTCCACCGCCTTCTTGAGCGCGTCGCCGAAGAAGCCGCTACCGGGCATTTCCTGATCGAGGCCCGCCATCGCAGCTTTGTACGTGCTGTGCGTGCCGCCCCAGTCGGAAAGCACCCACCCCTTGAATCCGAAGTCCTTCTTCAAAACCTGGTTCAGCAGGTAATCGTTCTCGCAGGCCCAGTCGCCGTTCACTTTGTTGTAAGAGCACATCACGCCCGCGGCCTGCGAATCGCGCAGCCCGATCTCGAAGGCCAGCAGATCGCTCTCGCGCATGGAGCGCTGGTCGATAATCGCGTTCCCGATATTGCGCCCGGTCTCCTGGTCGTTCAGCGCGTAGTGCTTGATGTCGCCGAGGATGTGCTGATCCTGAACGCCCTTCATGAGCTGCCCGATCGTCAGCCCGGCCAGGATGGGGTCTTCGCCCTGATATTCGAAATTGCGGCCGTTCCGCGGCTCGCGCGTAATATCCACGCCGCCGCCGATCGACATGTTATAGCCCTGATCGCGCAGCTCCCGTCCGATCACTGCCCCGTACAGATATGCCGCCTTCAGGTCCCACGAGGCCGCTCCGGCGATCGCGGACGGAAGCCCGGTGGAATAGCGGCTGCGGGCGGCCCCACGGGTGACCCCAACCGCGGAATCGGCCATGTTCAGGTCGGGGATGCCCAGCCGCGGAATTCCGGGAATAAAGCCCGCGCCTCCATTGGACCGGTTCGGCTGCTGCTGCCCGCCGCCGGGCGGCCCGAATCCTCCGCCTCCTCCGCCATGCACAAGCTGGATCTTTTCATCGAGCGTCATCTGCTCGATCACCATATCGGCGCGCTGGTCGGGCGCCAGATCCTTATTCATCCAAGGTCCGGCTGGCGGCTGGCTGGCGGCTGCGTTACGCCCCTGGGGTGTTGCGAATGGCGTTGCGAATGGCGCCGCAAGTATGATGCAAACTACCGTCAATCCCCAAGCTCGAACCGGAGACACAACTCTTTTGCTCAACATATTTAGCTTCATGAGAGTTAGCACAGGCGCCTGGTCGTCATGCTCGACCGTGCCTGCGGGTAAGCCCATTGATTAGACATGCGCGAGCTCTAACGGAAGTGGGGGCAGACCGCGAAGAATCGTAGTCTGCCCCACTGTATCGTAGTCTGCCCCGCCGAATCAGAACTCGATCCGGGCGCTAAAGGCCATGACGCGGGCCGCCAGCGTACTGTTAAAAACACCGGCTGAGAGACTGGTTTGCTGGCCGGTGGCGCTCCATTGAAGGCCTGTGCCCACGCCGTTGTATTCCGTGTGGTTGAATACGTTGTAGGCTTGGGCCTGAAGCCTCAGTCCGCGCCGCTCGCCAAACAGCGGAATGAACTTGGAAATGGTTGCATCCACGTTGGTCCAATGCGGCAGTGACAGGACCCCGGAGCCACCGCCCAAGTCGCCGAGGGCCGGCGTAGTAATGGTGCTGCCCAGCGCCGGTGGTGCGAAGGCCGCCGGATTGAAGTACAGTCCCGCCGGCACATTCGCCATGGGATTCCCTATCACGTTGACGCGGCCGGTAACGTCGGGAGTTCCCGTGTAGTCGGGCGCCGTTCCATTCACGTTCGGACCGCCGGGATTAAACGGAGCTCCACTCTGAACGGAAAGTATCCCGGAAAGAGTCCAATGGTCGGTAAACGCGCCCAGCAGCTTCGAATTCACCTTCTTTCCAACATTCGGCATTTCATAGGCCCAACTGAACTGCAGGTTCTGCCGCCGGTCAAAGCCTTGACGCCCGTAGTTCCACGACTCGTTGCTAGTCACATCGGGGGTGAAGGTGGTTACACCCAGCGCCTTGGAGTACGTATAGGCCGCGCCGAACGCCAAACCGTGGGTAATCCGATGCTGTAGCGAAGCCGTCAGGGCGTTATAGTTGGAAGTCCCAAGGTGCGCATAGCCGTTGATGGTATTGAATCCGGGATAGATGGTTCGCAGAAGAATGTCGGGCAGCGACTTGCCGCCGTTGGTCGCGTCGGCATTCGCCGGATTGAATGGAGCCCGCGTGCCGATGGGAATAGGGTTTATATCGTAAGACAGTTGCTGATTGTAGCCCCAATCGCCAGTATAGCCCACATCCAACACCATGCTTCTTCCGATAGACCTCTGTAGATTGAGGCTGGCGTTTTGCGCCCTGTCCCACGGAATATTGCCTGAGGGCCACATGTATTCGGTGGAGGGACCAAACACCAAATTGTTGCCGCTTGAGGCGATCTGCGCAAACGTGGTGTAGCTCACCGTCGGCGTGTAAGAGACTGGCGCCTGGCCCGAGAGGTTATATACCTGGTTGCCATCGAGGCGATTGTAGAAAATTCCAAAGCCGCCGCGTAGTGCGGTCTTGCCGTCACCGGTGATGTCGTAGGCAAAGCCGATTCGAGGCGCCGGCGCTATCGGCGACTGGGTGAACGGCGCCAGCGACACGCCTTTCGAGCCCAGCACCTGGAAGCCGTCGGCCGGATTGCCGGAGCTCGGCACGTACAGCCCGATGTAGGCGACCGGAGCCACGGCTCCCGTGCCCGGATCGATGGCCACGCGTTTGCCGCCGCTCGTGCCCGGGATATAGACGCGCGGAACGCCGGCCTTCGTGTAATTAGCCGGCACAAAATTGGAAAAAGTATCGTTGAGGTCCTCCTGCGGCGTCTGGTGATAGAACCGGATGCCGAGATCGAGTGTCAGCCGGGGAGTTACCCGCCAGTTGTCCTGCACATAGGACTCGAAGTTCCAGTAAGCCACATTGAAAACCGCCCGCGCGGTGGTCTGACTATAGCTGTCCACGTATCCCAGCAAAGCGTTGGCATAGCCGTTGCCGGTGTTGTCCACACCGTTCAGAGAATCCGGGCCAAAGTTGAAATTCCCTTCGTAAGCCGGTGTGGATGGCTGAATCTTGTGGTTGTTTTCCAGGTAGAATCCAGCCTTGAAGGTATGCTTGCCCACCACCTTGCTCACATTGTCCGTAACGGTCCAGATGGTATTGAAGTTCTCATAGTTCCCGGCCGAAGTCCCGTTGCGGGTGTAGCTCATTGCGGAGCCGCCCGACACCGTGCCGAACTGGAACTCCGGCAGGATGTTGAAATAGCCGTTGGTTGCCGAAGCGCCTGTTGGATTGGTGGTCGGGATGGGAAATAGCACGGGCGGATTGGGCAGCAGCGAACGGTCTTCGCTCTTGCCACCGTCGTCCGTATAATACGACCAGGTGTTCCAACTCTTGCCGACGGTGAATTCGTTGATCAACGTGGGCGAGAACGAGTAGGTTATCGTGCCCGAGTAGCCGTGGCCGGGATTCGGGTGATCGATAGGGGCGATGCCCGCCTGGCCCAGCGTTCCGCCCACGTCGCTGCTGAACTGGACACCCTGGTACAACGCCGCCATGTCGTCGTGGTCGTTGATGTACCGGAAATAAGCGTTGATTTTCGAGGTAGGGTTGAAATCGACTCGAAGCACGTCGTTGCGCCGCGGATGGGTAGCGCTGGCGGCCTCGGTATAGTTCACGATGTTGGCTTGCGACCCGGCGCCGACGAAATTCGGCAAGGGGAAGAAGTCGAGCATCCCTTGGCCAAGCGCGGTAATTCGCGAGGCCGGAATAATGTTGCCGGGGAACGGGGTACCGGTGGTTGGATCGGTAATCGCGGTCAAAGTGCCATTATTCTGAAGACTCTGGGAGAAATTGCCCTGGCGTTCCAAGGCCGTCGGCGTATACTTGGTCTGAACTCCGCCGGTTACGTACTGCCCCGTATACTCCTGCGACCAGAAGAAAAAAAGCTTCGTCTTGTTTGAGTTCATGTGGTGCGGAACGAAGATCGGACCGCCGATGGTATACGTCTCCACGTTGTAGCGGTACGGGGACCTGGGAGAGACATCAAACCCCGCGGCATTTATGCCGTTCCGGTTATTCTGCCAGAGATTCGCATTGAACTCCTCGTTGCGGTGGTTCCATACCATGCTGCCATGGAATTGCTGGGTGCCATTCTTGGTGACCACCGTAATGGTCCCGCCGGAGTTTCGTCCGAATTCCGCCTGATAGTTCGATGTCAGAACCTTCATTTCCTGAACGGAATCGGCGTTGGGCTCGTAATGCAGAGTGGTGTTCGAACCGGTATCCATGTCGGTGATGCCATCCACGGTGAAGTTCAACGCCGACGAGTTGCCACTGATGGTGATGCCCCGAATCGCGTTGGGCGAGGTTACGTCGCGATTGCCCGCATTGGTGGTGCCATAACTATTGTCGATGACGCCCGGAACCAGTTTCAGGTAACCGAATATGTCGCGCCCTTTCAGGGTTACGTTGCTCAACTCGTTGCCGGTGATCGCCTCGGCCTTTTCCGAGCTGGCCAGTTGGATCTGTTGCGCTTCCGCCGTTACCGTAACGGTTTCCGACGTGTTGCCTATCTCGATGCTGAGCTTGCCAATGTCGCGGGTCTGGTTCGCCTCTACCGTAATGCTGGCTTCGGTGAAGCTCTTGAATCCCGGCGCCCGCAAGGACAGGGAGTAGGTCCCCGGAAACAGGTCCAGGAAACGGAATGCGCCCGAATTATCCGTCACGGCCGAACGAACAGCCCCCGTATCCTTATCTGTCAACGTGATCGGAGCGTTCGGAACTGCCGCATTGGCCGGATCCGCTACCGTCCCCACCAGCGAACTGGAAACGGTCTGTCCAACCAGGCAGGCCGTAAAAAGCGTCAAGACACAGATCGACTGTGCCAGTTTGCGAAACGAGATATGCATTAAACCCCCAAGGGTTTAGAGTCTACGTCTAATCGGCTACTTCCACAAGGGTATTACGGTAGGAAATCATCTAAATTCGGATGCGATCTTTGTTTTCAATAATTTATATCGACGTAGGAACTGCGTTTATACGTTTTATACGCTCCCTCAGCCTGGTTAGGATAACGTTCCTGACTGGCGGAAGCCGCTCTGGGATAATTACTCCGGAACCCCCTCAAATCAAACCGCGAACCCCGGTCGCCGGCCCACGTTGGCTATCTTTTCTTGTCGTCGCTAAGCCGACGAAGTTAAGCCGGCGAAGTCGCCGAAAACCGCTCTGCGGCTCAACTTACTAAGCCCCACCGGCTTCGGGCTTCGCATCCACCGTCCGGCTCCCGTTCTAACGGCTCCAGTAGCCGTTTCAAAAGGGGCCGGTGCGCGCTAACGTGCCGTCGGCGCCCTTAACGGCCCAGCTTCTGCAACAACTGCTGCGCCGCCGCTTTCGCATCCGCGTCCGTCCCCTGCGCCGCCATTCTCAGATGCTCCTCGGCGCCGGCAAAATCGCCCTTCCGCCCCAGCGCCACTCCCAGCTCGAACTGCGCGCGCCCAAAGTCCGGCTGCAGCCGCACGGCCGTCTGCAATTCGCGCACGGCGCCGTCCGTGTCGCCCCTCGTCGCCAGCAGAGCTCCCCACAACTGGTGGGCGCCCGCCATGCCCGCATCCGCCTCCACCGCAGCCTGAACCTGCTTCTCGGCTTCGCCCGTCTCATTGATCAGGGCCAGCATTCGCGCGTAATTCAGCCGCGCCTCGGCGTAATCCGGCTTGAGCCGGATGCTCCGCTCGAAGTGATAGCGCGCCTCGGCGATCTCGGTCCGCGATGCCAGCAGGCTCGCCAGATTCGCCTGCGCCTGCGCGATGCCCGGCTGAATCCGTATCGCCTCGCGGAACTCTTTCTCCGCCGCCGCCACATCGCCGGCGGCGATCAGCAGCGTGCCGAGGGAGCCGTGTATCTGTGGCAATTCGGGATCGGCATCAATTCCCTTCCCGAACGCCGCCTTCGCCTCGACGTTTTTGTTTTCCAGCGCCAGCGCCTGACCCAGCATTCCCCACGCCCCGGCATCGTCCGGCGCCAGCGCGGTGGAACGCCGCAACGTCGCTTCCGCCTTCGCCAGTTGCCCCGAATCCATCTGCGCGCTGCCCAGCTTTCGCAGGACGATCGCCGAGCCGGGCGCTTGCCGCACCGCTTCTTCAAAGTACGGCATCGCTTTCGCAAGCTCGCCCGCGGCGGTGAGCCCCTGCGCCAGGTCCACATAATAATCGGCGCCCTGTGGACGATACTTTTCGATCAGGCCCTCCAGCAGCGGCAGCCCCTCCTTCAGATTGCTCCACTCGCGAACCTGCGCGAGCGCCGCGTAAAGCGAAGCATCCGCCGTCGCCGCGAGTTTCGCCGGATAGTACGGAACCACCTCGCCACGATACGCCGTCGCCGCCGATTCGCGCGCCTCCGCCTTATCCGCCAGCGGATCGCCCGCCGGCTGCCGGCGGCGGATGAAGTGGTCCGTCATCACGATATGCACCGCATCGCCGGTCCTCCGCTTCGGCATATGGCAGCTCACGCAGTTCGCGCCCGCCGTGTGGGCTCCGGACGCCGTGTGGGCTCCGGTCGCGACCGCCCGCTCGAACTCCGCCGTATGGCAAGTGCCGCAAATACCGTTGTAGTGCGCCGTGGCCGCTTCTCCGCGCGGGGTGTTATGGGGATCGTGGCACGTTGTGCATCGTAGCTTCCCTTCGCTTCTGAGGAAACATTGAGATTCGCGCATCCGGTAAGCCGCGTGCGCAACCTCAAATGTTTCGCCCATTCCTCCCGCGCGGTCGAACGCCAGCCGGAAATCCCCCAGCGGCTCTCCCGGCACGTAGGAAAAAGGTCCGCGATCGAGACGAAGGATCGAGTGCGGCAGCGTGGCCGTCGTGGTTTCGAGGTGGCACTGCATGCAGACCTCCAGTTCCCGCTCCGGGCTCAGGCGCTTCGGATTCACGATCGCCGCGCGAATCTCCTCGGCCTTGGCGCCGGGCCTGCCTGCCGCTTCGCCGTGCCGCTCGCCCGGCCCATGGCATCGCTGGCAATCGATCCCCTCTGGTATAGGCTGCAGGAACTCCGCGCTGGCGCCGGCCTCCTCGTGACCCTTCGGAATTGCCGGGTAGGCGTTGTGACAGAACATGCACTCGTAGGTCACAACGCGCGTCGACCCGGGATAATCCGGCCGGTCGAATCCCGGCGNNAGCGTATTCCGGCTGGTCAGGTGAAGATAGTTTCGCCCATGATTGCCGGAACCGGCGACGAAGTCTATCTGCTTCTCGTCGACATTGGTTTCCGCGCCATCGAATCCCTTCTGCCAGCGGCGCTGGTAATACTTGTTGCCGCGCGCAATCATGGCAATGTAAGTGTCGGAAGCCGCGTGATAGAACGGCTTCCCCGGCGTGAAATCCTCTATGGCGTTCGCGGGCTGCAACCGGTAAAACGACCGGCCCATGCCGGTCTTCCGGAAACCGTTCGCCATGTCTCGATGACATGTTTCGCATAGTGCCGGATTCACGTACGTGTTGGCCGGGGCGGAAGGGGGATGAGCCGATTGGCTCGAACGCGGCCCGGACGCGGCAGCTTGCTGCGTATGCGCCCGCTGCGTCATAAGACCGGCGGCCGCGATCCCCAGCGCTGCAACTGTAACGCGCGATTTCAGGCGCACGATGCCCCGCACATACTAGGATTTTCGCACGGCGCCAATTTACAACTGGCGCTTTCCATTCCATGATACCGGCAGCTAGCGCTAGTTTGCTGGCGTAGTGTCGGTTAATAACTAGAACTAGACAAGGGCTTCGCCCTTGGTATCCCTGCGGGATAAGGGAGTCGATGGAGTCAGGAGCCAGAAGGCGCGGCGGGCGCTTGAATCGAACGGACTTACCAACACAACGGGAACAAAAGTCTCGTTGCGCGCCGCATAACGGGAACTAATTCTTCGACCGTGAGATTCGGTGCTTCGGTCATACCGGGGCTCCCTCCGATCGGAGCCACGACCGTAAGAGTGTTTTCCGAGCGTTTTCCAGCAAGAGCACAAAACCACCCGGTCACGGCGCTAGACAGCCGCCTTTTTCGTTCTCCGGACTTCGGGCTGGCGCATGCCGGGCGCGCGCTCCCGGAATCGAAGCAGTATCGACTTGCAAAGGACCTGCTGGAGCAGGCGGCGCTGGGCGCGCACAGTTCCGAAGTTGTCTCTTATCTGGCAGAAAACCTGAGGGACTTTCACAGGCAAAGCCCCGGCGGGATTGATTCGACCCCACAACAAAAGGGACAAACTCCACGGACCGTGCTAGAATCACCTGCCAGGGGATTGGGAGGGCTATGGGTAGCACCATGATTGTGCGATCTGAATCGCCTGTAAACGGGCGATCGCTGCAAGTGCAGCCGGGCCACGATGAGGTTCGCGACCAGTTGGGCAGAATCCTGGCGAGCCCGTTGTTCAAGAACAGCAGGCACTACCCGGCGCTGTTGCGTTTCATCGTGGAAGAGACTCTGGAGAACCGCAGCAGCCATTTGAAGGAGCGCTCGCTGGGCGTAGATGTCTTCGGCCGGGACCCGAACTACGACACCAACCTCGATCCTGTAGTCCGGACATCCGCGTGCGAAGTCCGGAAACGGATTGCCCAGTATTATCATGAGGCGGGGCGTGAGGCCGAAATTCGGATCGACCTGCCGCACGGGTCCTACATCCCCGACTTCAGGTATCCCGAAAACAGCCCGAGAGGCATTCCCGCCGATCCGGCGCCATCGGGAGCGCAGCCCGCGGCATGGCGCCGCATTCCATCGCTTGGGCCGTTGACGCGTTATTGGCCGGCCTTGATTTTGGTTGCGGTCATAGCCGCAGGTATCGCGGCTGCAAGCCTGCGGGTAACCCGGAGCGCCACCGACCGATTTTGGTTTCCGGTCTGGGGATCGTCCGACTCGATAATGGTGTGCCTCGGAAGGTCCGGCGCCGACAGTCTTCAGGGGGGGCCCGTAGCAAATCAGGCGAATGCGGAGAGCGGCCCCACGGTTCTCGACGTGATGAAGAGCGACCACGTGGCATTCGCGGATGCGGTTGCCATGGCCAGGCTCACCGGCCTATTCCGGGAGAACCACAAGCGGTACGACATCCGCAAGGGACCCGCCTTCACGTTGAACGATTTCAGAAAAGGGCCGGTGGTCCTCATCGGCGCATTCAACAACGCCTGGACCATGCGCCTCGATACGCAGTTGCGCTTCACTTTCGAAAGAGACGCTGTAACCCGGATTCCTTATATACGCGACCGGCTGAACCCATCCCGGACGAACTGGAAAAGCGACGATAATCTTCCCTACTCCAAGTTCACTGGGGATTACGCAATCGTTTCACGATTCGTGGATCCGCGAACCGAAAGGGCGGTAGTGGTGGTAGCGGGAATCGCCAAAGACGGCACGATGGCGGCGGGCGAGTTCGTGACCGAGGCTCGGTACCTGGAGGCTCTCGCCAAGCGGGCCCCGTCCGATTGGGAGCACAAGAACCTTCAAGTTGTGATTGCGACCGAGGTCATCAACGGGAACGTGGGGCCTCCGCGCATTCTCGAAACTTATTTCTGGTAAGTGAGGAAACTGAGAGTTGCCTTGTCCGCTGTGCTGGGACATTTGTGGCGCACGCACTCATGCGTGCAGCGTTCACAATCGTGTGA
>PLDF01000186.1 GCA_003135055.1 Bryobacterales bacterium | reverse complement strand
GACCTCATCGCGGTCGTTCAGGGCAATCCACCCGTTCCCATCGTCAGCCCTGAAGATGCCTCCCGCTTTCTCGAACAGGCCACCTTCGGCGCTACAGACGCTGACATCCACGATGTCTCCATGGAGGGCTACCAGGCCTGGCTCAACCAGCAGTTCAGCCTCGCCCCTACCCCGCAGGAGCCTTTCGTCGAGCAGTCCCTCATCATTAACAATCCGCCCTGCGCTTCAGGCGACCTCAAATGCAACGCCGCCCTCTTCGTTCAGAATTCCAACAGCGAAACCTACTTCCAGAGCACCTTCTGGCAACAATCCCTTGCTGCGCCCGACGAACTTCGCCAGCGTGTCAAGTACGCCCTCTCCGAAATCTTCGTCGTCTCCACGTCGAACTTCTCCGTACAGAGCATGCCCCGCGGCGAAGCCAGTTACTACGACTTACTCGGCAATGACGCCTTCGGTAACTTCCGCACTCTCCTCAATGACGTGACCCTCAACCCCATGATGGGTCAGTTCCTTTCCATGCTGGGCAACGACAAGGGCAACGCCACCACCGATCCCGACGAAAACTACGCCCGCGAAGTCATGCAGCTCCTCACCATTGGCCTTTACCAGCTCAACGACGACGGCTCGCAGAAGCTCGACGCCTCGGGTAATCCCATTCCCACCTACTCCAACACCGACGTCCAGGGCCTGGCCGCTGTGTTTACCGGCTATAGCTGGAATGTCCCCGGCAACAGCACCGATACAGCCTGGTCCAACTGCTGTATCTATGTCGGACCCGGCTTCGGCGAAGACTTACTCCCCATGACGAGTTACCCGAGCCACCACTCCACCGCGGAGAAGGACTTTCTCGGCGTCACCATTCCCTCCTCGGGCAATCCCGACCCGGTCGGCGATCTCAAAATCGCCCTCGATACCCTCTTCAACCACCCCAACCTGCCGCCCTTCTTCTCGAAGCAACTGATCCAGCACTTAATCACCAGCAATCCCAGCCCCGCCTATATCAGCCGCATCGCCGCAGTGTTTGAGAATGATGGCACCGGCGTCCGCGGCAATCTGCAGGCCGTCATCACCGCCATCCTTCTCGATCCCGAAGCGCGCGACTCCGCCACGGACTTCGCCAACCCCCAGTACGGCAAGGTCCGCGAAGCCCTCCTTCGCTACACCGAATGGGCTCGCGCCTTCACCGCCCAGTCCCGCACGGGAGCCTACGACGTCGGCAGCACCGAAGACCCGATCTGGGGACTCGGCCAGATGACCCTCCGTTCCCCCACCGTCTTTAACTGGTTTGCTCGCGGCTATGTTCCGCCCGGCACCGGCATCGAAGCCGCCGGACTCGTCGCGCCCGAGATGCAGATGACCAACGTCTCGACCGTCGTCGGCTATCTCAACTACCTCCAGGATGCAATCGGCAGCAGCACCGCCAACGGCTCCGACATCTTCTCCAGTTACGGAACCGAAATCGCCCTGGCCTCGACCCCCGATCAACTCGTCGACCGTATCAATCTCCTGCTCATGGCCGGCGAGATGGACGGCAACCTCCAAACTGAAATTCTCAGCGCCGTCAATGCGATCCCCATCCCCTCCGGCGATCAGAACGCCATCAACGCCGCGCTCACCGCCCGCGTGCAAACCGCGATTTACCTCACCATGGCCTCGCCAGAATTCGCTGCGCAGTTCTAGGAGCCCCCACCATGTGCAAGTGCATGAACAAATTTGAGCAATCCCGCCGCCAGTTCCTCCGCACCGCGTCCCTGGCTTCCATGTCGGGCCTCTACGCCAGCCCCTTTATTCTCGGGCTCAACTCGCTCGCCGCCATGGCCCAGGGAACCGGCACTTCGGATTACCGCGCCCTGGTCTGCGTTTTCCTGCAGGGCGGCAACGACGGCCACGGCACCGTCATCGCCACCGACTCCGAATCCTATGCCGCGTTCACGCAGGCGCGCTCCGGAGCTCCCGGTCTCGCCTATCCGCTCGCCAGCCTGCTGCCCATCACTCCGAATACGCCGCAGAGTGGACGCACCTTCGCCCTCAACCCTTACCTCACCGGCGTGCAGAACCTCTTCAACGCCGGTCGAGCCGCCATCGTCGCCAATCCCGGAACCCTCATCGCGCCTGCCACCAAAGCGCAGGTTAGTGCCAACTCCGTTCCCCTGCCTGCTTCTCTGTTTTCCCACTTCGATCAGACAGCCGCGTGGCAGGCCATCGCTTCCAACGGCGGCAGTGCCGAGCACGTTGGATGGGGCGGCGCCGTCGCCGACCTCATCGAGAGCATGAACATGAATTCCAATTCCATGTTCACCTGCATCTCCACCGCCGGCATCGCCCTCTTCCTCTCCGGCCAAACTTCTTTCCAGCTCAACGTCACGCCCGCCGGACCCATCCCCATCTCCGGCCTCGCCAATGGACTCTTCGGCTCCTCCGCCGGCTCCTCCGCCCTCAACTCCATCCTCACCGCCGAGGAAACCAACCTCTTCGCCAAAGAATATGAAGTCGTCGTTAACCGATCCATGCAGGCCCAGGCCCTCCTCGCCTCCGCCATGCTTCCCGCAGGACCCGCCGGCGTACCCAACCCGCCGCAATATCTCGACCCCACCACCAACAAACTCACCGACAATCCCCTCGCCGCCTCCCTCCAGACCGTCGCCCGCATCATCGCTGGACGCGCCACCCTCGGCGTCAATCGCCAGATTTTCTACGTCCAGCTCGGCAGCTTCGATACGCACGACGGCCAGGCCACCACGCACGCGAAACTCCTCACTCAGCTCTCTCAGGCGCTCGAGTACTTCGACGGGCAGATGCAGTCCTTCGGCCTCGGCAACAACGTCACCACCTTCACCGCATCGGACTTCGGCCGCACCCTAACCTCGAACAGTGACGGCACCGACCACGGCTGGGGCAGCCACCACTTCGTCGTTGGCGGAGCGGTGAAGGGCAGCAACATGTACGGGCAGTACCCGGTCATCGGCGCCAATCAGGCCAACGACGTCGGCGCCGGCCGCCTCATCCCCACCACCTCGGTCGATCAGTACGGCGGAACCCTCGCCCGCTGGTTCGGCCTCTCCGACGGCCAGGTCAAAACCGTCTTCCCCAACTTCGCCAACTTCGGCTCCAGCCCCTACATGGGCTTCATGGGGTGAGCGCGAACGGGACCTGGTTTCCCATCACCAATTCGCCTCGATCCAACCCTTACCTTTGTCATCCTGAACGCGCAGC
>PLDF01000466.1 GCA_003135055.1 Bryobacterales bacterium | reverse complement strand
ACCATCTTCGACGTGGAAACCGGCTATGCCAATAATGCGGATGGGAGCTACGTTGGGAATGGGACCTACGTGAATGGTATCGATCCCACCACGGGCACGGTGAAATTCAGCGTGCAAGTGCCCCAAACGATCGGCAACCACGCATTAGAAACGCCGTTGGCCACCGGCCCCTCCTACATGATTGCCGGCGACGGCTATGCCTACATCCCTTATTTGAAAGCAGATTATCCTGGAGAGTTGGAGGGGGCGACGCACCTCATGCTGCTGCGGGTCAACAGCAGCGGAAACAGTGATCTGATCGAGGTCCAGGACTGGGCATCCGATCCCCTGTCGGTCGTAGCCTCTATGGTCACCAACGCCGATCAGGGAGTCGTACTTCTTTGGATATCCGAGTCCTTCGGCGCCGGCATGGCGGTAACCACGGGCGCCAGCGTAAGCATCGTCGCCGCGCCGGCTGTAGCCGGCCAGGGCACGGCAATTGAAAATATTCTGCAGGCTCAGGACGGGTCGTTTATCGGCGCGTTTGGGTCAGGCTCCCCTCTATGCATAGACCCTATAGACTGTGGGCCTTTGAACAGCATGGTCGCCTTCGACGCCAGCGGGAACGTGCGCTGGGTGGTGCCCAACGACCAGCCTCAGATCGCGACCGCCGATGGCGGAGTGATCGGTCAGTCCGGAATCACCTATGACTCAAACGGGAACGCGACGGGGCAGCCCGGCGGCTTGCCCACGTATTCGTGGACTGGCAACGCATACCAGCAGCAGGGCTCAGTAGAGCAGATAAGCGCCGACCTTCTTTTCGTTCTCTACGATATAGCCTCCAGCTTTTGGCCAGTGGCTGGGGGCAACTATTCGGATAACGCAACGGCCTACGCCCTGGTCAGGACATTTTCGGACAACGAGGAGAATTCGGATATTACCGTAAGTTTCTCGCAGACACCGCCCAACCAGCAAACCATCACAAATGTTTTGAATAAAATCTTGCAAGGTCTCAGTTCAGGCAGTTATGCGAGCTGCGGCACATGGCTAACGGGGGCATCAACCTATTCAATATCCTATTACATCAACCTACTGTTGGAAGGAAATGCCTACGGGCATGGTCCATTCAGCGACAACGGCACGGCCGCATTCGTGGGCACGAGGAATCAAGATGGGACGCTCACAGGACTTCCAACTTCAGCAGCCATTGCGGTGAATGACACAGGCGCCTTCTTCAATGCAAAGTTGGGTGACAAGACGCTCACGGTCGGCCGGCGAGCCTATACGGGCGGGACCCTGAAAGCCCAGGCTGCGATCCTAATCCATGAACTCGGTCATAAGATGAACGAACTGGGGGGCGCCGTCTTATTCCAGCCTGATGCTAACAACAAGCCGGCAGGAGATGCTAACGACAAGCTCATGGACCAGTATTGCGGTAAGCTGATAGGTGGTCTCAAATGAATAGAATCTCAAATAGGAACTGGAAGGCGGGTGCCCCACTGCTCGCTGGTGTGCTCCTCGCGATCGCGCCGTATCGCGCATCAGGCCAGCCTGGACCAGTGGAAAGTCCATCGAATATCGAGTGTCTGGAGTACCTGGAGATGCCGGACTATCCGCCGCTGCCACGCGTGGCCAGCGTCCAAGGCATACAGACCGTCAAGGTGCTTCTCTCTGATCTGGCGGCCGCACAAACCGTCGAAAGCAGTCTACAAAACAACAACCCCCGCGTCGTTGACCTCACGAAGAAGGCGTTTGCAGAGAGCGCGGAGAAAGCCGTCAAGAACTCCCGATTTTCGAAGACCTGCGGCGGGAAGACTATCACGCTGGTCTTTCACTACGAGTTTCGCGAGGACTATAACAAGTCGCTCTTCGCTTTCGGGCCGCCGAATCACTTTTGGATACGGGCCGGGCCGTTTCCCTTTATGCCGGAAGTCTCGGCCAAGTGAATTTGGGCGCCGGAAAGCGGGAAGAAAAGGAACAGGGTGACGAACACCGGAACCGGTGCGGATTCCGACGAAGAAAATCCCGCGCGGGGATATCAAGGGCAAAGCCCTTGCCTAGTTTAGTTGGTCACCGCTCTTTCGAAGCAGTCACCCAGAGCAACTCCTGTTGTTGCCATCCATTACCGAGCCCGGGCTGCCCGGCCCGACTCCCTGCCGATTCTCGCCGGAAACTCAATCACAGGCTGTATCCTCATGAAAACACTACGCAAACTGCCAAAGCGCTTTTTCCCGTCCTGTATACTTAAATCAGGGGTTCGCTTTTCACCCGGATGCGTCTTCGAGCCACAAGCCGTTCGGCCGCATCTCGATATGCCAAACGACCCCAGTCCCATAAACGGACAGTCCTCTGCGCCCGCGGCTCCTCTCCCATCAGCCGTTCGCCGCGCCTCAGCTCTTTGACAATTGAATAAATCGGCATCGGCCGACGCAAGCGAACCGAACCAAGTCGCTTCCGGCGTCGGCCAGCCGGCGGGTCCTTATCGATAACCCGGTGTTGTTGCTACAATTTATTAAGCCGAAAATACCGGAAGCCGGACTGCCCGGCCCCAGACCGCCCCCGGCCAATGATATGCCAAACGACGATATGCCAAACGACCCTAGTCCCAAAAACGGACACTAACCTGCGCCGGCGGCAACCGCCCGCCTCCCACATCTGCTATCACGCTATATTCAATTCAGTGCGCTATTTCCTCACCGGCCGCCAGCCCGACGTCTCTTCCATCCTCCTGGTCGAAAGCGGCTCGCGCGCCATCGTCGAGCGCGTCGGCCCCATCCTGCGCCGCGGCTACGGCGACGGCGTCCGCATCGATCTGGTATCCTGCTACGCCACGCTGCCTCAGGGCTTCGGCGATGGCACGCGCATCTATCGCGTCTCCGATTACCGCGGACGCGAAGGCCGCCGCAAACTCTACCGCGAGTTGATTGGCAACCGCTACTCCGCCATGGGCATCGTGTGCTCCGGCGAGCCCCTGATGACAAAATGGAAGTGGGCCATCGGCTACCAAGTCCCCGCCAAGATTTTCGTCGTCAATGAAAATGGCGATTACTTCTGGCTCGATTGCGCCCACGGCAAGCAAGTCCGGCGATTTGTGCTTTTGCGCGCGGGGCTCGCCGGCGCCGGGGCCGTTCGCACGCTTGCCCGGGCCGTTGCGTTCCCGTTCACTCTGTTTTATCTGCTACTCTATGCATCGGCTGTTCACGCACGAAGGGCCCTGCGCAGGGGTTAAAATCGTTTACCGTACGAATATGAAATCCATCCAAGTGAACGAACATGGCGGCCCGGAGAAAATGCAGCTTGTGGAATCGCCCACGCCGCAGCCCGCCGCCAAGCAGGCGCTGGTGCGAATCGCCGCGAGCGGCGTGAATTTTATCGACGTGTATTTCCGCACCGGCCTGTATAAAGCCGATCTGCCGGTGACGCTGGGCAGCGAGGCGGCCGGAACGGTGGCGGCCGTGGGTTCCGAGGTCACCGAGGTCGCGCCGGGCGACCGCGTGGCGTATGCCGGGGCGCGCGGATCGTACGCCGAGTACGCGGTGGTTCCCTCGGCGCAACTGGTCAAGATTCCGGACCATGTGGATTTCCAAACCGCGGCCGCGGCCATGTTGCAGGGCATGACGGCGCATTACCTCACGCATTCCACGTATGCCTTGAAGAGCGGCGATACGTGCCTGGTTCATGCGGCCGCGGGCGGCGCTGGCGGCCTCATCGTGCAGATGGCCAAAATGCTCGGCGCGCGCGTATTCGGTACGGTTTCCACGGAAGAGAAAGCCGCCATTGCGCGGGCGCATGGCGTGGATGAAGCCATTCTCTACACGCAGCAGGATTTCGAGACCGAAGTGAAGCGGCTCACCAATGGCCGCGGCGTGGATGTGGTCTACGATTCCGTTGGCAAGACCACTTTCGACAAGAGCCTCAATTCGCTGCGGCCCCGCGGGCTGCTGGCGCTATTCGGGCAATCGAGCGGGCCCGTGCCGCCATTCGATCCCGGCATTCTCAACGCCAAAGGCTCGCTCTTCCTCACCCGGCCAAGCCTGGGGCACCACGTGGCCACGCGCGAAGAGCTGCTGTGGCGCGCGGGCGACGTGCTCAGCTGGATCGCCGCCGGCAAGCTCAAGCTGCGCATCGACCGCACTTATCCACTGGCCGAAGCCGCGGCCGCGCACCGCGATCTGGAAGGCCGCCACACGGCCGGAAAGTTGCTGATCGCCGTTTCCTAGGGCGGCATGAACCTTCAAGCCAAGCTGACGCTGGGGGCCGTCCTGCTGGAAACGCTGATCGTGGGCGCCATATCCGCGGTGGACTTGGGCAACGCCATGGAAATCGAGTTCGAAGCCGCCCGCAAACCCGCCGAGGTGGTGCGCCTGGTGGCCGGCGACTACGTGGCGCAAACGCTCAACCGCATGCGCGATAAGCCCCTGCGCGAGGCGTTGCGCGACCCGGCGCTCTCTCTGTGGCTGAACAGCGTGATGACGGCGTCCGAAGGACTGTTTGAAATCGCCGTGGTGGATCCGCACAACGAAATCCTCGCCGATACCGACCCCTCGCGCCTGGGCGTGTTCGAGCCGCCGTATCCGGATTTCCAGACGTTGGTCGCGGAAACGTGGTTCGAAAAGGTGAGCCTGCTCGCCAGCCGCAAGAACAGCTTTTACCAGATGGAAAAGGCGCTGGGAACTACCGCCGGCGAAACCCTGGTGACCGTGCGGGTGGTGGTGAACACGGCCCTCATTCGGCGGCACGTCTGGCCCACTCTCACTCGGAGCGCGCAGGTAGCGCTGCTCCTGTTCGCCGGCGCGGTGGGTCTCACGTTCCTGGTATCCGCGCTGGCGTTCCGCCGCCTCGGGGAGCTTGGACACATGCTCGACCTGGTGGCCAGCGGCGAGTACGCGCCGGGCAAAGATGGCGCGGCAGAACTGGGCAAAGGCGCACCGGGCAAAGACGAGCTGGCCGTCATGGCTTCCAAAGTCAGCATCCTCAGCGAGCGGTTGCGCGGGGCGCAGTTTGAAGTCTCCGATCTGCGCGGCAATATCGACCGGCTGCTGGAAGATTTGGAAGACGCGGTCTTCATCTTCGACCGCGAGATGCGGCTGGTCTTCGCTTCGGGCTCGGTGGAGAAGTTTCTGGGCACGGACCGCGCCGGCTTCACCGGCAAATCTCTGACCGACATATTCCCGCCAAATACCACCTTGGGGCTGATGATCGCGCAGTCGGCCCAGACCGGGCGCTCTATCCGTAACCGCCGCGCGCCCGTCGCCATCGCCGGGCAAACGGCCGCGGTGTTGCTGCTCTCGGTGGATTTGCTCGAAACCTTGCCCGGCGCCACCGGTTCGGGCGTGCTGGTGCGGCTGCGCGACCCGGAAGCGCAGCGGAAGCTCGGCCGTGAGTTGCAAACCGCCGACCGTCTGGCCGCCATCAGCCGCGTTTCGAGCGGCGTCGCGCATGAAGTCAAGAACCCGCTGAATGCCATCCTGCTGCATGTGGAGGTGGCCAAGGCCAAGCTGGCGCGCGGCGACACCGACGTGATTCCGCAGATGGAAATTATTTCGCGCGAAATCCTCCGCCTCGACCGCGTGGTCAAGACCTTCCTCGATTTCACGCGCCCCATGGAGCTCAACCTTGCTACCGTTCCGGTGCAAAAACTGGTGGATGAGATTGTCGAGTTGGCGCGGCCGCAAGCCGAGGCGTTGAAAATTCGCGTCATGGTGGCGCAAGCCGCGGACGGCGTGGAAGTGCGCGTGGATGGCGACCTTCTGAAGCAAGCGGTGCTCAACATCGCCGTCAACGCCATGCAGGCCATGCCCGATGGCGGCGAGCTGCGCTTCGAATCGTCCGCCACCGCGGATACGGCCGAGATTCGCATCTCCGATTCGGGTCCGGGAATTCCGCCGCAGTTGCGCGAAAAAATCTTTACCCTGTACTTCACTACCAAGAAGGAAGGCTCCGGCATCGGTCTCGCGATGACGTTCCGGATCGTCCAATTGCACGATGGTACAATCGATTTCACAAGCGAGCCTGGGAAAGGCGCAAGCTTCTCCATTCGCCTGCCAATTGCGCTCTGAGTCGCTCTCATGGGACGCGTAGAAGCAATCCTCGCCGTTGTGCTGGCGCTCTCGATGGCCGGTTGCGTATTGAGCGGCAAGCCGAAGACCGCCGCCGTGCCTCCGCAACCTCAACCCGCGGCGCAACCCAAGCCCGCGCCGCCGCCGGAACCGCTTTCCATACCGCAGACCCAGGTGCAGTTGCCGCCGCCGCAACCCGTGAATCAGGAAGCGCTCGCCGTTCCCGCGCCGCCGGACCCGGTCGAGCCCACGCCGGCGCCGAAACCGGTGCGGCGCACTGCGGCTGGCTCGCCGCCGCCGAAGCCGGAGGTGGTTGTGGCGCCGGTCGCCCCTCCCGCCGCGGAGCCGGAGCGCGCCCCCATCCAGGAGATTGTTCCGGCGGATGAGCGGAAGCGTTATCAGGAATCGGCGGACGCCAGTAAGCGGGAGATCCGGCAGTTGTTGGAACACGCCAAGGCCCACCGGCTCACTACCGATCAGAAAAAGATGGCGACGCGCGTCCAGACGTTTGTGGCGCAGTCGGACGACGCGGAAAAACGCGGCGACATGCGCCAGGCCGACGCTCTGGCGGAGCGCGGGCTGGTGTTGGCGAAGGGCCTTGTCGGTGGCCAATAGTGAACCCTCGTGGGAAAACGTTCGCCCTTCGCCGGGCTCAGTTCCCTCAATGCGTGTTTTAGTCGGATAGCCTGACGTTGGTTCAGTGGGGTATGATTTAGGTGTCCTCAAACCAGTCTTGGGGAGAATTATATTAATTCTATCTGTTGAGCCGCTCGCCAAACTTCCAAGCACCGGACAGACTTTGTACTATAAACTACGCTAGCCGGTCGTAGAGCCTCCTTTGGCGTCTGGAGGCAGTACCAAACGCTCGGCTAATCACTAAACCTGTGAAAATAAAGCCACTCTGTCAGGGTCATCCGTAACAATTTCGAGAATTCTCTCCAAAAAACGGCGATTCTCTCTTGTTTACCGGCAGGGAGGCAACGTAAACTAGACAAATGCGAGGCTAATAGGCGTGCTCAGGCCATAGGTCCGACCAGTTGTGTTGATTGGCACACTTGAGGCTAGCAGCACAAGCGACCGGAAATTCTGGACTATTCGTCAAACAAATAAAATTGTTACTATTCGCTGTTTGAATTATTGATTTGGACAAGAGAGCACTAAAATTACACCTTGACTTGAAAGGAGCGCTAAAGTACACTTCGGGGGGAGTGGATTCGATTTTTAGCGGCGCAGCTTCAGCATCAACACCCGTAAAGGGTGTTTCGCAATCGGATATCGAAAGGAAAGCACCCCGAATTGATTCGCTCGCGCCTATTCTTTCTTGTACTTGCGGTACGCTGTTGCTTGGTTTCGTTGCCGCCGCTCCACTTATCGGCGGCAAACTCGTGGGTTTGGCTGGATAACGAGGCGCAGAAGAATGCTCCAAAAGGCTGCGTGGTGAGGTATTACACCGAAGCCAGCATGACCAAGATTGCCCGAGGTCTCATCGAAAAACGACTCGCGAACTTTGGCCGGACGCGGTGTTCGCAGGTATTCGCGGCAGTCAGTATCACTCGGTCGGAGATCCTTGCCGAGGCGCGCCGGACTCGTTTTTTGGATGGCCGGGCAGGTAGTCCGGACGCGCATAAGACTCAAGGCGAGTTGATTGGCAACGGAGAGGCTGTCACCCTAAGCGATACAATTCTCGGAAGCGTCGCGGCACGAACTCTGTTCACTCGCGGTGGCTTGTCTTCTGATAGCCGCCATGCCCCGGTAGTAGTCCTCGGGGACTTTTTCGGGGCTTGTGATCGCGACAAAGATTGGGTTGAATCCCCAGAGAAGGAGCGCGAAAGCTCCCTTTTGCACGAAATGATACATGTGGTGAAATCCTGGCGGGATAGCCGAGTTTTTTCCAACTTTGAGGTTTTTGGCCTCGTCTGGAAGCCGTATACAACACAGCCCATCACCGATTGGTTGATGAGCGACTGCACGCATTGAGGAGACATGCTTACCACTAGTCGACTGCTAGTTTGCGCCTTCCTGCCGTTGCTACTTATCAGTAGCGGACGATCCGACAGGTCGCCGGAATCCCGGCTACCCGGTTGCCAGTCTAAGGTGTTTAAGCCTGACGAGTTTAGTTGGATGTCAGTGAAGAATCAGGCGCTCTCGGACGCCAAGAGCCTGCGGTCAGCCGAGAAGGGTCATGCCTTGCACATGCTCCAGGAATCCTATTTTACCGATGAGGCCGACTGCGCGAGAACCGAGTCGGGGAAAGGTGCCTCTGACGTTTCTTTCGAGAGCTGGCGTGTTCTCTACGAAAAGTATGGCAGGAACCCGCTGCCGGCCGCAGACCTAACCGTGGTTCGGGATGCCTCCGACGAAGACGTCGCGATTGTCCGTTACAGGTCGGGCGACGAGGTCCGTCAGGAGGCAATGACGCTCGACGGAAAGGAGGCGCCGAATCCACTACTCATCCTCAAGGGCGGAGCAAAGTTTGAGGTCCTGGCGCTCATCCCCGATACGGATGGGACGGTTAGCGCCTACGTCAAGGTCTCTAATACTACAGCTAACCTAGAGGGGATTGGGTTTCCAATAGCCACGAAGCTAGCCTGGATGTTAAGCTCCAAGGTGGAAATGTACCTAAGAACCGATAGTTGGTTTATCAGTGACTCCGCGTTCCCTATCGTTTTCCGGTTCGAAGCGCCATCGCTGCCTCCTACCGAATCCGAATACAACGCGTCCCCGACGCTGCATTTTTCAAGTCGCTAATCATTGGCATGGAGCAGGAGCGCCGCCAAGCCGTGGCCGCGGGTCTGGCAGAACGCAAACTGGACGCGCTGCTGGTGGCGTTCAGCCCGAACCTGCGGTATCTTTCCGGCTTCACGGGAAGCAACGGCAACCTGCTGCTGACGCCCCGCAGGTCGATCCTGTTCACCGATCCGCGCTACCGGATTCAGTCCGCGCAAGAGACCACCTGTGAAGTCCGCGTCGTCAAAGGTCCGCTGGCGGTCGCCATTGGAGCGGCCATCGCCAAACTGGGATTACGGCGCATCGGCTACGAACCCGTGCGCATGACTTGCGATCTGTTCGATTCGCTCAAAGCCAAGCTGCCGATGCGGGCTTCCCTGGAGCCATGTCCAGCGCCTGGTGAAAAGGGCGCGGCGGCGGGCTGGATTGAAGACTTGCGGATGGTGAAATCGGCTGCGGAGATCGAGCGCATCCGGCGTTCGGTGGATACCAACTCGCGCGCGTTTGAGCAGGTTGTGGCGCGCGTCAAGCCGGGAATGATGGAATCCGATCTGGCCGCCGAGTTGGAATACCGCATGCGCCGTCTGGGCGCCGCGAAGCCGGCGTTTGAGACCATCGTGGCCGGGGGCGCGCGTTCCGCGTGGCCGCACGCGCAGCCAACCGCGGCGCGCCTGCAGACCGGCGGCCTGGTGGTGGTGGATATGGGCGCCATGCAGGAGGGCTATGCCAGCGACATGACCCGCATGCTCTATCTGGGGGTGCCGGGCGCCAAGGTGAAGCGGACCTACCGCGCGGTGCTCGAAGCGCAACTGGCCGCGATTGACGCCGTGCGCGCCGGAGCATCCACCGCGCGCGTGGATGCGGCGGCGCGGAAAGTGTTGCAGGGGTATGGACTCGACCGCGCGTTCATCCACTCCACCGGCCACGGACTGGGTCTTGAGATCCACGAGCCGCCGCGCATCGGCAAGCGCGATAAGACCCGGTTGCAAGCGGGCATGGCGATCACCATCGAGCCGGGCGTGTATCTGGAGGGATTCGGCGGAGTTCGCATCGAGGATACGGTGGTAGTGACGGAGAGAGGCTGCGAAATCCTGACGCCTACCGGTAAAGATCTGCGCGTAATTTGAGGCGGTCGCCGTGGCGCACGCACTCATGCGTGCCGCGTTCACACTCGTGTGAACGCGCTTCGGTCCGGAAGCCGAGGCAGGGGCGTGACGCGGGCAGGTCTGACGGGTTGACTTAGAGCAAATTATGAGAACCACGAAGTTACTAGCAGGCATCTTGGTGGCAGCGTCGCTTTTCGCTCAGGATGCCATCGAGCGCCCGAAGGTCTTGGGCGTCGCGCACATGGCGGTCTACGTTAAGGATCTTGCCAGGACGCGCCAATTCTATGAACAGTTCCTGGGCTTCGGCGAGCCCTTCACGCTTCCCCAGAAAGATGGCACGGGAACGCGCATCGCCTTCATCAAGGTCAACGATCGTCAATATTTCGAGATCTTCACGGAAGCCGATCGCGGCGAAGGCCAGCTCAACCACATCTCTCTCTACACCGATAGCGCCGACCGGCTGTACACTTACCTGAAGTCCAAGGGTATCGAAGTCATGTCGGACAAAGGCGCCGTAGGTAAGGGCCAGACCGGTAACAAGAACTTCAATGTCAAAGACCCCGACGGTCACATCGTCGAGATGGTGGAATATATGCCGGATAGCTGGACGGCGAGAGAGAAGGGTAAGTTCATGCCAGCTGCCCGTATCTCAGATCGCATCATGCACGTCGGCGTTCTGGCCGGCGACCTGGATAAGTCGATGGCCTTCTACGGCGGCATCCTCGGTTTCAAGGAATTCTGGCGCGGAAGCAGTTCGCCGCGTATGTTGAGTTGGGTGAATATCCGGCCCGCCGAGGGAGACGACTATGTCGAGCTGATGTTATACGGCAGCCTCCCCGCGCCGGATGCCCGCGGCACTAAGAACCACGCCTCGCTGATGGTGCCTAGCGCGGAAAAGGCGCTGGCGGAGCTGAAGAGGCGCGCCGCGCAAGGCTTATACGCGCCGCCCGAAGGCAAGCCGATGGAAATCCAGGTTGGGGTGAACAAGAAACGCCAGATCAACCTATACGATCCCGACGGAACGCGTATTGAGCTGATGGAGCCTGATACCGTGGATGGCAAACCGGCGCCCAATTCCACGGCGCCGGCGCCGCACCCTGGCCAAGGCCAGTAGGAGTCACTTACTTTGCCGGATGTGAGGTGGATGTGAGGTGGTGTGAGGTGGTATGAGGTGGTGTGAGGTGGTATGAGGTGGTGTGAGGTGGGACAGACGATCGTTCTTTGTCGTCTGTCAGGTGGCCGTACTTTACCCGCTCCGCCAGGATCGGGATGCCATCCTGCGCGGCGGTTGCCAACTGCCGCTGCCCCCGTATTCAACAAAACTCGATCAATGAGAGACTATGCACCCAGCGATGTCCTAACACTCTTGATCGTCCTCGCCGCTGCACGGACGCCATCCGCGACTATAATGGGCCGGATTACGGACCCGACGAATGTCGCCGTGGCCCGCGCTAACATCTCCAACATTCGGCCCGGATCGTACCGCGTTGCCATCGGTAAAAAGGGATTCAAAACTTGCGCGAGAGTAAATTGACTTTGGAAGCGGATCGGACCGCCCGCGTGGATGCTCATCCGGAAGTTGGCGCGGTCTCGCAAACCGTGGAGTTTACAGCGGTCGTTCCGCCGATCGGCGCGGAAAACTCGACGCGGCGGAGTGGTTACCGTGCCCGAGATTCCGGAAATGCCGCTCGACGGCCGTCTCTTCACTGGCCTCGGTTTCATGGTTCCGGCGTGACGCCAGACAACGGGCGCGAGGGTGTGCGAGGCGCGTCAAGCTGGAAAAGCCGGCCAAATCCGGTTCGGAATCCAGTCCAGCCTAAGCCGAAGCGTGAGCGGTTTGGGCCGGAGCTTCGGGAACGCGGAGCCGGTGCGATGTCATGCGGACCGCCGTCCGGCCATTCGCGCTGCGCACCACGAACCCGGTAACGTGCAGTTCGATCGGATACGCGTCGCGGTACTTGGTAGGCCAATCCACCAGGAGCTCGATGTGCGAGCCCACGGGAAGAGGCTTCCGGCAGCGAAACGCGATGCCAGTCGCGCTCAAGTCCAGAGTAAGGCTAATCCCGGCATACGGCGTTACGCCTTTTTGGGAAATGCGATAGCGAAGCGGAAACCGAAGCTCGTAACGCTTGTTGGCGCGGCGCTCTACGATGGTCCTTTTCATACAAATTCTCTCCGGCCTCTCCCACGAGCGCCCATCCCGAGCGGAGAAGGATGGAAGGGGCCGTCCTTTCCATGCCGATCTAACGCGAGTCTACAGCAATTGACTGCCCCAATGTATAAATTGTTTCATTGCTGGAATCCGTACTTGTGCCTGCGCACTCTTTGCCTCCCCCCAAAAACCCCGGTTCTTGGGCTTTTGTACCCAGTCTTTCGTGGTCTGCTATGAGGGTCTGGTACGATGAGATTTCCCAATATTTCCATGCCGTTGCGCTTCTACAACACGCTCTCCCAACAGGTGGAGGAGTTCACGCCCGCCCAGGCAAATACCGTCCGCATGTATACTTGCGGGCCCACGGTTTACGACTACGCGCACATCGGCAATTTCCGCACGTTCACTTTCGTCGATATTCTGCGCCGCTGGCTGAGGTTGAGCGGCTTTGGGCTCGACCACGTCATGAATATTACGGACGTGGACGACAAGATCATCCGCAACGCCGTGGCGCAGCACCAGAGCCTCGCGGAATACACCGCCATTTACACGCAGGCGTTTCTGGACGACTGCAAGACGCTGCGCCTGGAATCGCCGGAACGGCTGACCCCCGCCACCAAGCATATCGACGATATGGTGGCGGCCATCGAGAAGCTCGCGGCCGGCAATCATACCTATAACACCGATGGCTCGGTGTATTTCCGCATCGCGTCGTTTCCCGGGTACGGAAAGCTTTCGCACAACGACTTCAGCGGCAATCTGGCTGGCGCGCGCGTGGACGTGGACGAATACGAAAAAGCCGATGCGCGCGATTTCGCGCTTTGGAAAGCGCCCAAGGAAGGCGAGATGGCCTGGGAGACGGCCATCGGACCCGGCCGTCCGGGCTGGCACATCGAATGCTCCGTGATGGCGCTCAAGTATCTGGGCGACACCATCGATATTCACGCGGGCGGCGTGGATCTGATTTTTCCCCATCACGAGAATGAGATTGCGCAGTCAGAATCTCTCACGGGGAAGCCGTTCGCGCGCTTCTGGCTGCACGCCGAGTTCCTGATGGTGGAAGGCCAGAAGATGTCGAAGTCGCTCGGCAATTACTACACGCTGCGCGATTTGCTGCAGCAGGGGTATGAGACGGAGGCGATCCGCTATCTGTTGGCGGCCACGCCCTACCGCAAGTCTCTGAACTTCACTTTGGACGGGTTGCGCTCGGCGCGCACCACCATCGAGCGGCTGCGGAATTTCAAATTACGGCTGGAAACGGACCGCTATCCCGAAGGGGCCAGCGATGCATTGACGGCGCGGACCGAGCAGGCGGCGCGGGCGTTCGTCGAAGGCATGGACGACGACCTGAATACGGCCGCGGCCCTGGCCGCCGTGTTCGAATACATTCGCGACGCCAACAGCGCTATGGATTCGGGCGAATTCCGCGCCGGCAACGCGGCGGCGGCGCTGGAATTCCTGACGCGCTTCGACGCCGTATTCGACGTTCTGGAACCGGCGGCGCAGACCAACGCGATTGCGGATTCCGAGGTGGAAGCGCTGGTGGAAGAACGCAACGCCGCCAAGAAGGGCAAAAATTTCGGGCGCGCCGATCAGATTCGGGAGCAGCTTCTGGAACGGGCAATCGTTCTCGAAGACACCAAGTCCGGCGTGCGATGGAAAAGAAAATAAGTGAGATGGAATTGGAAATAACAGCGTTGAAGATTCATACCAAGGCAGTACACGCCGGCGACCGGAAAAAGCTCGGCTCGCACATACCGGTTACCACCCCGATCTACACGGCATCGGCGTATTCGTACGATTCCATGGAGCAGCTCGACCGCATCTTCGGGCAGGAAGAGGAAGGGCCGTGCTACGCGCGGTACGACAACCCTTCCGCCGCGGCGCTTGAGGAAGTGGTGTGCGCGCTTGAAGGCGGGCACGGCGCGCTGGCGTGCGGCTCGGGCATGGCGGCCCTGCACATGGCCGTGATGACGGCGCTGACGGACCGGCGAAAGTCGATCGTCTCGGCGAACGCCATATATGGCGCCACCACGGCGATGTTGATGAACGTCTTCGAGCCCTCGGGCGTGAGCGTCCGCTTCGCCGATGTGTGCGACTTGGATTCCCTGCGCGCCGCGGTGGCGGACGCGAAACCGGGGTGCATTCTGACGGAATCGATCTCGAATCCGCTGCTGCGCGTGGGCGACATCGGCAAGATCGCGGAGATTGCCGGCGCGGCCGGCGCGGCGCTGGTGGTGGACAACACTTTCGCCACGCCGATGATCTTGCGCCCGCTGGAATTGGGCGCGCACATATCCGTGCACAGCCTGACGAAGTATCTGGCCGGGCACGGCGACGTGATGGGCGGCGTGGTAGTGACGGACGAGCAGCATTATTCCACGCTGCGGAGTTTAGGCCGCACCATCGGCCCGGTGCTGGGCCCATTCGAGTGCTATCTGACCATGCGCGGCATCAAGACGTTTCCGTTGCGCATGGAGCGGCAATGCGCCAACGCATGCCGTGTGGCGTCATGGCTGAGCGCGCATCCGAAAGTGGAGAAGGTGCACTTTACAGGCGACCCGGCGCATCCCGATGCCGCGACTATCCGGCGCATGTTCCCGCAGGGAATGTACGGCGCCGTCGTCAGCTTTGAGATCCGGGGCGCCGGGCGCGAAGAAATCTTCCGCTTCATGGACGCGCTCAAGCTGGTTGTGCGCGCGACCTCGCTGGGCGATGTGCACACCATGATGCTCTACCCGGTGATGAGCTCGCACCGCGAGATTTCACCCAAGCAGCGCGAGCGCATGGGCATTCGCGACAGCCTGGTGCGCCTATCGGTGGGGATTGAAGCGCCGGAGGATGTAATCGCCGATCTGGAGCAGGCGCTGGGATAGCCGGCCCGCGTCGCGGACGCACTCATGCGTCGCACTCATGCGTCGCACTCATGCGTCGCACTCATGCGTGCGTTGCTCTCCAGAAACCTCGCGGACCGGCCAAGTGTATACCAAACCCGCGCGGAATCTTTGCCTTGCACGGAAATACACTTCTGCGCGGTGGCA
>PLDF01000331.1 GCA_003135055.1 Bryobacterales bacterium | reverse complement strand
GGCTTTCCACCCTTCCCACACTTTTTGGAAATCCCTTCGGGATTACCACATTCCCACAGCCTCGACTGCTGGATGGAAGTCCTTGGTCCAAAGTGTAATGAACATTCGAGTACTCTCAAAGAAACAAAGGAATCCTGCTCTTTTCCTTCTGCCTCCTGTCCCCTCTCTCCTGTTTCGCCCTCACTTCGTCGCAAGAACCAGGATCTTGTGAATCTTCGGCGGCTCCGCCAGCAACTCGCCCGCCTTCGCCATCAGCGCCTTCGCAATCTCACCGATCAAATGCGCCTCGCGCCCCGCCTCATCGTTGAACGTGTCGAAGATCCCATACTGCCCATCGTCCTCCTTAATCGCGTACCAGGTCACAGTCCCCGGCTCCTTCTTCGCCAGCTCTGCTCCCTGTTTCAAAAAAGCCTCCACCTCGGCCTCTTTGCCCGGCTTCGCTTTCAACATTCCATACAGCGCATACTTCACCATGTCATGCTCCTCCTCATTGCGAATAGCCGCGCCCGCCAAACGCAGACCGACAGGCGCGCCCTTTCAACAGATGCGCCGCGGCCCCTCAGCGATAGGCCGTCGTCGCCGAATTACCCGCATTCCACAGAGCCGGCACACCAGGGGGATGCCAATTTTCCGCGAAGGTGTTTAATATGCAGATAACGGCGGCGATTGCGCGGAGGGGGAGAGAGTTCTCCAAAGGCTTGAGGGTCGGCGCTGCACAGTTCTGCATGGGCCCACGCAACCAACTGGCAGGCCAGCTGCAGGGCGCCAAGTCACCAACCATCTTCAGAAGGAAGGAATCCTAATTTTATGTGGAAACCCAATCAGCCCGGCACCGGCGGCGGATCGCTCAGCCCCGAACCCGCGCGTCCGGCCACGCCCATTACTCCGAGTTTTGACGCAGGTCAGCGTCCTGCGCCGGCCCCGCAGGGAGGCGCCGTCACTGGCGAACAGGCCACCATCGGCAAGAGCCTCGTCATCAAAGGCGAGGTCAGCGGTTCCGAGTCCCTCTATATCGACGGCAAGGTGGAAGGCTCCATCAGCCTGCCCGGCAATCGCGTGACCGTGGGCCGCAACGGCCAGGTCGCNNTTCTTCAAGGGCGGCATCGACATCCGCAAGCCGGGCTCGAATGAGAAACCCGGCGAATCGAAGGTCAACACCAACGCCAACGCCGAGCGGCCTGTTCCGGTGCAGGTCTAGTTTTTTCACCGGACTGAAGACAGGCTCCCGCGGCGGGTCTCGGCCAGCAACATTGCCGGGATTCGCCGGTGGGAGCTTTTCGTTTTAGTGCCCGATCGGCCCCGTGCCCACTTCCATCACAAAATAGGACGCGACCGTGTCGCCCGCGTTGCGCACCCAGTGCAGCGTGCCCGCCACCGCAATGCCCACATCGCCCGGGCTGAGAAAATGCGAGACGCCGTTCAGGTGCAGCTCCACCTTGCCCTCCCGCACCAGCCAGATTTCCGAATGCATGTGCTTCTCCTCCGGCTCGTGCTGCGCGCCCGGCGCCAGGTACGACACATGCGCTTCGCAGCCGATCTCCGTGGGCAGCATGCCGTGAAAGAAACTGTGTCCGGCGCGGCCGGTGAATTGTTCCGGCGGCGTGAACCCGGGATAAACACCGGTTTCCACGGGAGCCGCGCTCGCCGGAGGAGCCGGCGTCGGCGAAATTCCGGTTTGCGCTTCGGCCAGTGCGGGCAATCCAGCGGCCAGCGCCGGCAAGAGCGCGGCAAAGCTGCGACGGTTCATAGGGGGCTCTCCTGCAGGTAAGACGTCTGACCGCAGAAGTATAGCCGCCCGCACCAGCCTGGCGTCTGCTCCCACAACCGTCAGCGCTATCATCCGTTTTAGCCGCCGAGGCTCTCGGCGGGCGCGAAGTGGAGCTTGAGAACGGTGATGTCGTCCTCCTGGCCGAACGATTGCGCCACGGAAGCAATCTCTTCTGCGGCCCGGTGAGAGATGGCGGCGGTGCGCTCGAAGCCGAACAGTTCGCCCGATGCACTGTGGGCTTCGACGACTCCATCGGAAATAAATGTGAGTGAATCGCCAGGCAAGAGATGGACTTCCGCCTCGCCGTACGTCGCATCCACCGTGATACCCAGCGGCAGCCCAGGGTCCAGCTTCATCTCTTCGCCGTTGCGATACGGCGGCAGGTGGCCGGCGTTCGCCAGCGTGAGCGTACCCGCTGCTGATAGTTCCGCGCACAGGCAAGTCGCAAATCCGCCCAGGCGCATCTTCGTCAGCACGCCATTCAGGTGGTCCAGCAGTGCGCCCGGAGCATCGGTATCCCGTCCCTGCGCTGCGCCCAGCAGTACGGCCGCGGTCATAGCCGCGGCTGCGCCCTTGCCGCTCACGTCCCCCAGCAGAATCCGCTGGCGATTTCCGGGCAGAATCGAGCAGCTGTAGAAATCCCCGCCAACCTCGCGAATCGGATGAAACGCAACAGCGCGCCGGATGCCCGGCACCGTATCCAGCACCGTCGGCGCCAGAATGCGTTGGACCTGCTGCGCCGCCTGCATCTCCCCCGCCAGCACCGCCCGCTCGCGCGACGTCTGCCGCTGCTCACGCGACAACAGCGTCAGCAGCCCAATCAGAACACCCAGCGTGGCGACCGCCTCAAAGTCTGCGACTACATTGCTCCAGCGGCTTTGCAGATTGGGCAGGCCGAGAAGCTGCGCGCCCGTGAATCGCACGAAGAAGAACACCATCATCGTGGCTCCCCATATCATGCAAAGTGCCGCCAGCGGCTTGATGCGAGCCGAGAGCTTGCGCCATGGCCAGAAGGCGAAAAACGGAGCGGTGGATTCCAGAACCGAGGCGAGCTGCGAGACAGCGCCGAAGCGGTGCGCACGCAGCCCATCAAGCCAAAGCGATTGCGCCGGTGGAAGCAGCGGGATCGCCGCCGTAACGAAATAGATGGCAGTCGCGGTGGCAATCAGAATCCAGAAAATCCAGGGAACGCGCCGGCCGGCCAGTGCGAAGAAGAACAGCGTGCGGCAGATGTTAGTGGCCAGGGCGGGGACGGCCCAAAGACTGAAGTAGACTCCGGCCGGGTAGTCGAGCAGCCCAGCGATACCCAGATAGTTCAGATAAATCGGCGGAAGCGCGATGCAGTTGATCCCCAGAAGAAGCAGTTCGTAACGACTGCGGTCGTTGAACCATAGACCGAGAATGATCAGACCGACGATGCCGAC
>PLDF01000282.1 GCA_003135055.1 Bryobacterales bacterium | reverse complement strand
GGAGGCGCGCCGCGTCACGTCGGATGGCGTTGAAGCGGGCACGGCGAATGAGTCGGCGCTTCTTGATGCGGACGCGGCAATGTCGGGTGCGCAGGCCGATGTGTTGCGGGCGGTATACGACCGTAGCGTGGCGGCGGCGGATCTGGCGCGGCTTACGGGGTCCTTATGATCAGCGTCGACCTAACCATTGTGCCAGCGCTTGCAGCGCTGGCTGGTTCTCTCATAGGGGCTTGCGCATCCGTAGCTACCACCTTTGTGGGCCAGCGTCTGCAAGCCCGAGCGGCCCGATTGGTATTCGAGTTAAGAGAACGTGAGCAGCTCTACGGCAAATTTGTGGAAGAAGCTGTACCTCTCTTTGTCGATGCCATCGAACGTCCGGCCCTCGACCCGGGAAAGCTTATGCATCTCTACTCAATCGTGGCGCGCATCCGCCTTACAGCGAGCGCCGAGATTCTTAGCGCCGCGGAGGAGGTCGGCAAACTGTTGCTTGAGGCCTACGAACGGCCACCAGAGGATCCCGCCGAGGTTCTTGCGCGATTCGCGAAGGGGCAAGTGAGCATAGATCCGCTCCGGGGATTTACACAAGTATGTCGCCTGGAGCGGGCTAAGGCGCTTGAACAAGCATGAGAGTCATGGGTTGCACCGCGCAGAAGTATCATCCCTGCGGTTACGTGCTCGCGCCCGCGCCGTCGGCATAAGAGCGGCTCTTCTGAGCCTCTCGGCGTCGGCCATTGGGTTTCGATTCTAACCCAGCAGCTTCAGTTGAATTCGCCGCTGCTTGTCCACCATATGAGGCAAGCGGCGGCCTTGCCATTTGTCCCCTTCATTCCTTAGACGAAGCCTCCCGCCCTCCTCTCTTGAAAGTTCCGTTCGATTCGCTGCGTCCCGTGAGACAAGTGCCATCACGTTGACGGCATCTGCCATCCGTGATGTCGGCAGACAGCTCGCTCAACGACTCTTGAAAACCTGTTTTCAGCGAATTACGAGCCAAGGCTCCGCGGTAGTCGAACTGCCTTCCCTGGTTGTCGAGGCAGCGAAAAAAATGAATAACCACTTCCGCTCATACACGCACGAGGAAACACGATCTGCGGCTAGATGGCGCCCCCTGCATGGGCTTGCCGCGATCTTTCTATTGGCGCTCTTTTCCCCGGCCCAGACGATCGCAGCCGATCTCAAGCCCGAAACTATACAGGCCTGGAATGATTACGTACGAGCCGCTGAAGAGCGCAATCTGAAGCATGTCTCGCAAGAGACCCCGTTCCTCACCATTGACGCTCTTCCTGCTGAGGCGACGAAGCTTCGTCAAGGCGATATCATTGCTTCACCTGCCGCGCGGAATGTTCCTGTCAAAGTTCCCGCGGGACTGATTCACGATTGGACCGGGGCCATCTTCATCCCGAATGCCGCGCTTCGCGATGTTCTCCAGGTGGTGCGCGATTACGGACAGTACAAGGCCGTCTACCATCCCAACGTGGTTAGCGCGAAGTCACTGGAGACTTCCGAATGGGAAGACCGGTTCTCAATGGTAATCATGAACAAGTCATTCTTTGCCAAAAGCGCACTCGACAGTGACTATCACTCGACGTTCACCCAGATGGACGATCAACGGTGGTACAGCGTCAGCGAAACAACGCGGGTTCAGGAGGTCGCCGGGTACGGCGGCCCATCCGCATACATGTTGCCCCAGGACCATGGCGCCGGGATCATCTGGCGGCTACTCAGCATCGCGCGCTACCAGGAGCGCGATGGCGGGGTGTATGTCGAACTTGAGGCGATCGCGCTCAGCCGCGATATCCCGGGTGGCCTGCGGTGGCTGGTAGAACCGATCGTGCGACGCGTGTCGCGGTCCTCGCTTGTAGCCTCCCTCCAAGAGACGGCCGATGCCGTGCGCTCCAGCACCAACATCATCAGCCGCTCGCCGGAAGCCCCGAGCTGCTCCGTTGCCAATCGCGCGGTGGCGGCCAGATTGAATGGAACGGCGGTCCGGTCTTCCGCTAACCCGCCAAAGAGCGCGGTTGCTGGAAAAGGTATGCATCCATGACGCCTCCTCAACTGACTTACGCGGGAGTTCTGCTTGCCGTTATGGCGAATCAACTCTGCCTGCCTGTGCCGTCCATAGTTTTTCTGATGGCGGCGGGAGCTCTGTCGGCGCACGGGGAAATGCAGGCGACCACGGTTGTTCTTCTGAGCGTCTTGCCTTGCCTTGCGGCTGATGGGATCTGGTTCTGGCTTGGCCGCAAGTGGGGTTCACAAGCCGTGCGAATTCTGTGCCGCCTTACATTTGATCCCCGAAAATGCTCCCGGGATGCACATGACAAGTTCGGGCAATACGGCCTCCCGTTGTTATGTGTAGCCAAGTTCTTCCCGGGACTGGATGGCCTCATGCCGCCCCTTGCGGGCGCCGAAGGAGTCTCCCTCACGGGCTTCTTTGCCTTGGATGCGGTCGCCAGTCTTCTGTGGTCTGGCTTCTATGTCGGGGTTGGCTATCTCTTCTCCGAGCAACTGGAAATCGCGGTTGCCTGGGCGAAACACTTTGGAACTGCCCTCGCCATTGGGATTGGCGTTCCATTCTGTATTTACATTGGCTGGCGCGGACTGACCTTGATACGAATGATTCGCCGATTGCGGGTCCGCCTCATCAGCGCGCCGATGCTGCATCGAAAGCTGCGATCGGGCAGCAAGGTCGCGTTGCTCGATCTCCTGGGCTTCGAGGAAGAGGCCGACAATAAAAGCCCGAGCGCAATTCCGGGTGCATTCCGCATCGATCCGTCCCGTTTGCGGAATTCACCGCGGATTTCCGTACCCGACGATGTCGAAATCGTTCTCTATTGTTCTTCGCGAAGCGAGATCGTGAGCGCGCAGGCAGCGCTGGCATTAAGACGAATAGGCGTCGAGAACATTTGGATTCTTGAGGGCGGAATCCATGATTGGCGCGAGAAAGGTCTTCCGCTTGCTCAGTTTCCCGAAGCACCGGAGGCCGTCGCGGAGCGGCTTGGAATCAGGTTGCCCGACGCATAGAAAGGTAAAACATTTATGACCATGCAAAACGTTTACGATCTCGCCGTGATCGGCGCCGGGCCGGCCGGAATCGTCGGCGCAACTACAGCCGCGTCTCTGGGGGCCAGAGTCGTACTCATCGATCGGTACGGGGACCTTGGTGGCGCTGGAGCTAACACTGGCACCGTACCTAGCAAGACTCTGCGCGAAACGGCGCTCTCACTCTCGGGCATCCGCTCGCGTGACCTCTACGGCGTCGATCTTTCGCTGCGCCGCGAAGCAACGGTCGCCGACTTGATGCGCCGTGAGCACGCCGTCAAGAAAGCGCTGAACCGCACTCTAGCGCAAATTGTGGAAGCGTCGTCCGTCGAGCTCATTGTGGGTGACGCACAGTTCGAGGACGCCCATACGATCGCTATCCGGAGCGGCGCCACATGGAGCCTTGTACATGCGGAAAGGACGTTGATTTCCACCGGTTCTTCACCTTATCGCCCCGCGGGCTTTCCGTTCGACGCGCCCGGAGTTTATGATTCGGACACCATTCTCGAACTGAACACAATTCCAAAATCACTTGCCGTTGTGGGCGCCGGAGCTGTAGGCAGCGAGTATGCGTGTACGTTCGGCGCGTTGGGCGCGAAAGTTCATCTGATTGACAGCCGGGAAGTCTTACTACCCTTTCTCGATTCTGAGGTCTCGGCGGCGCTCACGAGAGCCATGGGTGGGAGTGGAATCGAATTGCACTGGGGCGAACGGGTCGCGGAATGCAACTATGCGGGGGACGAAATTACGCTAACGCTGCAATCGGGGCGCATTGTCCACACCGAGGCGGTCCTTGTTGCGGCGGGACGGCGCAGTAACACCAAATGCCTGAATCTTGGCGCAGCCGGTCTTGCTGCCGGAGAGCGCGGTGATCTCAAAGTCGACGAACACTACCGCACTGCGGTCCCGCACATCTACGCTGCGGGCGACGTTATCGGCTTTCCCGGACTCGCATCGACCGGCATGCAGCAGGCGAGACGCGCAATGACCGTGGCTTTTGGCGGAGCCGGCGATCTTCCGGCCCGCGAAATCCTGCCTTCGGCGGTGTATACGATTCCCGAGGTTGCAATGGCCGGCGACACCGAGCAGACAGTCCAAGCGGCGGGCGTCGACTACGTCGTCGGGCGCGCACGTTACGCGGACAATCCACGCGGTTGCATCATCGGCGAGAAAGAAGGTTTTCTCAAGCTTATTTTCCGCCGCGAGGATCTGAAGCTCCTGGGAGTACATGCCATTGGGGAACTCGCGAGCGAGTTGGTGCACATCGGGCTGATCGCCATGACTGCGGATTGCGATGCAACTGTCTTCGGTGAGCTGTCTTTCAACGTTCCGACTCTTGGAGCGCTGTATCAGGACGCCACGTGGCGCTTGATCAATGAGAGACGTCGGGCGGTTGCCCGAGCGATTGCGTAAGGATCGCCGGACGGGACCTTCGCCGGCGTTTACATTCATCGGTGGATGACGAAAGGGTCGGTTTTTCGGCGCCAGGCGGAATGTGCGAGCGAGCGTCACCGGTATCTGGTCTGCGCCGTGAGTGGTGGGATTCAAACCTGGACCCACTGCGGCAAATCCAAGCGCCTCACTTCTTCGTGATTGGCTTGAGCATGGAGCCTTCGTCTGGCTCGTAACGGATAAGCTCCTTTCCGAATACAAAGCAGTTCTCAGGAGGCTCGGTATGCGACGCCATCCCGTTGGGCAGATCATCAACACGCTCCGTGAGGTCTTGTTGCTGGTCGTGATCCATGCCCGGATGTGGCCAAATCGGACCGGGAAAGGATTCTGCAACACCTGTGTGTAGTCCAAACCTCGTCCTGTTGCAAGATCAATGGCTTAGCCGAATTCCTTGGCATGGTGAAAAAGAGGTTAAGTACGATGTTAAGCTGCCAGGGTCGTAGTGCCTGTCTATTGACGCCCGGATACCAGAGGTCCACTCAGCATTCCTCTGTCTTTTTCTATTATTCTTCTCGTGCCATTTCCCGGAGATTGTTAGGAAATCGCTCAGATTCTCGACCGGATCATCGTTTTGGCGGTGGCGTATGAATGCAAGCCTGTTGGTTTTCTGGATTCATTAGCTTAACCCTCCCGCTTCACATCGTTAGCCTTCTTATCTTCCCGCAGTCCCACAAACCGGCTGTGCCGCAGGTGGGCTTCCTCCGTCCACTGAACAAACTCAAACTGCCCCACCAGCAAAGGCTTCAGCCACCGGCAACCTTCCATTTTCGCCGCAGTGAGTCCCGCACCCCAACGGCCAGCTTTCTTCTCCGGCAGATTGGTGAACGGACATTCCTTGGTTTCCAGCGGCTTGAACCTTTTCAGGAGTTCGGCCCTGAGCTTGGGTGTAAAACCGTTCCGCGTACGTGCAGCGTAAATCAACTTATCGCCGTCATAGTAGCCGAAAACCAGCGCATCGAACGTGGCGCCGCCGAGCGTATAGCCGCCGATGACGAACTCCTGCCCAGCATTGACGCGCATCTTCATCCATGCGCCCGAGCGCTCGCCCGACTGATACGCACTGCCGCGCCGCTTCGCCACCAGCCCTTCGAGGCCTTGAGCTTTCACCGAGGCGATGAGGTCTTTGAGGCTTGCATCCAAAATCGGTGAGTAGCGGATCGGATCGGCCAGCTTCGGCAAGACATGCTTTTCGATCAGCGCGCGCCGCTTTGCAAGCGGTTCGCCCATCACCTCCTTTCCCTTCAGGACCAGCAGGTCAAAGATGAAGAAATGGAGGGGAGCGCCGGCAGAGCCGTAATTCTGGAGGGTATTGAAGGACGGCCGGCCCTCGGCGTCAAGGGCCACCACCTCGCCGTCGAGAACGGTTTCATCTGGCATGGCACTCAGGGCCGTTACTATGCCTGGGTATCGGGCGTTGAAGTCGTTATCATTGCGGGAACGCAGGTGAACTTTGCCGGCGGTTTTGATGGCGAGAGCTCTGTACCCATCGAGTTTTAATTCATACTGCCAATCAGGGCCTTCCGGCAACTTCTCCGTGCGCAGGAGCCGCATGGGGTCGATGAATGCAACCTTCGGCATCGGATACTAAAGAATATCGCCCCGGCCGTGTTTCGCGAAGCCGTTTCGACCTAACGCGCCATTCCCTTTGCCACAAGATTCAGGAAGTTCGCCACCTTCACAATGGGCATATCCCTGAAGACTTTCACTCGCAGGAGATCATCGTCGCCCGAGACTATATAGTCGGATCTCGCCGCAGCGGCGCATTCGAGTATACGGTTATCCGCAGGATCTTCGCGGATCACGTCCACCGTTTCAGGAGGCACTACCTTTCGCGCCGTCGTGTTCATCTGATATTGCGCTTCCGCTAGCCCCTCATCCGACCATTGAAAGTTATCCCGGAGCACATGCAGGACCTCCGCGATTATGGCTTCCGACACCGCAAGGTCGATTTCGCCGGCATCGGCCATTTCTATCAATCGGCGCGGCTTTCCCGCGAAGTTGAACGCGGAAATCCAGATGTTGGAATCGGCGGTGACGGAAACCACTTATCGCCCGCGTGGTGTGCTTTGGCGGCTCTGCTTCACGAGGCCCGCCACGTCTTCTTCCCGGATGCCGAGCTTGCGGGCCTGTTCCTCGCCGTATGCGTACAGCTTTTCCCGACGCTTCAGCCGCAGATAGCGCTCGACGGCCTCCTGAGCTACTTCGTCGGCAGTGCGCTGCTCTGCCGCGGCGGCCTTCTGGAGTTCGGCCAGCAGTTCCTCCGACACATGAATGTTGCTATCCGCCATCGCCATACCCCATTTTCGCATTTTCCCGACCATCGACCATCGTATGGTCAAAATACCTGAGCAGCCGGCGGGTGTCCATCGCGGCAATCACCGATGAGCTGGACGAGCCAGGTAGCGCGCAGTGCGACGTTGGAGGAGTGGGGATATCTGCACGGCTGTTGGTACGTTTTGCAGGATCGCGATGCCCAGTTCTGCGCTAAATTCCGGTAGATCCTGGCGGCAGGGGGTGTGAAATGTCTGCGACTCCCTGCGCGCAGCCCAAACTTGAATGCATTTGCGGAACACTGGGTGCGATCGGTCAAAGGGCAACGTTCTGTTATTCCTCCATGGCGAGGAACTGGCGAAGAGCCGGGGACCATCAATCGAGTGCAGCGAGCGTCTCGGCGGCCTTCTCAAGTGTTAACAGCGGCAGCCCGGATGAGTTTCATCCTTTCATCCCGGCAGTTTGTCCTATGCGGACTCTCCAGAAGGCTGGCTTCTGGTGCCTGCTACATGAACGCCGAAACGGTCTGATCGAAAATGGGTCGGCGGGCCACCGCCGCTCGCGGCACCTTCGCTACTGCTCCGAACGGGCGTTATCCAGTGGGAGCCCGCTATCCCGGCTAACTTGCTTATGCGAAGACCGCACCCATTCACGTCGGATTTCGAAGCGCCAGACAATCCGGATTAAGCCAATGGTCGGTCAGGAAACGACATCCGGGGGCCGATTCGATCAGGTGATGAACGGGGAGGGAGCACTTGAACCCATAAGTATTTTAAATACTAGAGCTGTGTTACCGCCTGAGCTGCTGATCTTGGCTCAGTCGCCTTTCTTGTGCGGCGTTTTCGGTAAGTCTCTATATTTCAGTGATTTATGGAGCCGCCCGCCGGGATCGAACCGGGGACCTGCTTATTACGAAACAATCCCCGGATCGTAAATAGCTGATAATTCAGTCTTCGGAGCGCAATCTGCAGCGCCTTTGGAGTGCATCTCGGCGGTAGTTGAACAGGTTTCTGAACAGGTTATTATCAAATCAGGTGTTGTAATGTCGCCAATGCCCAATCGGCCGGATTCAGGTGCTGCGCAGAACCCACGCCAGTCTCGGCCATGATGCCAAGATCGATCCAAAAGTCGCGGCCGACTGGCGCGGGCTGTCGCCTATGGACCGGACGGCGCACAAACAGCTGCGACGGTGGCCTGTCCGAAATGCCGGCGGCTCATTCCGCTGATGATCTGCGTTGAATTTCTTCCCCATAATGACTTGCACCTCCTCCTCACAGAGCGAGGTTGCACCTGAGCTACCAGGCGGCGAATAGTGCGTTGAAAGCTCTTATTTGACCGCTGCCTTTCCGTTCGACCTGTCGATTGCCATACCTGTCAAACCCGCTCGACACATCAGAGCGAAGCGCCAACCCTATGCCGGCTGTCGGAACGTGGCCGACATTCGCCATCCCCTGGCCGGCTTTGGCCACTTCGACAGGCTGGACATTTTGCGCCTATGGTCCTAACCCCATTTGTTGGCGCTCTTCGCTCGAACAAACTGCTTTGGGTGCAAGACTGCATCATCCAGCCCGTCGAAGTACTGGTAACTCGGCATAAGGGAATTGGACGATGAAAAGCACTTCTACTGCGGCTACTGCGCCCCGAGGGAACAGCGGAGAGACCGGAACCGATCTCGCTCCAGAGGCCGTGAACGAAATCTGCGAATCGCTGCGGGCGCCTCTCGCTGACGCCTTCGCGCTCTATTTGAAAACTAAGAGTTTCCACTGGCACATGACCGGGCGGCACTTTCGCGACTACCATTTGCTGTTAGACGAACAGGCAGATCAGATCTTCGCGATGACAGACGACATCGCGGAACGCGCCCGCAAGATCGGAGGCACGGCGCTACGGTCGATTGGCGACGTCGCCCGACACCAACGGCTGAGCGACAACGACGAAGAGCTTGTGCCCCGGAACGGCATGCTGATGGAACCGCGGCAAGACAGCTTACGGCTTACCCGCTTCCTTCGGGCTACACATGCCGTGTGCGACAAACATGGTGACGTCGCGTCCGCCAGCCTGATCGAGAACTGGATCGATCAAGCCAAGCGCCGTACCGGGGTCCTCGCGGAGATTGTCGAGAGTTGGCCGGAGTGAGGCTTTTCAGCCCGCACTTCCCAGGTCCACACACTACAGAGGAGGAGTCATGAAAGAAGTCACAGGAACGGAGTTTTCACGACGTCGACTTTTCGCATTGGCCGGCGCAGCGGGTGTACTGCTCGCCCGACGGCCTCTGCTTGGGGACGAGACAGGCATCGTTCCAACCATGATCAACGCAGCGGCGAAGGCCAAGATCGTTCAACGGCCTCTGCGGAGGAACATTACGGTTCTGGAGGGTTCCGGGGGCAACATCGCCGTCTTGACCGGGCGCGACGGCAAACTTCTGGTGGATGCGGGTTTTTCGGTTTCGCGTCCGACAGTATCCGGCGCCTTGAGTTCGATTAGCCCCGATCCAATCAGGCATTTGATCAATACCCACTGGCATGTCGACCACACCGATGGCAATGCCTGGCTGCACGAGGCTGGGGCGTCCATTACCGCGCACCAGAACACGCGAAAGCGCCTTTCGGTAGCGACGCGCGTCGAAGGGTGGAGCTATACGTTTCCTCCCGCGCCGGCCGGCGCACTACCTACGAAAGTATTTGCGACCGAAACCGAAATGCGATGGAACGAAACCCGCATCCTTATGAAGTACTACGGACCGGCCCATACCGACAGCGACATTTCCGTCAATTTCACCGACGCCGATGTCCTTCATGCCGGGGACACCTTGTGGAATGGCGTGTACCCTTTTATCGACTACTCAACCGGCGGCAGCATCGACGGATCCATTCGCGCGGCCGAGGCCAATGTTGCCGCAATCACCGGCGCAACCATCGTTATCCCGGGCCACGGACCGGTGGCCAGCAGGTCCGATGTGGTCGAGTTCCGCGACATGCTGGTAACGATTCGCGAGAAGGTGGCGGCTCTGAAGAAGCAAGGCAGGTCTATGGATGAGGCGGTAGCCGCCAAGCCCACCGCCCCGTTCGACGCGAAATGGGGACAGTTCCTGATCACTCCAGCAATGTTTACAACCCTCGTTTACGTGGGCGTCTAAATTCAAGCAATCAAGAGAGGAACACTATGCCGAGAATCACAACCAAAGATGGTACGCAGATCTATTACAAGGATTGGGGCAAGGGACAACCAATCGTCTTCAGCCACGGCTGGCCTTTGAGCGGCGATGCGTGGGAAGACCAGATGATCTTCCTGGCTGCCCGCGGATACCGCTGCATCGCACATGATCGCAGAGGGCACGGGCGCTCCGATCAACCCTGGGAAGGCAACAACCTGGACACGTATGCAGACGATCTCGCCGAACTGGCCGCAGCGCTCGACCTACGCGATGCGATCCACGTCGGCCACTCCACAGGCGGCGGCGAAGTCGCTCGGTACATCGGGCGGCACGGAACCAAGGGTGTTGCCAAGGCGGTGCTGATTGGCGCCATCCCGCCACTCATGCTGAAGACGACCTCGAATCCAGCCGGCCTGCCGATCGAGGTCTTCGATCAACTGCGCACTGCTGTGCTCGCCGATCGCTCTCAGTTCTTCAAGGATCTGAGCGCTCCGTTCTACGGCGCCAACCGGGCAGGAGCTGACGTCTCGCAGGGTTTGCGGGACTCCTTCTGGATGCAAGGTATGCTGGCTGGCCACAAAGCCGTCTACGATTGCATCAAGGCGTTCTCCGAGACGGATTTGACGGAGGATCTCAAGAGGTTTGACATCCCCACCCTGATCCTTCACGGCGATGACGATCAGATCGTGCCGATCGGCGCTTCGGCGCACCTGTCTTCCAAGATCGTCAAGGGGTCCAAACTCGTGGTCTATGCCGGCGCCCCTCACGGAATGTGTTCGACTCTGAAAGGCCGGGTAAACGACGAGCTGCTGAGCTTTATCGGTTGACGGAAGTTCCTTTATGAATGCCTCGACTTGCAGTATGATTCTGGCGCTCGGTCTTTTTCTCGCCGTTTCCCCGGTCCACGCTCAGCAGCCCGCTGTTTCCATCAAGTCCCCCTGCACCAGATCGAGCGCCTCTTTTTGCCGGCAGACATTCCACGACAAGTTCCAGTCCTATGCGGTTGACACCTTTGGACCGCGAGCTCTATTCGTTCCCCTTTTCCCCGCATCCTATTTCATCGCCTTCCCGCCGGACCGCTATCGAGTGCGGCGCCTATTGTGGTCCGTGGGGTTCGATGACCTGTCGGAAGGATTTGCCAGCCATGTCGTCAGTCCGCCTCGTTCGGTCGAGCGGCCGGGATAAACTCTTTTAGCAGAATCGCTCAGCGGCCCGCGGGATTGGTTTGGCGAATGTTATGTCCAGGTTTAGTAAAGGAGCATCGCACCTGAACACGCGAAACAACGAATATGCCTACTTATGAGAAACCCCTTCAGATCGATATTCCCGTGAAGCTGTCAGAATTGAAGATCGCCTTCAGCATCGCCGCCCTGGCGTTTGAAGGAGATTTGCCGGCTTCCATTTTTCACCTTCAACTCATCACAAAGGATGTCGCGGACTGGAAGGCCAACAACCAGATCATTGCTGTATTTCACACGAATGCCGGCCACGTGACGTTGAACGATAAGGCATACAATGCCGAACGGATGGTGGCCACTGGCAATCCTTATAAGGAACTAGTCGCTGCTCTCATGAAGCGCGGAGTGCAAGTTGAATTGTGTGGCGCGACGGCGGCAGTTCACCACTGGGGAAATGCAGACCTGCTTCCCGAAATCAAGGTCAATACCGACGCCATGGCGAGAATGTCACAGCTCGCGCAAGAAGGCTTTGTCGAAATCGCCGAATGGAGTTGATGTGCAACGCCGCAATGTTGTTAGTTTCAATGGCGAATGTGGGCGCTCGGTGAGAGTATCTAGGGCGCCGAGGGAAACGTTTGCCTGGCCGACGTGGACCGCTTCCAGCTTTAGTCGAGCTGGCAGACTAGGCATCGGAAAGGAGGAGAGCGGGAACGCTTCTGTTTCTTCCCGCGGAGTTCGCGGAACTGCGCTTTAGCCCCTTTGGCCAAGACAATGCCCCCAAGCAACCTGTCTGATTACCTCGCGGCCGAGTGCGCTTTCCTGGCGTGGATTCGTACCGGACTCGCACTCGCAGGTTTCGGTTTCGTAATAGCCCGGTTCGGCCTGTTCCTGCGGGCGATGCGGTTCGACCAAGCGCTGTCCGGCCCCGGCTCGGTAGGTTCTCCAGGGTTCGGCGCAGCGTTCATTCTGGCGGGATCGCTGGCGCTTGTCTGGAGCGCGTGGAGCTATACACGGCTGGTTCGCAGAATCAGGCGCGGTGAATCTGAGCCGTCGCAAGGTTCATTCTTCGCGATCGCAATCGCGGTGCCACTGGCGGCGCTCGGAGTGGCGCTCGCGATTCATTTACTTTCGGTCAACGCGGCTGCCATGCAGCCCACTCAGGAGACATCGATGTCGTCTAACAATGGAATCGTCACCATCCCTTCGCATCATTCAGTCGAGCAGACCGTCCAGCGCTTGGAAGAGATTCTCGCGGCCAAGGGTGTCAAGCTGTTCGCGGTCATCGATCATAGCGGCGAGGCAGAGAAAGCGGGACTTCAAATGCGTCCGTGCAAGCTACTGATCTTCGGCAATCCCAAGGCCGGCACGCCGCTTATGCTCGCGTCTCCCTTGGCGGCGCTCGACCTCCCGCTTAAGATTCTGGTCTGGGAGAAGATGGACGATACCGTCTGGCTCTCCTACAACGACAGCGCCTATTTACAGCATCGCCACGGACTGCCCGACACTCTGCTGGGGAACATTGCGGTGGTGGATGCCTTGGCGGCGAAGGCCGCCGAATAACCACGGAAGCTTATCGGAGAACCATATGCCAAACAGCGATGACAAACGACAAGTCGCCGAAACATTTCTGCTCGGATGCGCACCCGGGAATGGGCGCTATTGCGGAAGATCATGACTCAGGACATCGTCTGGACTCTGCCGGGACACAGTCGAATTTCCGGAGAAGCTCGCGGCATCGAGGCTGTGATCGAGCGGGCCCAAATCATTGTCAGTTACGGACTGACGTTCAACTTGAAGCACATCCTCGAGGGGCAGGGAGGACTGGCACTGTCCCTGCATAATACCGTTGAGCGCCAGTGCAAGATTCTCGACGAACACCTCGCCACGGTTTGCAGGCTTTGTGAGGATAGGATCTGCTTGATCGACACCTACCTCTCGGACGTTGACATGGTGAATTCCTTTTTCGTTTAAAGCGGGCCGCAGCCAGCATGGAAAGCGCGCCATGACAAAAAGGCAGATTCCTGGATACTCGTATGGAACCGCCGAGGTTCCCAAATCGCACGTCTCGATGCAAGAGGCGGCCGAATCGCAAACCAGCGCTGGCTTTACGGAGGAGGACCATCGCTTTCTGCGGCTCGCCGGGGAGGTGCTCGCGGACCAGACCAAGCAGATAGTCGAGCACTGGCGAGCCGGTATCATCGCCGGCATTCCGCATCTTGCGCCGCACTCGCGCACGCCCGAAGGCGATCCGATTCCGGAATACCTGGCGAAGAGCAACCTTCGCTTTGAGCAGTGGATTCTGGATACCTGCCTCCGGCCAGACGATCAGGATTGGATCGACTACCAACAGGAAATCGCGCTCCGGCACACCAGCGCCAAGAAAAATCAGGTGGATGGCGTCCAGTCCACCGCGTTCGTGCCGTTGCGCGACCTCATCGCCTTCGTTGCAATTATGAACCAGACCATCCGGCCGTATCTTGCGGCCAAGGGTAATTCCGCGGAGGAGGCCGAGGGGATGCACCGGGCATGGTCCAAGTCGATACAACTCCAACTAGCACTTTGGGCCGGGACGTATGCCGGCCGGAACGAATGGTGATCCATGAAACGCAGACATTTTATTGAAAGTGGCATTGTCGCCACACTCGCGAGCACGGTTCCCCTCACGGCCGCGTATAGCAAACAGGAGAAAACTAACCATGACGCGTACCACGATTCACCGCATCGAAGCGGAGGGCATCAGAGTGTTCTACCGGGAGGCCGGCCCGCCGGATGCCCCCGTCGTACTCTTGCTCCACGGCTTCCCCACATCGTCTTTTCAATACCGCGAGCTGATCCCGCGTCTTGCCGACCGGTATCGTATCATCGCGCCCGATCTTCCCGGTTTCGGATTCACCGAAGTTCCCGCAGGACGGCCCTATCGGTATACTTTCGACGCCCTGGCGGGTACGATCCTGGCGTTTACGGACGCGTTAGAGCTCAAGCGCTACGCTCTTTACGTCTTTGACTACGGGGCGCCGACCGGCTTTCGCGTGGCCATGGTGCGGCCGGAGCGGGTTATGGCGATCGTTTCGCAGAACGGCAATGCCTATGAAGAAGGTCTGGGCGATCCATGGGCACCCATCCGGCGCTACTGGGAGAATCCTTCCACCGAAAATCGCGAGACGGTGCGACAGGCTCTCAATCCCGAGGGACTTCGCTGGCAGTGGGTGGTTGGTGCGCCCGACCCGAACGCCATCGCCCCTGAAGTCTATACGTTAGATGCCGCGATGATTGCGAGGCCCGGCAACATGGACATTCAGTTGGACCTGTTTCTGGATTATGCCAACAACGTGAAGCTCTACCCGGCCTTCCAGGAGTATTTCCGGAAGCACAAGCCCCCGATGCTCGCAATCTGGGGCAAGAACGACCCCTTCTTCGTTCCCGCGGGAGCGAAGGCCTTTGCGCGGGACAATCCCAACGCAACCGTCCGTCTGCTCGATACCGGCCATTTTGCCCTGGAAACGCACGTGGAGGAGATCGCCACGGCGATGCGGCATTTTCTTGAGAAGACGGCACGGTAGGACGATTAGGCATGTCGAAAGTTTGGCACATTACCGGTAGCTCACGCGGTTTGGGCCGCGCGCTCGCCGAAGCGACTCTCGCTGCTGGCGACCAAGTTGTCGCGACCGCACGAAATCCCGCACAAATCGTTGACCTCAAGAACAGGTACGGCGATTCCGTACAAACACCGGCGCTGGATGTCACGAACGAAAAGCAGGCTTTGCACGCTGTCCATTCGGCGATCGATACCTATGGCCGCCTGGACGTGCTCGTTAACAACGCCGGTTACGGGAATGTGTCGCCTGTATAGGATACTGCGCTCGACGAATTTCGCGCGCAGATCGAGACCAATCTACTCGGCGTCATCATCATGACCAAAGCCGTGCTCCCCTACTTCCGCGAGCGCCGCGCCGGTCACATCATCCAGGTGACGTCCATCGGGGCCGCATCGGGCCGGTTGGGCGCACACCTTACGCTGCGGCGAAGTTCGGAGTCGAAGGCTTCTCGGAATCGCTATCCCAGGAGGTCGGACCTCCTGGGGTTAAGGTAACGATCATCGAGCCGGGAGGTTTCCGGACCGACTTTGCAGGAGCTTTCGACAGAGCTGCGCGCAGGCCGTGCGGGAGTACGATGCCACGGTCGGCGCGGCAGCACGCTTCCAGCGGGCTTACGACGGCAAGCAGCCGGGCGATCCGGCACGAGCGGCCGCGGTGCTTCGGCAGTTAGCCTCAATGCACGAGCCACCATTGCGGTTGTTGCTCGGCCGCGATGCTTTCGTGACGGCCGAGCAGAACGCTCTCCAGAAGCTTGAATCGGACAAAAATTGGAAGGACCTCAGCGTCTCAACCGACTACTCCTCTGTCCCTTAGTCCCCTGCGCGGCAGAAACAGCTGTTAAATCGAGCGTCCTGTGGCTACCGATCTTCGCGGCGTAGGCCCGGGAAGTTGTTCTCCATTTAGCGATTACCGATTGCACTACAGCCGAGCCCGCCGGAATCACACTAGCTGAGACCGCCTTTGCCGCTCGCCCGTGTCGGGCTGGTTCGCCTCTGAAAAATCGGTTCTGCGCGAGAATTCGGAGAAACGGCCATTTGGCGGGCACTTGAGCATTTTGCCCTTCCTGGGATTTCTGGCGACAGAATCACGCTCTGGGGGACGAACTTGTACCGCGTACTGCCGAGAGGCGCGTGCTTTGGAGGCGATGAGCACTGGCATCGGCAACATCGTCTGGGGAACTGATGATGGCCGCAACTCCTTATTGGAAAGGGACTTCGTAGCGGTTTGCCCATCCCGGATCGCTGGATTCGATCAGGTTCCAACAATCCGTGTCGCGGCGGCGCGTTAAGGGGGTGCGGCGTTCGGGCTGCACGGGTGTCAAACGACCGCGCTCGTCGGTCCGAACGAGCCGGGTGATCGTGGCAGGCGGCGGTTCTTGCATGCCAGAACCGCCGAAACGCCGATGAACATTGGCGACAACTCACCTCCAGAGAAGCTGGCCCTGGTCAGCCCTGACGGTCCAAACACCGAAAACCCAATGAAAACGGGGTGTCTTACAGATTCTCGCTCAGAGCCGAAAAATCTGCCATCATCTTTAGTACCAAACGTTATTTTGCTAGCCATGACTCGAGACACAGCAGCGACGAAACCCGAAATGCCGATTCGGATTCTGTGTGTCGAGGATCATCCCGTTTTTCGTGAGGGCCTTTGCACCATTATCGGATCCCAGAACGACATGGCGCTCGTGGCCCAGGCTTCTACAACCGCCGAAGCCATGAAGGAGTTTCGGGCTCACCGTCCAGATGTAACGCTGATGGATCTACGCTTGCCCGGAGCCAATGGCGTCGACGCTATCGTAGCCATTCGTGGAGAGTGTCCCGATGCGCGCATCATTGTGTTGACCAGCGCCGAAGGCGATGCGGAGATTCAGCGCGCCCTGAGGGCCGGCGCTGCCGCCTATGTCTTGAAGAGCCTGCCGCAAGACGAGTTGCTCGCGATCATCCGTGCCGTGCATACCGGCAAACGCCACGTGCCGGCGGATGTCGCCATCCGCCTGGCGGAACATCTGGGCGATGAAGCGCTGACGCCCCGCGAGTTGGATGTGCTCCGCCTCATTCGAGATGGCTCGAAGAACAAGGAAATTGCCGCTCGCCTCGGCATATCGGAGGCGACTGTGAATTTCCACATCAAGAATCTTGTGAGTAAACTGCACGCGAACGATCGGTCGCACGCCTTGACTGTTGCGATCCGGCGGGGAATACTCCAGATCTGATTGCGAGAGAGAACGACCTATAGAAAAGGATCGGGGCCACGCCTCAAGAATCCGATGGCTCACCGGATCGCTGGTCCGGATACGCTCGGAGTGGTTACGTTTGATGTCATCCCCAACCCACCTGCGATCAATGGGTCCCATGGCCGTTCTCCTGGTGAGCGCGAGTGGCGGAATGTGGCTCCAGGGCTGTGGATCCTCTCGGCCTCGCGCCGACCTGGAGATTGAATTCACCCGCCTCCCGCCGGGGGAGACGGACAGTCCCGAGAAGCTCTATTGGATACAAGGTCGTGTCCGCGGCGGGAAGGCGGGGGACCGCCTGGTTCTTTACTCACTCAGCAGCGTCTGGAGGTTGCAGATCCCGGACCGGCGGTTCACCGCTATTCAGGCGGACGGCGCCTGGAGGAACCAGATTCACCCGGGGGCTGTCTATGGGGCGGTGGTTGTCGATTCACGATATCGTCCGCCCGCCACCATTGACTCGTTACCTGAGAAGGGTGGGTCGGTACTGGCTGTGGCAACCGCCAGAGGGACTCCTACGCGGCCCTCGTCCTTTCTCCAGTTCAGCGGCTACCAATGGGAGGTCCGCCGAAACACGAATGGCGACGGTCATCGCTACGATACGGCCAATGCGTGGACGGATGATCGGGGCTTGCTGCACCTCCGCATTTCGAAGGAACCCAAAGGTTGGCTCAGCGGACAGGTCAGGCTGTCTCGCAGTTTGGGCTACGGATTATACAAAGTCACTGTGGACGATGTTGGGCATCTCGAACCCGCAGCCGTCTTTACCATATTCACATGGGATGACTTCGGGCCCTCCCGGGAGATGAGTATCGAGATGTCCCGATGGGGACAACCGGAGGACAAGAATGGGCAATTCGTGGTTCAGCCGTGGGACGTTCCGGCAAACGCCGTCCGATTTATGGCCCCACCGGGAAAGGTCACCTTTTGGATTAAGTGGGAACCCGGAAGCGTCCTTTTCAAAGCCACCCGCGGCTCAAACTCGGGACCAGGGATGGTGACGATAGCCGAACATCAGTTCACCTCGGACGTTCCATCCGCCGGGGAAGAGCGGCTGAGCATTGGCCTCTACGCATACATCTCAAGCCCTCTTGCGTTGCAAAACAAAGCGGAGATCATTATTGAAAGTTTCGAATACCTTCCGTAGCGCCCTCCCGGTCATCGCTGTTGGCTTGTTGGCCAGTACAGCCTACGCGATCGATCCAGCGCGCGCGATTTCGCAGTACGTACATGATCGCTGGGGGGGCGGCCAAGGTTTTCCGAAAGGGGCCGTTTATGCGATCACGCAGACCACCAACGGTTATCTATGGATTGGTACTGAGGCGGGTCTGGTTCGATTTGACGGAAGAAACTTCCGGCTCATAAAGGACGAATCACACGCATTCTCGATCCGTGGGGTCCGAGGGCTCGCACCGGACAACGACGGCGGTTTGTGGCTCCGTCTCCACGACAGGTCGATCATGCGGTATCGAAACGGCATTTTTGACAATCCGGGGTCTGACTTTGAATCCTCCCACAACGTATACGTGATCGCCCGCAACCGCGAGGGAGAAATTCTCCTCTCCCAGGGAGTCGCAAATCCTCAGCCGAAAGCGCCGAGACTCATCGTGCCGGTCGTCTTCCATGATGCCGTTTTTACGAGGGTATCCAAGGGAAACCGGGCTCTTCGATCCGCGGTGATGTCATTTGCCCAGACTCCCGATGGAGACTTTTGGATGGGTACTCGCGAGTCTGGTCTCTTTCGCTTCGTGAAAGGGGAAATGATCGCCTTGCGAAAAGGTCTGCCGGACCTCAAAGTGAATTGTTTGCTTCCCGGCCGCAACTCCGACTTATGGGTCGGAACAGATGATGGCATCGTGCGGTGGAATGGGACTGAACTGGTAACGACGGGAATACCGCCGGCTCTCAATCACGTTCAGGCGCTGTCGATGACGATGGACCGGGACGTGAATATTTGGATAGGCACGGGTACGCGCGGTCTCGTGAGGATGAACGCAAGCGACCTGGCGTTCCTTCACCTGGAGCAAGGTGTAACGCACGAGGCCGTTACGGCAACATTCGAAGACCGTGAAGGTAACTTGTGGATCGGTGGCGCCGATGGTATCGAACGCCTCGGCGATGGCTCCTTCGTAACCTATTCCCTGCCTGAGGGATTGCCGACGGACGGAAGCACGCCTGTCTACGTCGATTCCACAAACCGGTTGTGGTTCCCACCTGAAACCGGTGGGCTTTGGTGGGCGAAAGACGGCCAACACGGCAAAATCACGGTCGCTGGATTGGATCGGGACCTCGTGTATTCGCTCGCGGGCGCAAGCGGAGAGCTGTGGATTGGCAGGCAACGCGGCGGACTCACCCGCCTGAGTGTCGAAGGCGATTCTTTTGCGGCGAAGACCTACACCAAGGCCGATGGACTTGCCGAGGATAGCATCTACTCGGTATATCGAGCGCGCGACGGAACGATTTGGGCGGGCACCCTCAGCGGGGGCGTCAGCGCTCTTCGTAACGGGAAATTCACGAATTACACATTCGCCCAAGGTCTCGCCTCGAACACAGTGGTTTCGATTATCGAAGACTCCAACGGACGTATGTGGTTTGCCACGCCGAGCGGGCTGAGTTCGCTGGCAAACGGACGTTGGGCATCTTACGGAGTTCAGGATGGCTTGCCGTCTGAAAACATCAACTGCCTGCTTCAAGACTCCTCGGGCGTACTGTGGGCCGGGACTGCGTCCGGCCTTGCGTTTCAAGGAAGTGCCGGCTTTCATGTTCCCGCGAGTCTTCCCGCGGAGCTTCGGGCACAAATACTCGGACTGGCCGAGGATCGTTATGGGTGGCTTTGGATCGCAACGTCGAGCCACGTGCTGCGCGTTCGCCGGGACAAACTCCGGCTGGGCACTGTGGGCGATGGCGATCTTCGCGATTACGGACTTGCGGACGGCCTGCGCAGTACCGAGGGCGTGAAGCGACACCAATCCGTCATTGCCGACTCCCTGGGACGAATCTGGTTCTCCTTGCAACGCGGGATCTCCGTGGTGGATCCGCAGCGTTTGACAAGAGATTTGGCCCTGGCAACGGTCCACATTCAAGGACTGTTTGCCTCCGATGGTGAAATCGATCTACGGCAAGGGGTTCATGTTCCTGCCGGACTTCAACGGATTACTCTGAGTTTCGCCGGATTGGACTTTTCCGCCCCGGATCGCGTTCGATATCGATATTTGCTGGAGCCTTTCGACCGCAAGTGGAGCGCCCCTTCGGCGGAAAGGGAAACTTCGTACACCAACCTGCCGCCGGGCTCCTATCGCTTCCACGTGACTGCCGCCAATCCCGATGGTGTTTGGAGTAAAGACGAAGCGGTCCTCGATTTCACAATCGATCCCTTGTTCTGGCAGAGTTGGTGGTTTATCGTCCTATGCGCCATCGCGGCCGTCCTGGCAACGATGGGCGCATACCAAGTGCGGCTGAATTTTGTTACACGGAAACTGAACTCTCAATTCGAGCAGCGCCTGGCGGAGCGCATTCAGGTTGCACGGGATCTGCACGATACGCTGCTTCAGACGATTCAAGGCAGCAAGATGGTGGCGGACAACGTACTAGCGGGAGATCCCGATCATGCCCGCATGCGAAGCGCATTGGAGCGGTTGTCCGGCTGGCTTGGGCGGGCTGTTCAGGAGGGACGCGTGGCGCTCAATTCCCTGCGCAACTCAGCCACAGAGCAAAATGACCTTGCCGAGGCGCTCCGGCGTGCGGGAGAAGAGTGCCGCATGCAGCGCGCGATGGAGTTTGATCTCCTGGTGGAAGGCAAGAGTTGGCGTATGCATCCGATCGTGCGCGACGAGATCTATCGAATTGCGTACGAAGCGATTCGCAACGCTTGCACACACTCCGGATGCGATCGCGTAGTTGTGAAACTGACTTACGGAACGAACTTGACCCTGAGTATCCGCGACAATGGCAAGGGCATTGAGCCAGATGTGGCTGCCAGGGGCAAGGACGGGCACTTCGGCGTAATCGGCATGTACGAGCGCGCCGAAAAGCTTCGAGCGAAGTTAACAATCTCGAGTCCAAAGGGATCGGGCGTCGTAGTAGAGCTGGTTGTGCCTCGTAGATTCGCCTTTCTACGTTCTAAGGGCTGACTCCGGCCGACTGTATGGCAACTGCGGACAGCGCTTGATTCTGCCGGGCATTTCCGCTTCCTGCAACGATAGTTTTCCGGCTCTAGAAAACTATAGGGCGGCACTTCCACGTTATGGTGTTTCGCTATTTTCCGTTTCGGCCTACGATTGGTTATCGATAGGCCACATGGGCAAATGCTAGTGGCCAGGCACAAATCTCAAGCCGTCGGGCATTGGAGTAACTTATGGCTGCTACCGCGATAACCTGCATCCCATTGGAATCGACATTCAGGGGCGAAATGATCGGATCCAGCCGCGCCTTTCGGTGCGTCTGGAACCTGGTGCAAATGGTGGCTCGGACGGCTTCGGCCGTTCTGATCCACGGTGAAACTGGCACGGGCAAGGAACTCGTCGCCAAGGCCATCCACGAGGAAAGCCTGCGCCGGCGCGGACCGTACGTGCGGGTCAATTGCGCTGCGATACCAGCCGGCCTGCTCGAAAGCGAGCTGTTCGGCCACGAGCGCGGCGCCTTCACGGGCGCGCTGACCCAGACAGTCGGCCGGTTTCAACTGGCCCACACCGGAACCTTGTTTCTCGATGAGATCGGCGACTTGCCGCTCGAACTGCAACCCAAGCTCCTGCGTGTTCTCCAGGAGCAGGAGTTCGAGAGGCTCGGCAGCACACGCACCACTCGCGTCGACGTTCGTATCGTCGCGGCCACCAATCAGGACTTGTCGCAAATGGTGCGCGAACGGCGGTTTCGCGCCGATCTCTTCTACCGGCTGAATGTATTCCCGATCGACCTTCCTCCCTTGCGAGCGCGTACGGAGGACATCCCGCTTCTGGTGGATCACTTTATTCGCAAGCTTGCCCTCCGCATGAGTCGGGAGGGCTGGCAAGTGGCGAAGGAAGTGATGGAAATCCTGCGCCAGCACGACTGGCCCGGCAACATCCGTGAATTGCAGAACGTCATCGAGCGCGCCGTGATCTTGTCCCCCGGAGCGGAATTACGGCTTCCACCAGTAGAAGTCACACGTCTCAGCGGGCGCGAAGCCCCGTCGCAGGTGCGGACCCTCGCGGAGGCGGAGCGGGTGCACATTCTGGAAGCGCTTCGGCAGGTCAACTGGGTCATCGCGGGACGAAACGGCGCCGCTTCCCGCCTGGGTCTGGCGCGGACGACTTTGATTTATCGGATGCGGAAGCTCGGAATCAAGGCGGAAAAAATCCTGACCATCGAAAATGCAGTCGCCGGACCCGCCCGGGCGGTGAGTCATCCCGGCCCAATTGTGCCACCGAGTGCGTTTGCAGCGCCGGCCGCGGACGCCGGCTCCGAACTGTGAGGGCGCCATGCAAGACGAGCGCCGAGCGCTGATCAGCACCCAGACCGACGAAATCATGCGAGTCAGAGCATTGGCAACACAAGCCGACGAGTTGTTGGCGATTGGTCAGACGGCCATGATCGCCAGGCTTCCTTGCGCCAGTGTTCGGGATATCCTCCTTACGCACTCCACCATGGCGGAAGAGCTCAACATTCTGTTCGCGATGGTTCCAACCAGGTGAAAGACACGATGCAACGCTCAACAATCGGAGTGGGCATAATCGGCGCCAGTCGGGACAAGGGAGGGTGGGCCGTAACAGCGCATATTCCAGCTCTGCCGCGTAATGTTGGAAATCTTTACGCGCAGTTTGCGAAGGACTCGCGAGAAGGTACGCAGTTCGTGCCTGATTTCGTCGAGGCTACGAAGCGGCCTGCCTTGATTGACGCGATCCAATTGGCTTCGGACTCCGGCACCCGCCAAGTGCTCGGATAGCGGCCCGAAAGGTTTTGGGTGAAGATGGACCCGAGACCTGTTTGCGAAAGGAACCCAGTCATGAAAGCATACGTCGTCGAGCATGCCCAGGGAGCGTTTCGGGCAGTCGATCTTCCTTGTCCCGTACCGGGTCCGGATCAGGTCCTTGTCCGTGTCCACGCAAGCGGTGTGAATCCTTTAGATACCAAGATTCGGGCCGGCAAAGCAGCCCATGCCAGGCAACCACTACCCGCGGTTCTGGGTCTCGACGTGGCGGGTGAGGTAGTAGACGTTGGGTCCGGTGTTTCGGCATTTCGACGAGGAGAGGCGGTCTACGGAATGGTGGGCGGCGTGGGCGGCGTGCAGGGAACCTTGGCGGAATACGTGGCAGTAAATGCCGCCCTGCTCGCAGCCAAACCGAAGTCGCTATCGATGCGCCAGGCCGCGGCGCTCCCTTTGGTGACGATCACGGCCTGGGAAGGCATTGTCGACAGGGCCAAAGTGCGCAGCGGCCAAAAAGTGCTGGTTCACGCCGGAGCAGGCGGAGTGGGCCATATAGCTGTGCAACTGGCAAAATCGCTGGGCGCTGACGTATTCGCAACAGTCTCGCTGGACAAGAGCGCGATCGCGAAGAGTTTCGGCGCCACCGCGATTGACTATCTGGCTCTGACGCCGGAACAGTACGTCGACCTTCATACCGGTGGCGAAGGCTTCGACGTTGTCTATGACACGGTTGGGGGAGCCACGATCGACGCATCGTTTGCCACGGTGAAGCGGTATACCGGCCACGTCGTTAGCTGTCTCGGATGGAGTACGCACTCACTGGCCCCGCTCTCCTTTCGCGGGGCGACCTATTCCGGCGTCTTCAGTCTTCTGCCGCTTCTCACTGGCCTCCATCAAGCGCATCACGGACACATTCTTCGCGATGCGGCGGCACTGGTGGATGCCGGACAGCTGAAGCCCCTTGTGAACGATCGGCGATTTCCACCGGCCGAAATAGCCTCCGCCCACGCACTCGTCGAATCGGGGACTATCGGCAAGGTTGTCGTCGAATTCCAGGGCATCTGAGCTGCCTGAACAGATTCCTCATGTAGAAAGTGTTTTCGTGGATCTTCGCCCAGACGATATCATTCAGGAGCTGCCCCCGCCGTCCTGATGAATTCTCCAACGAGATCCTCCGTTTTCTCGTATGAAGAGCTTGCTCTCGGGGAGCCGAAATTCCGGCTGCGTTCGCGCCCGCCGAGCATTTTGTTGATATGAGGCTGAGCGTCCCGCAATCCAATGCGGGTGGCCTGCTTCAAGTGGCCGTTATAGGCGCGGACCAGCCAGGTGAGGGGGATCCCATCCAACGATCTGACCGTGTTCGCGCCATAAAGACAACTTCCGCTGAGACGGGCGGCACACCAACAGCACACAGCGCAACGCTATTCAATTGACTTGCTGGGGTTTAGAAAAATGACTGCTGATCGGGGTCAGTCTCCAGTGGAATTCTTGCGCCGCCGAAACCAGCGTTGGCTCCGCGCAGCGGCTTGCCAGGCAGGTGAATGGTCTCTGTTACTTCCAAACGCTACCGTGGGGTACCGCCCGTAACGACGGCTGTCTTGCCTTCCAGTCCGCCAATGGCGGACTGCTCCTTAAAATCTGGCCCTTGACCGCCGTCGACGAAGAGTTCAATGTCGGTGATGTAACTGCTTTAATCGCAGGCGAGGAAGGCGACCGCTTTGGCGATTTCATCCGTGGTTCCCGTTCTGCCCAGGCCAGGATGCGCTGATCGGTATGTTTCCAGCCCTACCGATCACCACGGTATCGTCACGTTTTCCCAACGCGTGAATGTACCTGTCGGGCCATCCGGGCCGAGCAGTGCCACGCGCGCCACCTCCCGGGACCCATCCTCGACAGACGCGGCGCCTTCATATCCGTTGAGATTCGTCTTTGTGAATCCCGGGGTGACCAGGTTGACTTTGATCCCGGTCGACTCCAACTCGATCATCATGGCCAACGTGATCGCGTTGAGAGCCGCCTTGGACGCGGGGTACACCGGGCCGTAGAACGCGTGAAAGGGGTAAGCCGGGTCCGCGTTCGCCGTCAGCGATCCGACTGCGCTCGACACATTGACGATGCGTGCGTCCGACGACTGGCGAAGGAGCGGCAGCATTGCCTGGTAAACCGCGAGGACGCCGAACACGTTGGTTTCCCACACCGCGCGCACTTCGTCGAGGGACGCGTTGCTGGCGAGGGCTATCTTCGCGTACTCCTGGAGGGACAAGCTGCCCTTTCTGGTATGGGAGATAGCCGCATTGTTGACGAGCAGGTCGAGGCGGCCAAACTGCTTTCGGATACGTTCCGCCGCGGTGGCGATCGAAACCCGATCCGTCACGTCAAGCTGGAGTGGGATGGCGCTCGATCCGATCTCCGTGGCCGCGGCCTCGCCGCGCTCGAAATTGCGCGACCCGAGCAGCACAGTGAGGCCATTCGCCACGAGTTCCTTTGCGACTTGACGTCCGACTCCTTGATTGGCCCCAGTTACCAGGGCGATGCGTTTGTCTTGCATGTTGTCCTCCTTTACGTTGCGCGCCTGGCGGCGCTCGCGATCCGGTCTAGTTCGGCGATCGTGTCCGGTGGAAGTTCCAGTGTCGATGCCGCGAGATTTTCGCGGAGATGGCCGACCGACGATGTGCCGGGAATGAGAAGAATATTGGGAGCGCGCTGAAGCAGCCACGCCAGCGCGACCTGCATCGGCGTCGCCTGCACGGATGCCGCAACCGCGTTGAGCTCTGCCGACTGCAGTGGCGAGAACCCTCCGAGCGGAAAGTAAGGCACGTAAGCAATGCCCTGGGCGGCCAGATCTTCGATGAATCGGTCGTCGCCGCGCTGCGCCACGTTGTAGAGGTTCTGAATGCAGACAATCTCCGTGATTGCCTGCGCCTCGGCCAACTGCTGCGGCGATACGGTGCTCAGCCCGATATGTTGAACCAGGCCCTGCCGCTTCAACTCAGCGAGCGTGGAGAGCGGTTCTTCAAAGGGCTCGTCTTCCGGAGCGGCGAATCCGCCGAGCCGTAGATTCACGACCTGCAACGCGTCGAGGCCCAGGTTGCGCAGATTGTCGTGTACGGCATCGATAATCTCCTGGCGGGAGCGTGCGTGATGCCAGGAACCATCGGCGCCGCGGCGCGCACCGACTTTAGTCACGATCACCAGATCTTCGGGATAAGGATGCAGCGCCTGCTTAATGATCTGATTGGTTACATGCGGACCGTAGAAATCGCTGGTGTCGATGTGGTTCACGCCTGAGGCCACCGCTTCACGCAGAACCGCGATGGCGCCGGGAATGTCGCGCGGCGGACCCCAAACCCGCTTGTCGCCATCCTGTCCGGCGAGTTGCATCGCTCCGTAACCCATCCGGTTCACGGGCAGCGACGTACCCACCAGCACAAAGCTGCCGCCTGGATTCTTTTTATCTCTCATTTCGTTTCCCCTGCTCTTCATTTCCACCACCTGCGCAACTCAAAAAGACTCTCCGACCAGTTCCTCGCTCTTTTTCCAGAGCGCCTCGGCGTTGTCCGGATCGAGCGCATACGCTCGAACGCCTTCGCTGATTGGGCTGATAACCGCATCGTCCGGTACGATTCTGCCGACATGGCAATTCTCGCAGTAGCGGCCGCCCACTTCATCGGATGGGGCAACAAAGCCAGCCCAGACGGAAGTGGCCGCTCCCTGCGGGATCGTCTTCCACTGGAACGGAGCCTTGCCTTCCGCCGCCAGTTGCTGGTTCATCTGATCGACCATCTTGTGGAGCTGAGCCAAGTCCATGTGACGGCCGAGTTCAGTCTGGATGGCTCCCGGGTGGACGGCTGCCGCGGGGACGCCGCGCCCGCGATGCCGCCGGTCGAAGGCAACTGCGAAGAGAATGTTGGCTGTCTTCGACCGGCCGTAAGCGACGAACGGATCGTAAGCTGTCCGCTGGAAATTGGGGTCGTTGAGGTCCACATTGGAGAAGCGATGCCCGGCCGACGCGAGGTTGATCAGACGTCCGCCGGCGCGAATCAGAGAGGCAATCCGGTTCACGAGGACAAAGTGGCCGAGGTGATTGGTGCCAAACTGCGTCTCAAAGCCGTCCACCGTATGGCCCAACGGAGTCGCCATTACTCCGGCATTGGCGATGACCACGTCGAACGGCTCCCCGCGCGCCAGCAGTTCGTCGGCGCAGGCGCGGACGCTCTTCAGACTGGCAAGATCGAGCGCGATCAGCTCGAAGCTGCCGCCATTCGCCGCGGCATCCTTGCGCACCTGTGCGGTCGCGGCTTCAGCTTTGATAAGGTCCCTCGCCGCTCCCACTACTTGCGCGCCGTGTGCCGCAAGAGCCCGCGCCGTCTCCACCCCGATGCCCGCTGATACGCCGGTGACGAGAATCCTTTGGCCATGCAGATCGATCCCCGCCAGAACATCGTCTGTGGTTGAAGTTGCTCCTAATACCTGCGTCATTTCTTTCTCCTTTTTCTGCATATCACGTTAAAGACCGCGTCGGTGGCACTCCCCACCACGTTCAGGCTCCGAACCAGCGCATTTGCTCAAGATCGGCAATCAGTCCAGGCCCGGTTGGATGCCATCCGAGCCGTTGCTGCGTGATTGCGCTTGAGGCTGGCATGTCGACGCCCGCGAACATCGCTAGCCAGCCAAAATGAGCCTGCGCTTCCTCCTGAGAGAGGCTGACCACGGGCACTTTCAAGCCTCGGCCAATGACTTCAGCGATCTCCCGCATCGAGACTCCTTCTTCAGCGACCGCGTTGTACCTGCTGCCAGCTTCGTGCCTCTCCAGCGCAAGCCTGTAAAGATGGGCAACATCGAGAACGTGCGCCGCCGGCCAGCGATTGAGTCCCTCGCCAATGTACGCCGAGGCTCCCTTTTCACGGGCCACTCGGACCGCGTAGGTGATGAGGCCCTGCTTGACCGTGTCGTGGACTTGAGGAAGACGCACCACCGACGCATTCACACCACGCTTCGCCACGGAAGCCCCGGCGACTTCCGACCCTTTTCGCGGATTCGGGTGGTTGGGATCGAAATAGTCTTCGGTTGCGGGTTGGCCTGGAACAGCGTTCCCCATTCCGGTTCCGGAGGTGATCACCAGGGGCCGGTCCGATTCCCTGAGCGCGTCTCCGAGAGCTTCGATGGCACGCTTGTCCTTTTCACAGACCTCCACGAACTTCGAGAAGTCGCTTCCGAATGCACTGTGATCGAAAGCGCAGTGAATCACCCCATCCGATTTGGCTGCGCCGCTGCGCAGAGTTTCCAGGTCTTCAAGATTACCTCGATGCACCTCGGCTCCCGCGGCAGTGAGAGACTGGGCACCGGCGTCGGACCGCGTCAGTCCGAGCACCTGATGACCCGCGTTGATGAGCTCCGGAACGATGGTGGATCCGATAAAACCCGTAGCCCCCGTAAGAAACACACGCATACTGTTTTCTCCTTCCGCTCCGTGCGCGTGGCGAATTCGTAACCGGCGAATGGCGACGAGAGGCGTCCCTACAACGATTGACGAATGGCTACGCGCCTGCTAAAACGGAGTTGTCCTCCGTATTTCTAGATTAACGGAGACTATCTCCGGTTGCAGATTTTTTCAGGTATGCTCGCAAAACGTAAACAGGCGTCCGTTCGCAAGCCGCGCAGTGACGCGCAGCGGAATCGCGAGCGCATTCTGGAAGTGGCGAAGGAGGCGTTTACCCGATCGGGCGCCAACGCCAGCCTGGACGATATCGCCAAAGAGGCAGGCGTGGGGCCGGGCACTCTGTACCGTCACTTCCCCACTCGCGCAGAACTGCTGGAGGCGGTTTATCGGACTGAGATGGAGAAACTGGCCGCCGCGGAACAAAAGTTCGCTGAAGAATTGCCACCGATCGAGGCACTGCGGGCCTGGTTACTGTTGTTTATCGACTACATCGCTGCGAAGCAGCTCATCGCCCCTGCACTCAACGCGCTGGTAGGAGATCCGAAGAAGGTTTTCGAGGCTTCTTACGCCCGCATCTGGGAAGCGATTCGCGCACTGGTGCAGCGCGCGATTAAGAGCGGCGACATCCGTAAGGACCTCGATCCGATCGACCTGCTGCGGGCGCTGATCGGCGTCGCCAACGTGGCCACCAGCCCGGATTGGCAGCAGAGCGCCCGAAGGCTCGTCGACATCCTCATCACCGGTTCCCGCCCGGCCAAATAGGCCCGAGGCTCCCGGTCTCGGGGCGACGCGCAATCCAGGGACTTGGTCAGCCGCCGAATAGCTCGAGGTGGAAGCGCGTCCAGGTGGTGCGTAGGACCATTTCGTCAGAGATTCCCCCGCGAACCAGAGCACCTGCCGGGTAGGCAGATGCGCCGGCTTCACCCAGCGGAATAAGGGTTGTCGCCTGCGCTGTGAGTAGGCGATCATCTCGCCAAACTCCGCCCTATTTCCCCGCGGCATTTGTGCATCTCGACTTCAGACCCGTGGAAAAGGCGTTGAGAACATTGGACAGGCTTCGAAATGCGCCGCCAGGCGCCCAGAAACCGTGGTTCAAGGCCTGTGCGTAATCAAACCTCGTCCTCTTGCAAGATCAATGGCTTAGCCGAATTCCTTGGCATGGTGAAAGAGACGTTAAGTTCGATGTTAAGCCAGGGCGCCGTAGTACCTGTTCATCGCAGTGCAGGTCTATCGTGGCGGGAATCCGGCGCGAGTCGCAATGACGAGCAGCACGTCGCGCCGATGAATCAAAACTTGGGTCCCGATTCGCGTCAGCCCTCCCCATCGGCGGCCCACGAAAAACGAAGCCACTCGGATGATTCGATCAGGTGATGAACAATCAAATCGCCCTCGGTGCTGTAACTTGCTGAAAATAAGCTTCAAGGTGTGGCCTGTTGAACATCGACCTGCTGATTTCGTGATTCCCTGTGCGTTTTACGTAAAGTGTTTAATTTCAATTTTTTATGGAGCCACCCGCCGGGATCGAACCGGCGACCTGCTGATTACGAAACAATCAACGGATCGTAAATAGCTGAGAACTCAGTCTACGGAGTGCAATATGCAGCGCCTTTGGAGCGCATTTCGGCGGTAGTTGAACAGGTTTCTTAACAGGTCGTCATCAAATCAGGTGTGTAATGTCGCCAATGCCCAATCGGCCGGATTCAGGTGCGGCGCAGAACCCATGCCAGTCTCGGCCATGATGCCAAGATGATCCAAGTGTCGCGGCCGAGCGCCCGAAGCGGCGGAACTGCTCGAAAGCGCAGTTCTCGCCAGCTTGTTGAAAAGATAGAGCGGGTGACGGGGGTCGAACCCGCGACGTCCAGCTTGTAAAACTGGGAAATCGTTTGTTTTTAATAACATAACGCGTACGGCGTTGATTCAGGGCCATGAAGAACGCCAACAAATCGATAAACGGTTTCGGCGGACGTGTTAATGGAGGGTATGCGGGACGGTGCCCTTGGCTCGATCTTACTCGACGATCACCATTGGCAGCACTTGTCAATATAGTTCTAATATGGAAAGATATTGACAGAGCCTCATGGGCTCCGACGGGACAGAATCAGACCATGCCGCGCTCGCGTTTTGACGAACTCGTAGCCCTCGCAGAAGAGAACGATGGGCTGGTCACCGCCGACCAGGCCCGCTCGGCAGGTTTCACAGATTCGGTTCTGGCCCGGCTCGTCCAGCGAAAACGAATCGAACGAATGGCCAGAGGAGTTTACCGGATTCCCTATTTTCCGCCCGGCCGGTTCTCGCAATATCGAGAAGCCGTGCTGTGGGCGAAGGCGAACCGAGGCCCCGATAGTGTCGCAATCTCGCACGCAACCGCGCTCGCCGTGTACGGAATCTCGGACGCCAACCCAAGCTTGATTCATCTTACGGTTCCTAAATCCACACGTCTCCGACGGGAGAAACCGAAAAACGTTATCCTGCACCGCGACGATCTGACAAGCAACGACATCACGGTCCAAGAAGGGCTTCCGTTGACGACGATCGGCAAGACGGTAACGGACCTTTTGGCGTCCGGCGGCCGGATCGACTTGCTCAGGCAGGCAATTTCCGACGCCCGACGCGAAGGATACATTGGCGGCACCGAAGCCGGCCAACTTCGACGACGGATCGGGTTGCACCTAAAGTCGCTGCGAACCTCAAGCAGCAAGCTGGAGCCGACGACCGCATGACCAAGCCGAAGCCGCGGGAGCGGTTGGAGAAGAGACTGGCTCGCGTCGCGCGGGAGCAGGGCATCGATCAAGAGCGCCTTCGCCGGTGGGTTTCTTTTCTCGCGCTGTGCGGAGCTCTAGACAGAGCGATTCAAACAGCCGCTCTTTCCGGCTACTACATCAAGGGCGGCGTCGCGATGGAACTGCGTTTCGCGGAACGCGCCCGCGCGACGAAGGATCTGGATTTGGGTATAGGAGGTACTCGGGCGAGCCGACTGCAATCCCTATCGGAGGCTCTGAGCTTCGGCTTCGATCAATTCACATTTCGGATAAAAACCCAAACTCGGGACATGGAGCAGGCGGATACTGTCCGCGTTCAGGTGGCGATCCAATACCGAACGCGCGCGTGGCAGACGATCGAAGTGGATCTCGGGCCAGCCAACGTCGACCGAGTTGACCTCATCGAACCCAGAGTCCGGGGCTTGGTCGAACTTGGAATTCCGGTCATATCGCCCGTAAGGTGCTTGGGTCTTGCCGAGCAGGTTGCGCAAAAACTCCATGCGTGCACGGGTCCGGCGGCGGCGGGCCGGGCGCGGGACGTGCTGGATATCTTGCTGATTGACGCCCTCGGTCAACTTAACTACGCGGAGACCGCCCATGTGGCCCGCCGTGTATTCGAAGCGCGCGCGACTCATGCGTTCCCGCCTGCCTTTGCCATGCCTCCAGAGTGGCGGCCTGAATTGGAGAGTCTTGCACTCGAACTCGGCTTCACACTCTCGAAAGCGGCAGAAATTGAAGCGCGTTTCCGAGAAGTCATCCAACTGCTGGAACGAGCAACGCCGACCGATGAGTAGCGGCCCGAACGTTTCCTGGCGCGGGTTCCGCGAGGCGCAGATGCAGCGAGAAGGCGATCCCGATCATCGGTGCAGTCGTCGCCCGGTTCCATTCTGGCCTGTTGACGCTCTGTGGCTCGTTGAGCGGCTGCTATTCCTGGGGCAGGCCCGCATGAGCAGGATGGATCGGCTTTGGGAAATCGAGAGGCTTCCTGGCGAGGTGCTCTGTCCCACTGGCGACCATTATTGAGGAAACGCAGGCTTCTCGCGCCCCTACCGTACCCGACCTAACCTAACTTGAAGCACTGGTTCCAGGCGCCAATCCGATACGAATGCCATCGATTTCAAAAAGCGATGGGCTTGATAACCGCCAGAGCGGTTCTCACCAATCGCCTGAGGTCCCTCATGGCTGTTGCGATTTGCTGTGTGTCTTCTCCTGAAAGACCAGCCCCCGAGAGTTTCGCCCCTTTCAACCAGTCAAGCTCATTTGAAAGCCTCCCGACGTCCCTGACCGTGAGATGATCTCCGCAGTGGGTCTCGCTATAAAGCACTTTACCCAGCAACACAGGGCAAGCGTGGCCCCTCTTCTTCGACACGGCTGAAAGGATCTCGCGAAGATAGGGAACAAACGTCATGTTGCCGACACTGCACCCGGCAAGCATCATGCCTTCGTGTTTGCACGGTGGCAGCTCCATCCACTTGTCATGCTCATCAACCTTGGCGGGGTCTTTCGATCGAATTTCCGGAGAGCCGTTGCTGGCAATGTACAGCAAGCGAGGATAGGGATGAGGGACCAGCAGGCGGCCCTTTTCAACGCAATCGCAGAAGACCACTGCGTCCAGTCCCATGACGAATCCTAAATACTGCGCTCTCTGCCGAGGACGAACTCGGATTGTATCAGCCCGCGTGCCCAGGTGTTGTCGCTACCGCCCTTACAAACTGCTGTCCTTCGGCGGGTTCCCTTAGGTATCGCCAGTCCGTTAGCCGTAACGCACGGCCACGTTGCAGGCTCGCTCCGTGAGCCACCCTACGCTGCACACTCATAATCGAGGTCCAACATGAACTCCGTTGAGATAAAATCCGTGGCCATGGAGCTGCAATCGATTACGGTAGGCGCCCCGACCCACTTCGGTGGCCTTACGATATTTCCCCTATTCAGAAATGGCTCCGCGCCGGCAGAGCCCGGGTATACCCTGCTTGAGGAAGCCATCGGTCGCGGTACAGCACGCGTTACGGAACTCGGTGCCGGCGGCTCGGTGCCGGAATTGCGGTTTGAAAACACCGGGGAAAGGCCGGTGCTGTTGCTGGACGGCGAGCAACTGGTTGGCGCCAAGCAGAATCGCGCTCTGAATCTGACGATCCTAGCACCTGCAAAACAGGTAATCGTCATACCGGTATCCTGCGTGGAGGCTGGTCGCTGGTACGCAGAATCTGACGCCTTCCAGCCAGCGGAACAAGTCATGTACTCACGTGCCTGGGCAGCCAAAGGGGCTCAGGTGTCACTCTCGATGGCTACAAGCGACAGTCGCCGGTCGGACCAATCGGCCATCTGGGATGAGATCGCATCGAAGTCCGAGCGCCTTGCCGCCGCTTCGCCGACACAAGCGATGAATGCGATGTACGATTCCAAGGCCATCCCACTCGATGCCTACCAGGGTGCTTTTGCCTGGGCCGAACACCAAGCCGGCGTTGTGTTTGCGTTCGGCTCGGAAGCGATGGGATTGGACCTGATGGACCACCCGGGCACTATGCGGACCATGCTTCCGAAACTGTTGCGAAGCTATGCTTTGGATGCCGTCGAGGCGCCACACGCGCCTGCGACGGCGACCAGCGGAGCGGCAGAGTTTCTGGCCCGCGTGGGTAAATCGAAGCCACTGGTCCGGCCGGCCGTCGGCATGGGAAAAGATGTCCGTCTCACCGAAGAAGGTATTTCGGGCGCCGCTCTCTGGAGCGAACAGCGGTATATTCACGTCTGCGCGTTTACTACGAATGGAACCAGCGGCCCCGTGGGATTCCGTACCTCCATTAGCTGCCCGGCTCGCAGACGGGCGCGGTGAAGGACAACGCAGGTTCATGTGGCTCCTCACTCTTTACGGCTTCTATTCCGTGGTCTGTGCCGCGGAACCAGGACGGCGCCAAAGCGGAGACGAACACATTGATGGTCCAGGCTTGCGTACGCCGTCACATCGAGACACTCCAGGGCCGGTTTGCGGAGCTGGCTCGATTCGTGAAACCCCGGATACCGATTACCGGTACCGCATTATCGTCCCGAAGGCTTGTTGGAAAGAGGTCGTCTCCCAAATGGTCGAGGAGCTTTCATACGGTAACTTCAAAGGCGAGGCGACCCGGTCTCTGGGCTCTGGAGAACGCGACTATTACCACGCCCTGCATGATGTCTGGAGCCGCCTGTAGACCTCCAGCAGTAGCGTCATGATCGACATTCCGCGTGCGCGGGCTTAAGATGATGAGGTCTGCTTACGCGGACTTGCCCATGAGCCAGATGGAGCGGATCTATAAGCTCGATCGCCTGTTCCGGCGGAAGAAGCCGCCGGGTAAACGGGAGATCCTCGAAGTGTTCGAGATCTCGCCGGCGCAGTTCAAGCGCGACTTGGACTACATGCGGAATCGGCTGGGCGCCCCGGTCACGTTCGACATGGAGGCCGGCGGTTATAAGTACACGGCCGAAGAGTTCAACCTGCCCGGGCTCTGGTTCACGGAACGTGAAGTCTACTCGTTGCTCCTTATGTACTCGCTGCTCGATCAATTGCAGCCAGATTTCGTACGCGAACAACTCGGACCTTTTAAGGACAAATTGCGTACCCTGCTGGGCAAGCCCGGACGCGGCACCGAGAGCATTTTGGAACGGATGCAGGTCAGTGCAGCGCCGCAGCGCCCGATCGACCCCGAGCACTTCCAGGCGATCTCCGACGCTACGCTACGTCGCAAGAAGCTGCGGATGCGCTACTACTCGCGTTCGCGCGGGGCTGAAAGCGATCGCATGGTGTCTCCGGAGCGCTTAATTTACTATCGCGGAAACTGGTACCTGGATGCCTGGTGCCACGAGAAGGCAGCCATGCGCCGGTTTGCTATAGACGCTGTGCGCCTAGTCTCAGTCCTGGAGGAACCGGCCCTGGAGGTGGCGACGTCCGGGCAGCAAGGGTATGGGATATTCTCCGGACCCGTCGAGAATACCGCCGTGCTCCTCTTCGATGCCGTTGCCGCGAGGTGGGTCGCCGAGGAAGAGTGGCACCCTCTGCAGCGCGCTTCCGCGCTGCCTGATGGCGGCCTGCAGCTGGAAGTCCCGTACAGCAATCCCCAGGAAATTCTCATGGACATTCTGAGGCATGGACCGCACGTCGAAGTCGTCAGTCCGGCCTCGCTCCGCAGCGCCGTCGCGGAAACCCATCGCGAAGCTGCGGAGAAATATGTCCTGCCAAAACGCTCGGTGGACTCCGTCCGATCGACGACCGGCTCTCGAACCGTGCGCGCCCGGTGAGGCGTACGCTGCCACTTCACTCTTCTGGGGAATTTTAGTGGCAGGCTCGTTCGGCGAGCCACCCTTGGCCGGAAACTCATTCTTGGAGATCGAATTATGAAGTTCCTACACACCGCCGACTGGCAGGTCGGCATGCGCGCCGCTCACCTGGGTGAGAAAGGCGAAAGGGTGCGCCACGCCCGGTTGGAATCGGCGCGCCGCGTCATTGAGGAGGCCCACCGCGAGAAGGTGGATTTCATGGTCGTGGCCGGCGACACTTTCGAGGATAACGGAGTGGACCGCATCAAGGTACGGGAGGTTGCCAAGATTCTGGGCGGCGCGGGCTGCCCCGTGTATCTGATCCCGGGCAATCATGACCCGCTCACACCGGGTTCCGTCTGGGAAGATGCGGCATGGGGCGAATTCCCAAACCTGCATCTGCTCAAGGATGCTGTTCCCGTCGAAGTAGCGGGCGCGGTCTTGTACCCGTGCCCTGTGTTCGCCGGCGATTCCAAGGAAGACCCCACCGCCTGGATCCACGCCGATCCGGGCAAGATCGCAATCGGTATTGCTCATGGAAGCGTGGAAAACGCCGGGTACGAGCAGGTCATGCCGATCGCCCGGCACGCGGCGGGGCTCCGCGGGTTGGACTATCTGGCTTTAGGCCACTTCCATTCCAAGACGCTCTACGCGAATGACGACGCCGCGTTCCGCATGGCGTACTCGGGAACACATGAGGCAACGGGGTTCACGGAACACGCCAGCGGCAACGTGTTGGTGGTCGAGATTCCAAACCGCGGCGCCCTGCCACAAATTCAAACCGTGCGGACGGGCAGCCTGGAGTGGTGGTCGTATCGCCGCAAAATAGAGCAGCCTGGCGAGATCGGAAAACTGGCGGCGGAGTTGGATGCACTGCCGGCGCCGGAGCGCACGCTGGTGGATTGCGTTCTGGAAGGAACACTCTTTGGTCACGATCATGAGGCCTTGGGCAAGGCGATGGAGATCATTGAGGGACGGTTCCTGTTCGGACGCGTGGAGATGGACCGCCTGGTAGCCGACGAGAGCGGACCAGAGTGGTTCGAGCATTTGCCCAACGGCTATCTCCGGGACGCCGCGCGGGATCTGCTCGGGAAAGCAAGCGGAGAGCCGCCCGATGCGGTTGCAGCAGCGGCCCTGATGGAGTTCGCACGGTTGTGGAGGGAGGCGGTCTAATGATTCTTCATTCGGTTCACGTCGAAAACTACAAGGGAATCCGCGGTCCGTGGCATGTGGAATTCGATCCAAACTACCCCAACCTGCTGGAAGGGCCGAACGGCGTTGGCAAGTCCACGCTGGTGGAAGCCATCGAGCGGTGTCTGGTGGAGAGTCACAATACCTCCGGCGCCAGCGCGGAAGAGATGCGCCCGCGTGAGACAGCCCTAGCCCCAATCATCACGGTTGAATTCAGCCATGCCGCCGCCGACTACCGGATCGCCAAGACGTTCCTGGATTCACCCAAGGCGGTGTTGGAGCGTAAGCGGGCAGATGGGGTCTACGACACTATAGCCAAAGGAAAGGCGGCGGACGACCAGGTGCGCGAGATGCTGCGCAGCCAGCCCACGAAGGCGAAGGACAAACCGGGTGACCGGATGGGCCTCTTCTCCGTCCTGTGCAGCCCACAAGGCAAGCAGGACCTGCCGGCGTTGAGCGGTGACGCACTTTCTGATATCCGCGGGATGCTGGGCGCGCAGGTCTCCGGGGCCGGCGGCGCTGCGTTCGAGCGGTTCGTCAATAAGAAGTATCTTTCCGTGTGGACTCCGGGCGGCAAGCCGAAAAAGGGCAAGCTGACGGAGTCGCAGGATGCGTTGGAAAAGGCTCAGGAGGACTTGGCCAAGTGCGTCGCGCTGATGGCGCAGGTGGCTAAGCTGGAATCTTCCGCGCGCGAGGAGCGTTCGCGCTCGCAGGGAACGCAGGAAGTCCTCCGTCTTGCCAGGGCGGAGCACGATCCTCTGGAGGCCATTGCTCAAGAGGTGCTCGCGCTTCGTAGCCGGCGTGTTCCGGCAGTGAGTCGGCTGGAGGCAGTCACCGCCCGATACAATCAGATGCGCGCCGAGATCGACCGCATCCTCGAGTGCAACAACAAGAAGCGTTCTTGCCAGGAGGACCGGCCACGCCTGCAAAAGGAGGCGGCTGATGCAAGGCAGTCGCGGAACACGCAAGTACAGCAAGCGGCCGCCGCGCAACAGGCATGGGAGCTGGCCTGCAGTCCAGCGCTGGAGCTTCAGCAAATGGAATCGAGAATCGAGCGCGCCGCGGCGTTTGTTTCACTCGGCAGCGAACTTGAGGCGATCGGTGTCCGCCTGGAGCGCGCACGGGGAGCGGCGAAACTTCAAGCCAGCCTGGAAGCCGAGATTGCAGCATTGAACGCGCCGGCCCATTCAAGGTGGAAGGAGATTCAGTCCGCCGGGCGCGATCTCGACGAAGCCAGGTTGCGGGTCGAAGCGCTCGCCCTGCGGCTCGAAATCGTAGCGGAAGCTGAGCTCACGGCGAACGTCATTGCCGGCGAACCTGCCGGCGAAGTCCACCTTGCGGCGGGGCAGACATTTTCGGCGCGTGGCGACGGCGCTTTCGCCGTTGCCATGCCGGGACTTGCCACCTTCCGTGTCACGGGCCCTACCGGTAATGCCGCCGAATGGCGCTCCAAGCAGGACAAGGCCGGAACGCGATTGTGCGAGATGCTGGCTCTCTTTGGTGTTTCCGCATGGCAGGAACTGGAAGACCGGGTAAATCATCGGGAGGGCATTGTCCCAGATCTGCTCGGCGCGAAGGCTGGGTACACGGCGGCGCTGGGGAATGACGCCCTGGATGAACTGGAAGACCGTCTTAGTAAAATGGCGGCCAAGCGTGACGAACTGTTGGGAATGGAACCTTCCTGGGGAGAGAACTTGCCAGATGTCGAGGCACTTCGGGCAGAAATCGGCTCCCTCAAGGTGCAAATGGAGAACGCACAGAACGAGGCGCGAGCCGAATGGCAGAATGCGGAGCGCCTGTGCGCGAGGGCCGAATCCCTGGCAGCCACAACTGCAAATGCCTGCGCCGTCAACGAAAGCACGCTCGCGGAGGCGAAGAGCACGCTCGCCCTGCTGGAGGCTGACGGGCTGACAATCCAAGAGCGTCAGGAGAAGCTCGCCGACAGACGCCGGGATTGTGAAACCGCGGAGGACGCCCTCCACGATATCGACAAGGCTCTCGGTCAATTGCCGGCCGACGCTCCCGAGCGTGCGGCCGCGAGCCGCGAACAGATCGCGACGTTGGAAGGCGAGATTCAAAAGGCGCGGGAAGCGTACCAACAGGATGAAGCTGCCGTCCGCGCCATACTCCTGCAAGGGCCTTACACCAGCCTGGCGTCGGCGGAGGAGCGGGTCCGCCAATTGGAACGCGATACGGCCGTCGAGACGCTTCGCCTGGAAGCCATGAAGCGCCTGAAGACGACCCTCGATGAAGCCAAGGCAAAGGCCCTAATCGGTATTGCCGCGCCAGTGGAGGCGAGGGCAACGGTTCTCCTGGAACGTATCTCGGGCCGGCCGCTGGCGCGTGTTCAGCTTGGCGAGGGCATGGCACTCGAATCCGTACAGCCGCAAGGTTGCAGTGCAAACGCAACGGTGGACCAGATGTCCGCAGGCGAGCAGGAGCAGATCTACTTTGCCACCCGCCTGGCTCTGGCGGAAGTCCTGGCGGAGAAAGAGCGGCAGGTGCTTGTTCTCGACGATCCGCTCGTGAACACGGATACCGACCGGTTGGCGCGCGTCCTGGAACTGATCACCGAGAAATCCGCCCACCTGCAGTTCTTGATCCTGACCTGCCACCCTGGCCGCTATCTGGAGCTTCCCCATGCCGTGTCAAGATCCATGGATAAGTTAGCGGAAATCGCGGTGAGCACGGAGGCTCAGGCGTGAGGAAAGACGGCTCACGGCTGCTGTTCTCCCCCTCCGACCTGATCAACTTCATGGGCTCGGAGTTTGTCACTTGGATGGATCGATTCTACAAGGAATGTCCAGGCGCGATTGAGCCCGACCCGGATACCGAAGAGGACAAGATTATCCAGAACAAAGGCCTGGAGCACGAGCGCGCGTTTGTGGGCCGGCTGGCAGCAGAAGATAGACGGCTGTGCGACCTGAGCGGCAGCCAGGACCACCTGGACTCTACTCTGGCGGCCATGCGCCGCGGCGAGGAGATCATCTACCAGGGGTACCTGGCATGTGACGAATTCGCAGGGTATCCCGACTTCCTGGTACGCGTGGAATCTCCGTCCGATCTGGGCGCCTGGTCGTATGAAGCGTGGGACACCAAGCTGGCCCGCCACACGAAGCCGTATTTCCTGGTACAGCTCTGCTGCTATGCCGAGATGCTGGAACGTGCTCAGGGGGTGCGGCCGCAGCACCTGCGGGTGGTCTTGGGGGTGACCGATGCCCAACCAACGGTGTTCCGCACGGATGATTTCTTCTACTATTATCGTGCACTGAAGGATGCCTTCCTCGACCAGCAGCGCGCATTCGACTCCCGGCATCAACCCGAGATCCCTTCGCTAGCGGACCTCGGCCGCTGGTCGGGGTATGCCGAGCGGGAACTGACCGCCCGGGACGACCTGGCGCTCGTCGCAGACATCCGCTCGAGCCAGATCGAGAAGCTCCGGGCTGCGGGTTTCGCGACTGTCGCCCGGTTGGCCGAGGCGCCGGATGGCACACATGTGTCCCATCTGAACGATGCTACGTTTCGCAAACTCCAGCGCCAGGCGGCCCTGCAAGTTGCCTCACGCGGCGCCGCTGTCCCCGCGTACGAGCTGCTGACGCCAGATCAAACCGACGGCCCGCGCGGGCTGTACTTGCTGCCGCCGCCATCCAAGTCTGATGTGTTCCTTGACATGGAAGGCTTCCCGCTGATCGACGACGGGAGGGAATATCTCTTCGGCGCGTGCTTTTACGAAGAAGGCGAACTACGGTTCGGCGACTGGTGGGCCCACAGCCCCGCCGAGGAGAAGCGCGCCTTCGAAGCGTTTGTTCATTGGGTACACGGGCGCTGGCAAGAAGACCGCACTTTGCACATCTACCACTACAATCACTACGAGGTCACGGCTCTCCGGCGGCTCATGGGTAAGTACGGCGTCTGCGAGCAAGAAGTGGACGATCTCCTCCACGGCCAGGTCTTTGTCGACCTCTATCGCGTGGTGCGCCAGGGAGTGATGGTCGGCGAGCCGTCCTATTCGCTAAAGTACATAGAACATCTATACCGGGGCAGGCGGCAAGGTGACGTCGCTTCGGCCGGCGAGTCCATTGTGTTTTACCAGCGTTGGTTGATTGCGCAGGATGGCGACACACCTGAACGCTCGCCGATCTTGAAGCAGATCCGCGATTACAACGAACAGGACTGCCGCTCAACCGCAGAACTGGCGGCCTGGCTTTGGCAGCGGCAGGGCGACTCCGGAATCGTGCCGGCAGTACGGACCGTGGATATCCCGGATGTTGCAGTAGAGGCACACACCGATAACGAGAGGCGGCACGCCCTTGCGCTGGCAATCCTCGCGGAGATTCCAGACGATCGGCCGGTAGGCGAAGCGGGAGACCTCCTTCGCGTGAAGGAACTGCTGGCCCATCTGCTGGAGTTTCACCGACGGGAAGAAAAGCCCATCTGGTGGCGGCGGTTCGACCGCATGGCGATGCAGGAGAACGAGCTTATCGACGATCCGGATTGCCTGGGGGGACTGCAGCGAACCGCCCGCCCACCGCAAAAGGTCAAGCGGTCTTTTGAATACGAGTACGCGTTCGATGCTCGCCAGGAGACCAAAGTGCGGGCGGGCGCCAAGTGTCTGTTCACCCATGATTGGGAGAAAAACGCTACTGTGAGTGAACTGGACCTGGATGCCGGGCTAGCGGTATTAAAGGTTAGCTGCCAACAAGGTGTTCCACCAGACCGCCTGAGCCTGGCGCCGGATGAGCTGATGCTCGGTAAGGTTCTGAGCCCCGCCGTGGAGCGAGTCGTGCGCGGCTGGCGCGATACAGGGAGGCTGCCTGGTGCGGTAGAGGATTTCTTGTACCGCCGCCGTCCGCGCCTTCTTCGGAATGCAGAAGGGTCCATCATCCCCGCCGATGGGGACCTGCTGCAAGGCGCTATCGACGCGGTGCTCGGCATGCGCGGAACCGCCCTATGCCTGCAAGGGCCTCCTGGGTCCGGCAAAACGTACACTGGCGCGCGTATCATCGCAGCGTTGTTGCGCGCCGGCAAGCGCATCGGGATCACTTCGAATAGTCATCGGGCCATCAACGTCCTCCTTGCCGAAACCTGGCAGGCGGCGCTCGCCGTGGGTCTGCATCCCGATGCAGTCAAGGTCTGCAAGGAAGAAGAAGATATGGCGGGCCTTCCCGCGGATTTTCCGAACGTCGCGACGGGCCGCGAGTTGTACCAGGAAAATCCGTTGCCGATGCTGATCGGCGGTACGGTCTTCGCGTTCATCGACAGGGCTGCGGAAGGCACTCTGGACTACCTCTTCGTGGATGAAGCCGGGCAGGTTTCAGTGGCCAATCTGGTCGCCATGGGGCCCGCGGCGAAGAACCTGGTGCTGCTAGGAGACCAGATGCAACTGGGCCAGCCGATCCAGGGCTCGCACCCTGGGGAAAGTGGCCGGTCCACGCTTGAATATCTGTTGCAGGAGCACGCTACCATCCCGCCGGATTTCGGGATCTTCCTGCCCCGCACCTGGCGCCTTCACCCGAATCTCTGCCGCTTCATCTCCGGCGCAGTGTATGAAGATCGACTGGGCTGTGAGGCGCATACCGCGGAACGTGTTCTGGACGGCGACGCGGACGCCCCTGCATGGTTGACGTGCCCGGCAGGGCTGATCTATGTGCCCGTGGCACATGATTGCAATGTTTACGAAAGCGCTGAGGAGGAGGACCGGATCGCAGGGTTGGTGCGCGACCTGCTGGCTTTGCGCCTACGGACAAAGGGTGGCGGGGTCCGACAGATCGTTGCCAGCGACATCCTGGTTGTCGCGCCGTACAATCTTCAAGTCCGGCGCCTCACCCGGCGCCTCGCACCTATCCGCGTCGGCACCGTCGACAAGTTCCAGGGACAGGAGGCCGCGGTTGTCATATTCTCTATGTGCGCATCGAGCGGGGACTCCTCGCCGCGGGGGATCGAGTTTCTGTTTAACCGCAACCGCCTGAATGTGGCGATTTCGCGTGCGGAGACACTGGCCATTGTCGTGGCATCGCCGGCGCTCGTGAACACACGCTGCTCTTCCATCGAGCAGATGCGGCTGGTGAACGTCTATTGCCGGGCGGTGGAGGAGGGGGCCACCGAGACGGCTTCTAGGGAGGTGGTATGGGCGTAGATCCGACGCCTTCATGAAGAAACGCCTCGATCTGTTTTAGCGGATTCGTTAGTACCTCCGGCAACGCCTTACGCCGAGAACGGCGAGAGGCGTGATCCTTTATTTGAGGAGGTTTGCTATTCGCGATTGTGAATGCAGAAGTTTCAACGGACCGACCAAGAGGTTAAGCTGAACGAATATAAAGCATTGACGTAACACGAATCAAAGCACCGACCCTATGCGGCTGGGCATCGCCGCCGATACGGCCTGATTTACGTGTTTTCACGGGAAAATCGCGACCGGCTAGGGTACGATCCGCATGATCCTTTGCTATCGGCTACACGCATCCGTTTGAGAGTCGTCGTGCCTGTTGCGAGCTCTGTGCCGGGTTCGTTGCTCGCTTTTCAGAAGGAAGTAAATCGTGGGCTGGCGGATCTGATCTCCACGAAATTCGCCGGCCGTCCCGATCTGGTCTTCAGTTTTGAACAGTTGCCTGCGGACTTCGACTGGCGCCTTGGGACCGGTTCGCCGGTTGCGTTTCTGGACCGTCGAACCGCGCGGTACACGACTGAATATGCGTGCGGTAGCAATAACAAATGTTGGCAACGAGCCTGCTCTTCCGACCCTGTGCTATCCGGAAATGGCGATCTCTTAGTACCCCTGGGCCTTGCAAGGTTTTGTAAGGTTTGATACGCTGGCGCTCGGACAACCCAAGTGGAAGATAACCTTCGGGATTACCTGAAGATCAAGGAAGCTGCGCGGCTGGTCGGCGTTTCTGAAGCCACGCTGCGAAACTGGGGGCGGCAAGGGAAGATTGTAATGCATAGGCACCCACTAAACGGATACCGACTGTTCAAAAAAGCCGATCTCCAGGATCTTTTGCGTGCAGTTAGAACTTCTGGATTTAATTCGGCGACGCGTGATGATTGCAGGTCCTGAAAACTTTCTGTAGAACGTTCCTGATGAACACTTAGACATGCTCGAACAGAGATTCACCACCATCGATGCAGCGGCGGACGAGGCCGCGAAATACACTCGCGATCTTGGAACCATTGTCAAGGGGTTGCGCAAGGCGTCCCGAACTGGCGACCTCAATCAGGTCCACCGTCATTTGGCGGAGCTCAATGACCGTCTTGAAGACCTCGGCAATATCTCCAAGAAGGTCAAGACAGAAGAGTTTGATGAGGAGGGATATCTTGCCTCGGAGGCGTACTTAGATGAGATATCCGAAGCCGCCGGCGTCGCTGGAGTTCGTGTGATCAAGGGAGCGGATTGCCTGTTCAGCTATCCCACCACTGTCAGGGTCAACGCGCAGAAAAAGTGCCTAATTATAGGGAAGCGGCGTGACGCTCGCCTTCGTCCCCAAGTTGTCGTACAAGAACTGAAGCGCCTCCAGAACGAAGCTGGTCGAATTACCGAAGCAGCATTCCTGGAAGTACTCTTTTCAGCATATCGCGTCCTTACCAACAGTATCAATTCAAGTATTGACAGAATCGGGGCAGTCGTTCCACTATCCCAGGTTTACAGCCTCCTTACGCTCCTGCCACAAGCATCGAAGGACTACAGCCTAAGTGATTTCGGGATGGACGTGTATCGGCTTGATCGAAGTCGCCTTCAGCGGACCCGAGATGGCGCAGTGCTCTCGTTACCTGCGAGCACGGGCACGCGCGGATCATCGGGTATTTTCTCAGTAATCAGCGAATCTGGCGAAGAGATCCGATATTTTGCAGTTTCTTTCCGAGTGGCCTCGACAGGGGAGCAAAGCGATGACACGACGGTGGCTTGAGATTATCCAATCAGACTACCTCGACGGCTACATCACCGAGGGCGGCTCCGCTATCAAATTTGTCATCATCTCAGGTACGAGAGCGCGCGCTGATCTAGCTGCAGCCCTGAACGGCACAGCAAACGTTCAGGGTCTGCTCCCTATATCGCTCGACGCTCGGTCAACCAAGCTGCACTTCATTCAGCTGCTGTTCCATGAATTGGCGCGTCAGATTGATTGGACAGACCTTGCTAGCAATTATCTGAAAGAATGTTTGCGAAAGCTGGACATCTCGGACTCAGTGCAGTTCCCACTTGACCTCGAAGAACTTTCCCGGGCAGCCGGACGAGCGCGAAGCCTCCTCGCTGATCAGCTCTATAGCTTTCTTCGATCCGATCTCGTTGACGACCCTGCGATGAGTCGCGAGTTTAAAGCTACTTTCCTCACCTTGTGCCTAGGACAAATCCAGCAGAACGACGGGCCAGCAAGCCCTCATGCACCGGTAGTCATTCGGTGGCTACGGGGCGAGCTGGTGAGCCTGCCAGAGTTAAAGGCTGCTGGCATTTTCCAGCGAGTAGCACGCCACAATGCTCGTTTCCTCTTAGCCTCGCTTGCACATATGGTCCGAAAGTGTGGTTACCGAGGCATGTTCTTGTCCCTCGATATTTGCCGGTATCTGGAGTCCAACAGGTTCGCTGCCCGAGTTTCGGGAAACTACTACACTCCGGCTGCCGTCGTCGATTTGTATGAAATGCTTCGCCAGCTGGTAGACGAGCAAGGCGCGTGGGAAGGAGTGTTCGCAGTGGTGTGGGCACCACCCGAGCTGACTTCTGACCCAGCCCGCGGACTAGACCGTTATCAAGCATTGAAGATGCGACTAGTCGACGACGTTAGAGCGAGATCACATCCCAATCTCCTGGCGCCACTGGTCCGGTTCTGATGCGCGCTAAGGTCCTTGGTCCTAATGTATGACAGACGCACGAAGGGTGATTGAGGCGCTCCGTTGCGGAGTTCCCAACGGGCAGGCAGTCGAGGCTTTAGGCTGCCATCAGCCGGAGGTTCAAAAGCAGTTCTTGTCCCGCCTGGCGGCGAGTTCAACGTGCCCCTCCGGGCTGATCATCAAGGGAGGGTTTGGGGCTGGCAAATCACACGCCCTTGAGTTTTTGAATCGCTGCGCCCTTAAACAGAATTTCGTCTGTAGTAAGGTGACGATTAACAAAGAGACTCCACTGCACGACCCGGTGAAGCTGTTTCGTGCTGCAGCTGATTTCGCCGTAATTCCGGATCGCGTCGGAAATGGCATTAAAGAGGCAGCTCGTCGGGTCAATCGAGCGAGCACGACGTACAGGGACCTCCGTTCTTGGACGCGGTTGTCTGGCGTGGACGGACGGTTAGGGGCTAGTCTGCAAATCTTCGAATCGGCGAAAGCTGACGCAGAAATGCAGGACAGGATGTTGCAGTTTTGGACAGGAGACCCGATCGGTTCGGCAGCGATTCGTGACTGCCTCCGTCGCTTACAGATAGACGCAGGGAAAACCCTCGAGATTGTGACGCTGAAGGAGTTGGGCCTTCAACGCTTCCAGTTCATTGCTCGATTGATTCGTTCTGCAGGATTCGCTGGATGGGTCTTGCTTGTCGACGAGATTGAGTTAATCGGCTGTTACAGTTTGCTCCAGCGTGCCAAGTCATATGCCGAACTGGCACGATTTGGGGGATCATCAGAGACATTCACCTGTCCGGGCTTGGTTACTGTTTTTGCTGTGACGGATGATTTTGAAGCTGCGGTCTTGGAAGAAAAGGGGGATGCAAGGGTGGTGCCGGCCCTATTGAGGGACCGGAGGCGGTCTGGTGAGGAGGACCTCGTCCGCCTGGCACCTCTCGGCATGAAGGCTCTCAAGAAAAGCGGCGTTCTCGTGCGTGGTCCCAGCGACTCTGAAATATCCACGCTGTATGAGACGGTAAAACGTCTGTACGCCGACGCCTACTCATGTGCACCGCGTGATGTTGCGAGCCCGCCTCGTCTCAGCTCAACCAGGATGCGTCAGTTCATAAAACGGTGGATTACTGAATGGGACATGAACCGACTGTACCCTGATCAGTGCATTGAGCTTCAGCAGGTCGAAATATCGACCGACTATTCCGAAGAGGTGCCTACAGAGGACAATGATGGAAGGGTCGGGGATGCTCTAATGGAAGAGCTGCTAGGCAGAATCATCAGGGAGTAGGGTTCGTATGATGCTCTGCCGGAACAGAAGATTAACGATGCTGGTAGCCCGGACCTGAATGGAGACCTTGGTGACGCTACAGCTGAGTGACGAATACCGCAGTTCTGCCCATTGTCTGGCAGTGGACTTCTTCGCTCACATCTTGCAGTTCGCCAGTAGCTACGATCGCGCCGCGGCGTACTTTTCGAGCTCCGTCTTCTTCACGGCACAAGACGAGTTCGGCCAATTCTTTGACCGCGGCGGGGTGATGCGGCTGGTCTGCTCTCCTTTTCTCGAGAAACGTGATATCACCGCGCTCGCCGATGGTGTCATTGATAGGCCTCGGATACTCAAAGAGAAGCGCCGGCCTTCTGAACTACTACGTGCTGGACTTCCCGGCCAGTTCTTGTCTTCCTTGGTTGCTCGGGGACTGCTTAGGCTTCGCGTGGCGACCGGTGCGCCACCCGCCGAGGATCGACTGTTCCATGAGAAACTCGGCATTTTCCGCGACCCGGAGGGAAGCGTCCTGGCCTTCAGTGGCAGTGCTAACGAATCGAGATCTGCTTGGTTGGAAAATTTTGAAAGAGTCGATTTGTTCCGTAGCTGGCGCCTTGACGCTGAGCGGTCCAAAGTACGGCGCCTGGAGCTCCAGTTTCGAGAACTTTGGAGCAATGACACACCCAGCCTTCTCGTCAGAGATCTCGCTCAGGCCCTCAAAGACGGCGTTTTAAAGGCGAGATGCGACGGGATTGATGGCGCAATCTCGGTCGAGCCTCACAGCGTTGTAGCCTGGCAACCGGAAATCCTCGCTCCCCCGCACGATCTCAAGCTGTTTGAGCATCAGGAAAATGCGATCGCGGCGTGGGCGTCCGCCGGAGGGCACGGCATCCTCGAAATGGCTACCGGAGCAGGAAAGACGATAACCGCCCTGACATTGGCATCACGATTGTACGACGGTATCGGCCCTGGTATGGCTGTGCTAATCGTCGCTCCATACATTCATTTGGTCGACCAGTGGTGCCAGGTAGCTTCCAGTTTTGGTCTGGACCCAATTCGGTGTGCTGAATCGTCTCTGACGTGGCGGGATGAGGTACAAGTCGGCGTCCATGCTCTGAATACTGAGGTTCGCCACGTGCTAAGTATCGCTACCACCCCAAACACGCTGATGTCACCACTCTTCCAGGCGTCTATCGCCCGAATTAGGAAGCCCCTCCTTGTCATCGGCGATGAGGTGCACAATTTTGGCACCGCGGCGATCTCAGACGCGCTTCCGGTTGAGGCTACATATCGCGTCGGGCTCTCCGCCACACCGGAACGTTGGAGGGATGACGACGGTACTCGGCGAATTCAGGAGTATTTCGGGCCTACTGTTTTTCAGTACGGCCTTGACGAAGCAATCAAGGAGGGCATTCTGACACCGTACCGCTACTTTCCGGTGCTTGTTGACCTCCGCGATGACGAGTTCGAAGAGTATATCAACCTCACTCGAATGTTGTCTCGGTACATGGCGGGCGATGACGATGCTCCCATGAGCGAACCCGCCAAGATGCTCTTAATCAAGCGGGCGCGCCTTCTTGCATCCGCGGCAGAAAAGCTTCCGAGACTAGCCCTCGATCTTCAGTCAAGGCGGAGGGATACGCACATTCTAGTTTACTGTGGCGATGGGCAAGTGGAAGGCAGAGAGGCTGCGACCACCGTTAGGCAGGTGGATGAAACCGTCAGGATGATTGGCCGAGACCTGGGGATGACTTGCGCCAAGTACACGGCCGAAACATCACCAGACCGTCGACAGCGGGTCCTTCAACAATTCGCGAGCGGAGACATCCAGGTTCTGGTTGCAATCCGCTGTCTGGACGAGGGTGTAGACGTGCCGGCGACGAGGGTTGCGTTCCTACTCGCAAGTAGCACAAATCCCAGACAGTTTATCCAGCGTCGGGGCAGGTTGTTGAGACGTTTTCCTGGCAAGCGGCGCGCCGAAATCTACGACTACTTTACCTCGCCCCGGCTATCAGACGTGCCGCCCGAGTCCGCGGAGTATGCTGTAGCGCGAGGGCTCTTCGCTAATCAGATGAAACGCGCACAGCAATTTGCATCACTAGCGGAGAACGCCCCAGTGGCTCGGACAGCGCTGAGAGATTTCGTTAGGCACTTCAACTTGATCGATGAATGGAGATAAATATTGTGGCAACTCAGTCCCGAGAGCAAATGGCAGAGCAGATCAAGCGGATCTTGTTCGGTCTGACCGAGCCGGAAAGAAAGCTTCTGAACACTGTGTTGAAGCTAGAGCAGGAGAATCTCTACCTTGAGAAACCACAGGTTAGGCAGGACATCATCGCGGAAATCAGGAAGGTTATCGTATGAAGCTCATATCGATGGCACTACACAATTTTCGGCAGTTCTACGGTGCGCAATCGTGCGACTTTGCGACCGGAGATGACCCGAAGCGGGTTGTGACAGTATTTCACGGTTATAACGGCTCGGGGAAAACTGCGCTGTTGAACGCGTTCGTGTGGTGTTTGTATGGGACTACGACTCCCGACTTCCAAGCTGACGACAAGCTTGAGAATGAGGCCGCCATTGCGGAGGCCCCCATCGGAGCAGAGATAACGGTCTCGGTTTCTCTCGTTTTCGATCGGCCTGATGGTCGATATCGAGTGAGACGAGCGCGCGTAAGTGTTAAGGAGGGCGCAACACAACTTCGAACCAAGTCGGACACCCTGGATCTATTCCACACAAACGACGCAGGTGAGCTGGTTGGCGTCGAAGAAAATGAAGCAAAGCTTCAAAAGCGGATTTCACAATTCTTGCCCAACGCACTTTACCCATTCTTTTTCTTCAACGGTGAAAGAGTCGAGCGAATCGCGGGAGAAGACGCCTACGATTCCGTGGAGAAGGGGGTCAAGACGCTTCTGGACATTGCCATATTCGAACGAGGCGAGAGGCACCTGAGGACGCAGGTGGAGCGCGATCTTACAGCGGCCCTTCAGCAGCTCGGAGACGCAGAGTTACAGCGGGTTGCAAAGGATCTTCAGGACCTAGAGCAGGCCAGAGAGGAGATCGACTCACAGTCTGAGACACATCAAAAGAACCTGCAGGCGCTGGGCATCGAAATAGGCGATATCGAGAGTAAACAAGAAAAGATCCAACAGCTGGCTGACCTTACCAAAGAGCGAGATCGTCTCAGGGCGGACGAGACCAAAAATGGCATCGACATAGTGGAGGCCAAGCGTCGGTTCGCCGCGAGTCTTTCTAAGAGTGGTTTCCTGGCATTTGCGGAAGGCATTCTGAGTGACACCGAAACGCTGATAGTCGAGGCCAGACGCCGCGGCGATATACCCGCGAAGATTAAGCCCCAATTTGTGGACGATCTTCTCGCGGGAAAGGTGTGCATTTGCGGTACTGAGATTCGTAGTGGAACGCCCGAACACACTCGTTTACTGAGCTGGAGAGACCAAACTGGTTTGGCTGATCTCGAGGAGCATATCTCCTATACTGCTGCAGCCATTGGCCGTTTGAGGGAACGCCGTAACGAATATCGTGGTTCCGCAGCTCAATTCGGCGTTGACATGCAGTCATTATTGAGCGCCCGAAAGTCGATTCGAAGCAGCCTGGCCTTGATTCAAGAAAAACTAGGTGATCCAACCCACGGAGAGGACGCGTCCCGCCTACATGAAAGTCTAAAGAAACTTCAACGTCAGCGTGAGGACACGAAGGCCGAACTGATAGTGTGTCAACGCGATGCTGCCCAAAATGAGGAACAGCAAGTGGACGTTAAGCGCAAGATCAGAACACTTGAGACTCAAAACGAAAAAGGCGCGGCCATTAAACGTCAACTTGATGCGGTCGATCATGTTGCCGATGCGTTGGCAGCGCTTGCCAAGATTCAGAAGGAAGATGTTCGACAGTCGCTCGATGAATCGATCCGTGCGATTTGGGATGATGCCGCAATCAAACAGTACCGGGCCTCTATTACTGAGGACTACAGTGTCCTTTCGGTAAGCCTGC